>CAJMRM010000017.1 GCA_905215775.1 uncultured bacterium
AACAAAAAAAGAAAGGAAGTATGTTGTTTTTGCTTCTAACAACATCATACAAGGAAGAGATGGAAATTAAGACGATTGAAGAACTGGGCCGCATACAGGTTGAAAATAATGATTTTGCGGCGGCGTCCGACCAGGGCGAGGGGGACGTGATCCTGCGTCCGTCCTTAAACTACTGGCAGGATGCCTGGAGAAGGCTTAGAAAGAACCCGGTGGCCATCCTTGCCATCGTTATGCTGGCGGCTCTCGCAGTGATGTGCGTGGTGGGGCCTGGAATGACGGGCTATGACTATGACGCTGTAAGTCTTTCGGAGAAAAATGCGCTCCCCTCATCGGAGCACTGGTTTGGAACGGATAAGATGGGAAGGGATCTGTTTACCCGTGTATGGATCGGCGGACGGATCTCCATGATCCTGGGAATCGCAGGAGCTGCCATCGATATGCTCATTGGCGTGGTGTACGGCGGCGTAGCGGCGTATTTTGGAGGAAAGACCGACGCCATCATGATGCGGATCGTGGAGATCCTGGCCAGTATCCCCTATCTTCTCCTGGTGGTGCTGGTGTCCCTGATCGTAGGAAAGGGAGTCGGAAGCCTGCTGATCGCCATGTGTCTCACCGGCTGGTGCCATATGGCAAGGCTGGTCCGGGGACAGGTGCTCCAGCTGAAGGACCAGGAATATCTTCTGGCCGCAAAGGCCCTGGGAACGCCCTGGTATAAGGTGATCTTCCGCCATCTGATCCCCAATACCCTGGGTGTGGTCATCGTGGCCGTGACCTTCGACGTGCCTTCCTTTATTTTCGGCGAGGCGTTCTTATCGTATATCGGTCTGGGCGTACAGGCTCCCATGACCAGCTGGGGCTCCCTGGCATCCAATGCCCAGCAGACCATGGCTTTTTACCCGTACCAGCTGTTTTTCCCGGCATTTTTTATCGCGCTGACCATGCTGAGCTTCCAGCTTCTGGGAGACGGTCTGCGGGATGCGCTGGATCCGAAGCTGAGACAGTAACGATACAAGGGAAAAAGGGTGAACAAAATGAATGAACAGAAAACGAATTTTGATACAGAGACAGTCAGGGACGATTCAGATGTGATCCTGGATGTGCGGAATCTGGACGTATACTTAAATACATATTCCGGCCGGATCCATGCCGTAAGGGATGTGAGCTTTACGCTGAAAAAGGGAGAGACCCTGGTGGTGGTCGGAGAATCCGGCTGCGGAAAGTCCATGACGGCCCGGGCCATCATGCAGCTTCTGCCGGAAAAGATATCAGAGGTGGGAGAACGGTCCCAGATCCTGTTTAATGGCACGGATATTTTGAAAATGCCGGAAAAGAAGAAAGAAATCGAATTAAGGGGAAAATATATCTCCATGATCTTCCAGGATCCCACCACATTTTTAAATCCCACCATGACCGTGGGAGAGCAGATCGCAGAGAGCCTTCTGCTCCACAGCAAGATGAAAAAGAAGGAAGCCATGGAACAGGCTCTTTCCCTTCTTAAGATGGTAAAGATCACCAATCCCGAGAAGCGGATCCGCCAGTATCCCCATGAGCTGTCCGGCGGAATGCGCCAGAGGGTCATGATCGCCATGGCCCTGGCGTGCGAGCCGAAGATCCTGATCGCCGACGAGCCCACCACGGCTCTGGACGTGACCACCCAGGCAGATATCATGGAGCTGATCCGGGAGCTGCAGGAAAAGATGGGAACATCGGTGATCCTGGTGACCCATGACCTGGGCATCGCCGCAGAAGTAGGAGACCGGATCCAGGTCATGTATGCGGGGGAGATCATTGAGACTGGGACTAAGAGTGAGATCTTTAAAAAGGCGGTCCATCCATATACCTGGGCGCTGATGAAATCGGTTCCATCGGCCCAGAGCCAGACTGAGGAAAAACTGTATTCCTTAAAGGGAACGCCGCCGGATCTGATCGCGTCGCCCAAGGCATGTGCCTTTGCCCCCAGATGTGAGTACTGTATGGGGATCTGCCGCCGGCTGCACCCGGTCATGGCCGCTGAATCCGAAAGCCACAGCGCCGGCTGCTGGCTGATGCATCCGGACGCTCCGAAGCCGGAACCGCTGGGGAAGGGAGGAACCATATAATGGAAGAAAAACAGGTACTGGTAAGGATCGAGGATCTATGCAAATATTTCCGACTCAGCGCCAAGGAGCAGCTGAAGGCCGTGGACCACGTATCCTTTGATATTTACCGCAGCGAGACGGTGGGGATCGTGGGAGAATCGGGCTGCGGAAAGACGACCCTGGGACGGACGGTGCTGGGCTTGTATCCGGCTACGTCGGGCCGGGTCCTGTTTGACGGAATGGATGTCCACAGCGCCGGGAAACGGGAGCTGCGTGAATTTAAGAAGCGGGCCCAGATCATGCTCCAGGATCCCTACGCGTCCCTGAACCCCAGAATGACCGTGCGGGACATCATTGCTGAGGGGCTGGAGACACGGGGAATTTTTTCTAAGGCAGAGAAGGACGAAAGAGTCTGTGAACTCCTTTCCCTGGTGGGCTTAAGGCCGGAGTACCGCTCCCGGTATCCCCATGAATTTTCCGGCGGCCAGCGCCAGAGGATCGGGATTGCCAGAACCCTGGCTGTGGAGCCGGAGTTCATCGTCTGCGACGAGCCCATTTCTGCCCTGGACGTGTCCATCCAGGCCCAGATCGTCAACCTGTTCGGTGAACTGAAGGAAAAACTGGGGTTGACGTATCTGTTTATCGCCCATGACCTGTCCATGGTCCGCCATATCTCTGACCGGGTGGGCGTCATGTATCTGGGAATGATGGCGGAGATGGCAGACAGCCGGGAACTGTACGAGAATCCGCGCCATCCCTATACAAAGGCCCTGCTTTCTGCGATTCCCAGTACGGATCCGGACCATCCCATGAGCGGCAGGCGGATCCGGATGGAGGGGGAAGTGGGAAGCCCTGTGAACCCTCCGGCCGGGTGCCGGTTTGCCAGCCGCTGTCCGTGGGCCTCCGACCGGTGCCGGAAGGAAATGCCCATCCTGCGTCAGGTTTCTCCCGGCCATTTCTGTGCCTGCCATCTGGAAGAGGGACAGGGAACGTGATATAATCGAAAGAAAAAAGGAGTATGCCATGAACATTTCAGAAGTCATTAAAAACAGGACGTCCTTACGGGTATATGACGACCGGATGATCGAGGATCAGGACCTGGCGAAGATCCTGGAGGCGGCATCCCTGGCTCCCACCGCCGGGAACCAGCAGCTGTATTCCATCATCGTCATCAAAAGCCAGGAGACCAAGGATAAATTATCCGAAAGCTGCGATCACCAGCCCTTTATCGCCAAGGCCCCGGTCCTTCTGCTGTTCGTTTCAGACCAGAAAAAGTGGTTCGATTATTATCGGCTGGAGGGCTGCAGGGAGTTTTCTGAGCGGGAGCCCGGGCTTTTCTGGGAGGCTCCCAACGAGTCGGATCTGATGCTCTCCATTGAGGATACCATGATCGCGGCCCAGAACGCGGTGCTCATGGCTGAGTCCCTGGGGATCGGCTCCTGCTATATCGGGGACATCCTGGAGAATTACGAGTTCCATAAGGAGCTGTTCGGTCTGCCGGATCATGTGGTGCCCATCTCCCTGGTATGCCTGGGCTACTATAAGGAAGGCCATAAGCGGGTCCACAGAAAACGGTTCGATCAGAAATTTGTGGTATTTGAGGAAAAATATAGAGAGCTTTCCGATGACGAGCTGAAGGAAATGTTTGCGGAAAGGGCTGCGGGCTTTGTTAAGACGCCTGCCAGCTCTGCGGAAAACTTTGCCCAGGCCTTTTACCGGAGAAAAACGGGAGCGGCTTTTTCAAAAGAAATGAAGCGGTCGGTCCGCGCCATGCTGGCGGATTATATAAAGGAGTCCTGTTAGCTCCCGTCTGGCGGTGAACAGCGGCATTTCACAGGGAAAATCCCGGGATTCCGGCGTCTTTCCTTGATTTCCCGTCCGGGGATGTGGTATCATGTCTGTGCATAGATGTGATGCCACATTTTTTGTTTATTATATGAAATTGCTCTGTGCGGCCTCCATGGAACGGCGGAGGATACTGCCGCGGGCGGGGTATATGCAAACGGACGAAAAAGAAAGGATCTCCTGACAGTGGATAAGTATGGAATCTTAAACGAGGTACTGGTGCGGCTGTTCCGCGATATTATGGATATAGAAGAAAAGGCCATCATTACGCCGGAATTTAAGGATATCACCAACAATGATATGCATGTGATCGAGGCCATCGGCACCGGTGCGCCTAAAAATATGTCCTCCATCGCCAGGGAGCTGTCTGTGACCGTGGGAACCCTGACCATCGCCATGAACAGCCTGGTGAAAAAGGGGTATGTGGTCCGGGAACGGGGACAGGAGGACCGGAGAGTGGTCTATATTTCCCTGTCGGACCGGGGGCGGAAGGCCTTTGAGCATCATGCGCAGTTCCACCGGGAGATGATCGACGGAGTGACCGAGGATCTGAGCGAGGAGGAAATGCGGGTACTGGTGAAGGCCCTTTCCCGTCTGGACGGCTGGTTCAGGGAAAAAGAACAGCAAAATCAATGATTTGATTGAAATTTAACGATTGAAAAAAGCTCCCGGATATCGTATAGTAGAATCCAAGTGACTTTTCAGCGGGCCCAAAAGGCCTGACCCGGCGGTGTGAGGCGCTGGAGGGTTGCAAAGAAATAGTAAGGGGGCTTTTTAATATGAAGGGAAACGTAATCGTCGGCCAGTCTGGCGGTCCGACTTCAGCCATCAACTCCAGTCTTGCAGGGGTATACAGAACAGCCATTGACCGCGGAGCAAAAAAGGTATACGGAATGCGCCACGGGATCCAGGGACTCCTGGAGGAAAAATATATCGATCTGTCCGAGCATATCCGCAACGAGCTGGACGAAGAGCTGTTAAAGAGGACGCCGGCGGCATACCTGGGTTCCTGCCGGTATAAATTACCGGAAATCCATGAAAATCCGGAAATTTTTGAAAAGATCTTCGGAATCCTGGATAAGCTGGAGATCGAGTGCTTCATTTACATCGGCGGCAACGATTCGATGGATACCATCAAGAAACTTTCCGACTACGCCATCGTAAAGGGATACACCACAAAGTTCATCGGCGTACCCAAGACCATTGACAACGACCTGGCACTGACCGACCACACACCGGGCTATGGAAGTGCTGCCAAGTACATCGGAACCTCCACAAAGGAGATCATCCGCGACAGCAATGCCCTGGAGTACGGAAAGGGACTTGTGACGGTCATTGAGATCATGGGCCGGAACGCCGGATGGCTCACAGGCGCAGCCGCTCTTTCCAAGGGAGAAGACTGCGAGGGACCGGATCTGATTTACCTTCCGGAGCTGGCCTTTGACGTGGAGAAATTTGTGGAGAAGGTGAGAGGCCTTCTGGAGAAAAAGCAGTCCGTTGTGGTTGCTGTTTCTGAGGGGATCCGCCTGGCAGACGGCCGCTATGTATGCGAGCTGACCGACGGCGTGGATTATGTGGACGCCTTTGGCCACAAGCAGTTAAGCGGCACCGCCAATTATCTGGCCTGCCGGATCGCCAACGAGCTGGGCTGCAAGGCAAGGGGCATCGAGCTTTCCACTCTTCAGCGTGCCGCTTCCCATCTGGTTTCCAGGATCGACATTATCGAGGCCTACCAGGTAGGCGGTGCGGCTGTGAAGGCAGCCGACGAGGGCGATACTGGAGAAATGGTGATCCTGGAGCGTCTTTCCGACGATCCGTACCAGTGCACCACCAGTCTGAGAAACGTCCACAAGGTTTCCAACGTGGAGAAGGTCGTTCCCAGAAAGTGGATCAACAAGGACGGCGACTATGTGACAGAGGAATTCTTAAACTATGTGAAGCCGCTGATCCAGGGTGATGTGCCGCCGATCATGGTGGACGGAATCCCGAGACATCTGTATCACAACGATAAGTGGTAAAGAAAACGGATCATAAAAAGAGCAAAAAAGAACAGCCACACCTTGATTGGTGCAGCTGTTCTTTTTTATGTAGATGAGACAGGACCGCCTTATTTCTTATGGTCTTCAGTCATGAACTTTCTGTAATTGGGATCGATGTTGTACTTCTTCATGTAGTACTTATGAAGAACGATCTGTAAGAAGTACAGGGCAACGATACCGATCGGGATCAGCACGAACGGTGAAATTCTTGTGAAACCGAAAATGATGTACAGGACTGCGATCACGGAGATAACGGTTACAGCGTACGGAACCTGGGTTCCTACGTGTTCGATATGGTCCGCACCGGAGAAGATGGAGGCCATAACGGTCGTATCGGATACAGGTGAGCAGTGGTCGCCGAAGATAGCGCCGGAAACAACTGCGCCAGTCATACCGGTGGAGAATGTGATATCGCCGGTGATGGCGTATCCAAGCTGGATCGCAAGAGGAGTCATGATAGCCATGGTTCCCCAGGAAGTACCAGTTGCGAAAGCAACCAGACAGGAACATACAAGCACCAGTAACGGAAGGAGACCGGTGGGGATGTTCTCTCCTACATAAGTAGCTACGAAATCGCCAAGGCCCATGCTCTTTGTTACAGAGCCCAGGGACCATGCCAGAACCAGGATCGCACCTGTCATAGCCATCAGCTTGAAGCCGTCAACGATTGTAGTCATGGTCTCTTCAAAGGTCATGATCTTGGTAGCCAGTGCAAGCACGATACCAGTAACAGCCATACCGAAGGAGCCCCAGTACAGAGCCTTCTGTGCGTCGCAGGCGTCAAGGATCGCCATGATGCCAGTGCCGGTACGATCCGGATTGGTGATACCAGTGTAAAGGATACCGGAGATGATGATAACAAACGCAATAACGATAGGAAGAACGAAGCACATGATCATAGGTCTTGTCTTTTTCGCTTCGCCAAGCTCGCTTCCAACGTCTAACATCGGTTTTGCAGTCGGGCTGTTGAACTGACCGGTGGTAAGAGCACGAACCTCAGCCTTTAACATGGGGCCGTAGTCTCTTCCTGTGTACATCATCATACCTACGAAGATCAGGGTGAAGATGGAGTACATATTGAAGGGAAGGCCGTTGATGTAAGCGCTTACAGGTGTGATGCCGGTGATTCCAGCCATGTCAAGACCCTGGCCGATCATACTGATCTGGTATGCGATCCAGTCAGAAATGAAGAATGCTGCGGCCGGAGCTGCGGTGGAGTCAAGAACATAGGAGAATTTCTCGGAAGAAATTCTGTAATCCTTACAGATGTCACGGAACACGTTTCCGTCAACGGCTGCAACCAGACAGTCATTTACGGAGCAGACCATACCAAGTCCCCAGGTTCCCAGACATACAGAACGTCTTTTTTTGAAACGTCTCTTGGCTGCCTCAGCCAGAGCGTAGCTGCCGCCCAGTCTCCAGATAAAGGCGATGCCGACACCCATGAAGAGTGTGAAGAGGAGCAGAACGATGTTGTCTGCCATGTTTGTTGCAAGCGCATCCAGAGAATAAGATGCTGCTGCAAGAGGGTTCCAGTGGTTGATGACCAGAGCACCGGCGAAGATTCCGGCAAACATGGAGATCAATACCTGTTTGGTTGCGAAGCAAAGTCCGATTGCCACGATCGGGGGGATCAATGCTAAAATCCCATAGTTAGCTTCCATACAAATTCCTCCTTTTTAGTGACTGTGCGAGAGAAAAGTCTCCGGCTGCTTCTCCGTGACACAGTCTGATTAACTTTGTTACTGTATTATTTAAGCAATTTTTGTGCCGAAACCAGACAAAAATTATAAAAAGTGTACAAAAACACAGGGGAGTCAAAGGGAATATTGATAGAAAGGCCCTATTTTATAGGAAAAACAAATGTCTGCGGGAAGGGATAAAAAGCATTGGAAAAAATTGAAGGGAGACTGACAGGGATTGACAGAAATGACAAAATGAATATTATTTGCCATTTTAGTGCCAAAAATTGACTGGAGTTGGAAATCCAGTCAATTTTTTGACAATTCTTTTTTAAGGCGGCTGATACGGCGGTACAGGGTCCTGAGGCTGATGTGCAGCTCGTCGGCGATCCGCTTTTTTCCCTCCAGGGTATAGCCGTATTTGTCAAAGAGCTCCAGGAGCTCCTGGTCCCTGGAATCCTGGGAGGCAGGGAAGGGGGAGACGGGCGGCAGGGAGGAGATCCGTTCCCCATGCATGGTCTCCGGCAGATCTCCCGGCATCAGGACATCGGTTTCGCAGAGGTTGGCGGCGTATTCGATCACGTTCTGGAGCTGGCGCACGTTTCCGGGCCATTCATAGTCCAGAAGAAGCTGCCGGGCCTCCGGAGAGATGGAGGATAAGGGAGTATCCATTTTAAGCTTAAGCTTCTTAATATAGTTTTCCGAGATGGGGATGATATCGTCCCGTCTGGTACGCAGGGGAGGAAGCTTCAGATTGATCACATTGATCCGGTAGTAGAGGTCGCCGCGGAACGTTTTTTCCGCCACCATTTCCCCCAGGTCCCGGTTGGTGGCTGCGATGACCCGGATATCTAGATGGATCTTCTTATTGGAGCCCACCCGCTCCAGCTCATATTCCTGGAGGATCCGGAGGAGCTTTGGCTGGGCAAAGAGCGGCATTTCCCCGATCTCATCTAAAAACAGGGTCCCGCCCTGGGCCATTTCGATCTTTCCGATCTTTCCGCCCTTTTTTGCTCCGGTAAAGGAGCCCTCCTCATAACCGAACAGCTCGCTCTCAAACAGGTTGTCCGGGATACTGGAGCAGTTGATGGCCACAAAGGGGTATTTGCTCCGGCGGCTCTGCTCGTGGATGGCTCTGGCGATCAGTTCTTTTCCGGTACCGGTCTCCCCGGTGATCAGCACCGGCGTGGGACTGTCGGCGATCCGCCGGATCATCCTCTGGACCTCGGAAATGGCCGGGCTGGTGCCGATGATCCCTTCAAAATAGCTGGTGTCCTTGGAAAGGGCCCGGAGCTGGTCGGAGATCCGGATATAGAAGCCGGTGATCTGGCCGCTGGTCTTGATGGCCCTGGTGGAGATCTTTGTGGCCATGCCGCCGATGGTCACGCTCTTTTCAAACAGATCGTTGCCTTCCATGATCCGCTTCACAACAGAGTTGGGAAAGATCTGCCACAGGGAGGCGGAGGTCAGCTCACAGACCTTTAAAAGATCTTCGGCCAGCTGATTATATTGAAGGATCACGCCATGGGCGTCCGTCAGGAGCACCGGCTGGTCGCAGAGCTCCATGACCGGCAGGATGCTGGCGTCCAGGTTTGCCGGCCCCTGGCCATTTGTCATGGCCTCCAGCTGGCTGCCAAGCAGGTTTGCCATTTCTGTGATGGCGTTCAGGTAAACAGTATCGTTTTCTGTGATCCGTTTCTGTCCTTCCTTAGTAAAAGAGGTAAAGGCCAGAACGCCCGCCACCTCTGTGCCCGCATGGATGCAGCAGAGGATCTCAATGGTGGAAGGACAGTGGTCCCGGAAGCGGCAGCCGATACAGGAGGCCATTTCTCCGGGAGTATTGATAAGGATACTGCCGTTTGCGATCACCTCCTGAAGGGAAGGCGTGTGGACCGAGCGCCCTTTTTTCTTTGAGTAGGTGGGCGTACAGTAAAACAGCTGGCAGCTTCCGTCAAAAATTGCCATTTCCAGGCGGAGGGAGTTGCTGACGGCGGTGATGAACCGTTCGATGAACGGGCGAATCACTTCCAGGTTTGTCATGGAACAGTCTCCTTTCTCAAAGGCCAGTGAAGGAATTCAGTCGAAAGTTTTCATAAATTATACCATGAAGTCCAGGAAAAGACAAATACAAATGGCACAAATGGCACAAATTGACATCACATGACACAATAGTGACAGATGACACGGGAGAGACGCGGAGACATGGCAATTTTCTTTGTGGCAATGACAGACAGAGACAGGATGGCAAACGGGAGGGATAGAAAAAATCCCTGTAAATGCAAGGGTCTATTGAGAAAATAAATAAAACGGGCGGAATTCTGGAAAAGTTGGCATAGGAATTGCTTTTTAATAGGGCAGTACGAAAGGTCAGTACAGTCGAAGGGTGTCCGTCCGGTCCAGACCGCCGGAAAAAGAATCGAAACTTATTGTATGATCCAAATAATCAATATTTAGGAGGAAAATGTATGTTAGTTAAGAAAGATCCCTTAAATCTCACAGGAAAAGTTGCAGTCATCACCGGAGGAAGCTCTGGAATCGGTCTCGGCGTATGTGAATTATTATCTGCTTACGGCGCAAAGATCGCTATGGTAGATATCAGCCCCAAGGGTGAGGAAAAGGCACAGGAATTAAGAGACGCAGGCCGTGACGCTGCATTCTTCCAGTGCGACGTTACCAACGAGGAGCAGGTTAAGGCCACTGTGGACGCTATCGTTGCAAAATTCGGAAAGATCGATATTTTACATAACAACGCCGGCGTTACTGTAAGAAAGAAAATGGCTGACTTATCCGAGAAGGAATGGGATTTTGTTCTGGATGTAGGTCTTAAGGGCTTATTCCTCTTCTCCAAATATGTAATTCCGGTAATGGAAGCCAACGGCGGCGGAAGCATCGTAAACACCGGTTCCGGCTGGGGCTTAAAGGGCGGCGACCTGGCTGCCGCATACTGCGCAGTTAAGGGCGGTATCGTAAACGTAACAAGAGCTATGGCCATCGACTACGGCCCAATGAACATCCGTGTAAACAGCATCAACCCGGGCGATACCGATACTGCAATGCTTCGTGATGAGGGAAGACAGACCGGTATGGTTGAAAAGGGTGACGCCAAGATGGATGATTACCTGAAGGACTGCGGAACCAGCAGACCGCTTGCAAGAATCGGTATGCCGGAGGATATCGCCAACGGCGTTCTGTTCCTGTGCAGCGACCTGGCAAGCTGGGTAACAGGCGCAGCCTTAGTTGTAGACGGCGGCGGAATCGCTTAATCGTTAAAAACGGATATCAGCCGGGAGCCGGTGCTCCGGTTCCCGGATTCAAACAATTAATTTCACCATTTTTAGGAGGAAAGTGACTCATGAGAGGATTTGAAAGCCATCCTTACATACCGAACTCTGTACCGGACGTCCAGGCAGAAATGCTGAAGGAAATCGGAATGAGTTCTTTAGAAGAGCTCCACAAAAACGTTCCGGAGCTGTTAAAATTAAAAGAAGAGATGAACCTGCCGGAGGCATTTGGTTCTGAGTATGAATTAAGAAGACATGTAGAGCGTCTCCTTTCCAAGGATACAGACTGCAAAAAGAACTTAAACTTCCTGGGCGCAGGCTGCTGGCAGCACTACGTTCCGGCGATCTGTGACGAGATCAACGGAAAGGGCGAGTTCTTAACCGCTTACGGCGGAGAGCCCTACAACGATGAGGGCCGTTTCCAGGCATTATTTGAGTATGAGAGCATGGTAGCTGAGCTGGTTGACATGGACGTTGTAAACGTACCGACCATGGACTGGGCACAGGCTGCCGCTACAACCGCACGTATGGCACAGCGTATCACTGGCCGCAGCACACTCCTTGTACCGGAGTACATGGACGCAGAGAAAAAGAAAGTAATTGAAAACTACGCAGAATGCTGCTTAAAGATGGTAAGTGTAAAATGCGACTGCATGGGCCACTTAGATCTGGAGGACTTAAAGTCCAAGATCAATGAAGATACCATCGGCGTATACTTTGAGAACCCGGGCTATCTGGGCGTAATCGAGCCCAATGGCCAGAAAATATCTGATATGGTACATGAAGCAGGAGGACTGAGCCTGGTTGGCGTGGATCCGATCTCTCTTGGCGTACTGGCAACACCACCCTCCTATGGTGCTGACATCGTGTGCGGAGATTTACAGCCCCTCGGAATCCACATGTATTACGGCGGAGGCCAGTCCGGCTTCATGGCGACCAGAGACGAAGAGAAATTCGTAATGGAGTTCCCGTCCCGTCTGTTTGGTCTTGCTCCCACATCCAAGCCGGGTGAGTACGGCTTCGGTGACGTAGCTTACGACAGAACTTCCTTCGGTCATCACAGAGAGCATGGTAAGGAGTATGTAGGAACCCAGTCCGCTCTCTGGGGCATCACAGCAGGCGTATACCTGGCTACCATGGGACCGCAGGGAATGGCTGAGGTTGGCAGGAAGATCATGGCCAACGCCCAGTACGCAGTTAAGAAATTAAATGAGGTTCCGGGCGTGAAAGCCAATGCATTCGGTTCCGCATTCTTCAAAGAGTTCGTTGTTGACTTCAACGGCACAGGAAAGACCGTTGCAGACATCAACAAGGCATTACTTGAAAAGGGCATCTTCGGTGGAAAAGACCTTTCCGCAGAGTTTGCAAACCTGGGCCAGTCCGCACTTTACTGTGTAACTGAGATCCACACCAAGGAAGATATTGATACTTTAGCGGCAGCCCTCAAAGAAGTGCTCCAGTAAGCTGCAGAAAGGAATGATATTGTGAAAAGAATAGACAGATCTTCTAAAGTAAGAACAGGCTTCCACCAGGCAAAATGGGACGAGCCGATCATTTATGAACTGAGCACTCCCGGCGAGCGCGGTATCCTTGTAGGACAGCCGGAGAAGGCCGTTGCAGAAGAAGTGGAAGGCGAGGCTGCGATCCCCGCAGGAATGGCAAGAAATACAAAATTAAATCTTCCGGAAATGTCTCAGGCTGCTGTTTTACGCCACTATTCCAGACTGGCACAGCAGACACTGGGCGCCGATGTAAATATCGAGATCGGCCAGGGTACATGTACCGTTAAGTACAGCCCCAAGGTAAACGATCAGCTGGCAAACCTGATCCGTGAGTACCATCCGCTCCAGGATGAGAGCACTGTACAGGGTATGCTCCAGATCTTCCATGAAACAGATAAATATATGTGTGAGATCTCTGGTATGGACCGTTTCTCCTTCCAGCCCAGCGGCGGCTCCCAGGGTATCATGACCATGGCTTCCCTGATCCGCGCTTACTTCAAGGATAAAGGCGAGGACCGTGACGAGATCATCACGACCATTTACTCCCATCCGTCCGATGCAGCAGCTCCTCACGTTGCAGGCTTTAAGATCATCTTCTTACAGCCGGATCCCAAGACCGGTGTGCCGGATCTTGAGCAGTTAAAGGCAGTTGCTGGTCCGAAGACAGCTGGATACATCGTTGCAAACCCGGAGGATACCGGCGTTTACAACAGCCATGTAAAAGAATTCGTGGATTACATCCACTCCATCGGCGGCCTCTGCGCATATGACCAGGCAAACGCCAACGGCCTTCTGGGCGTTACAAGAGCCAGAGACGCAGGCTTTGATATGTGCTTCTTCAACCTGCACAAGACCTTCTCCACACCTCACGGCTGCGGCGGCCCGGCCTGCGGCGCTACCGGCGTACAGAAGGATCTGGTGAAGTATCTTCCGTCTCCGCTTGTGGGCTTTGACGGCCAGAAATACTTCTTCGATTATGAGACAGCCAGCAACGCATGTGCAGTTGGCAAGGTAAGAGAGTGGTACGGCGTTGCCGAGGTCGTATTAAAGGCATACTGCTGGATCCGTTCCTTAGGACCTAACGGACTGTACCAGGTTGCCAAGACCGCAGTTCTCAACAACAACTACTTATTTAAGAAGTTAATGGAGCTTCCGGAGGTTTCCGCTTACTACGAGGACGGACACAACCAGAGGATCGAGCAGGCCCGTTACTCCTTAGAGAACCTGGAGAAGGAGACCGGTATCGGCACTCTTGATATCCAGAGAAGAATGATGGACTTCGGTATGCATTACTGGACCTCCCACCATCCGTTCTATCTGCCTGAGCCCATGACCTTAGAGCCCACAGAGACTCCGTCCAAGAAGGATATCGACGAGTACATCGAGACCTTAAAGTATGTATTCAAAGAGGCTCATGAGGATCCCGAGACCATTAAGACCGCTCCGCACAGAAGCGTTACCCACCAGGTTGACGAGTCTGAGATGGACGATCCGGCAAAGTGGGTTCTGAGCTGGAAGACTTACTTAAAGAAGTGCGAATAATGAAAAAATTAGGATTGATCATAAATCCGATCGCCGGAATGGGCGGAAGTGTCGGATTGAAAGGTACTGACAACACCGCGGCGGAAGCTTTTCGCCGCGGTGCTGTTCCAAGGGCCGGTGATCGGGCGAAGGCTGCCCTTTCGGAGCTCCTGCCGGTGAAGGAGGAGATCCTTGTATACACATGCCCGGGAGCCATGGGCGGAGATACAGCAAAAGAAATGGGATTTCAGACGGTGCTGCGGCTGGGTACGGCTGCCGCTGGGACCGGAATGGAGTCTGACAGTGCTTCAATGGATGCGGGAGCGCTGCCGGAGTCGCTTTCCGCCACGTCGGCAGAGGACACCAGAAAGCTGGCAGAATGGTTTCTTTCGGAGCAGGTGGATCTGATCCTCTTTGCCGGAGGAGACGGTACTGCCCGGGATGTGTACCAGGCCGTGGAGCTGTCTTCTCCCTGTGTGGGGATCCCTGCCGGAGTGAAGATCCATTCTCCGGTCTATGCGAAAAATCCCAGAGCGGCAGGCCGTCTGGCGCTTTTATGGCTGTCGGGAAAGCTCTCCATGACCCAGGAGGAGGAAGTCCTGGACATCGACGAGGAGCAGTACCGGAAGGAACACATCAATACCCGTCTGTACGGGTATTTAAGAGTTCCCAAGGAGCGGACCCTGACCCAGAACAAAAAGGCCCCGTCTCCCTTATCGGATGCGGCGGCCATGGAGTCCATTGCTTATGAAGCCATCCGACAGATGGAGCCGGATACCTATTATATCATTGGGGCCGGAACCACAACCAGGGGGATCATGGAGGTTCTGGGGCTTAAGAACACGCTGATCGGCGTGGATCTGATCCGGAATAAGGAGCTGGTGGCCAACGATCTCGGCGGCAAAGAGCTTCTTTCCTATATAAAGGGGAAGAAGACAAAGATGATCGTTACCATCACCGGCGGCCAGGGATACCTTTTTGGACGCGGAAACCAGCAGCTGACGCCGGATGTGATCCGGGAAGTGGGAAAAGAGAATATCATCATTCTGGCCACAAAAACAAAGCTGGCCTCCCTTTCCGGAAGCCCGCTTCTGGTGGATACCTATGATGAGGAGCTGAACCATTCCCTTTGCGGATATTATAAAGCCATCTCCGCCTACGGGGAGGCCACTGTATGTAAGGTGGCAGAGGAATAAGAGAAAAAACCGTCTCTGCGGAGGCCCCTGGGGGCCGTCCGGGAGGCGGTTTTTGGCGTGGGGCTTTTTAGAGCGTGTCGGCATATGACGCTTGATATTAAGCTGGGACAGAGCTATCATAATGAGAGAAAAAGCTCTGTATATAAAAAGGAGGACTAGAGATGAAAAAGAGAAAAACAGCAGCATTTTTAGCGGCCCTAATGATCTGCGCCTGGGTTCCCCAGGCAGTTCCGGGAGACTCCGGCGTTCTTGTGGCCGAGGCCCACAGCGGCCGTACAGACCGGTACGGCGGCCACCGGGACAATAAAAATAAGAGCGGACTGGGCAGCTACCACTATCACTGCGGCGGCCATCCGGCCCATCTGCACGAAAACGGCATCTGCCCCTATGCATCCTATGTGGAGGAGGCTGCTCCAGCGGTTTCCCCAGAGGAGACGGCTGCGGAGGCGCCGGAGAATCTGTACATGGTCTTTGATCCCATCTACTACGCAGATCACAATCCGGACCTTTACGAGGCCTTTGGATATGATACGGACCAGCTCCAGGAGCACTTCCTCACCTGCGGCATGAAGGAAGGCCGGCCCGGCTGCGCGGATTTCAATGTGGCAGTATATAAGGAACAGAATGCAGACCTGGCGGCGGCCTATGGAGATGATCTGGCGGCCTACTATACCCATTATATGGGCTGCGGCCACGGCGAGGGGCGCGCCTGCCATTAAGGAGGGGAAGAAATATCCGCTTCTGTTCTGGTCCAGGATCTTGGGGAGCTTTTATGCGAGAGGGATTCTGTCCAAGATCTTATGCTGGTGGTGGACCGCCGGGGGCTGGATGATATCACGGTCATGACCAGCGAGGAGGAAAGAGAGCGGATCCTGGACGAACTGTATGCGGCGGACCTCAGTGGATTTGAGAGCGCCGGCCCCAGGGAGGCGGGGGGAATCGTGGAAAAGTATAAAATCCAGACCGATGAAATGGAGGTTTCCCTTTCCATTTATCAGGACATGACTGGAAATTATCAGTATATCACGATTGCTGGCCCGGACAGACGTCCCATATCTGAGATCAAGGGGCCTGCGGGAGCATTCGATTTTCCCAGGCTGGGGAAACTGGCGGCTGAGGTAAGGACAAATACAGAGGATCCGCTGTATTCGGGAACTGCTTCTGTTCCAGAGTCTGGATATGAAACAAAAATGAACAAGCTGGCCTGTGGGTATGCCCTGTATTTTTTTGAGACGGCGCTGAGGGAAGAGGCAATGGAAGCCCCTGGTGAAGGAGAAAGCTTCGATGTCCAGATAAAAATAGGAGAGATGGTTTATCAGCTGCAAAGCGATACGGGATATTTTTCCAGAACAGACAGCCAGGGGACCAGCTATGGGAAACTGGCGGAGGACGCCCTTCTGGTCGTTCTCACTGAAGCACAGGTTGGACACAGTCTGAAGGAGCCGTGATGTTCTAGGACGGGAAAATGGCTGTGGGGTAAAACATAAAAACGCAGCAGATACTATGGGCCGTCTCCGGTGATATGCCGGGGGCGGCCTTTTTTTGCGCCGTTTTCATAAAAACCGTTTCTTCATTCATTTTTAATGACACATCTGGAATCTTCACCCCATTTTAAAATCCCCTGTGGTATGGTTATAGCCGTAAGGAGGGATCGTTATGACAGCGATTTTAAGATCATTTCGGGAGGCGGAAGAGCGCTTCGACCGCAGGGCGGAGTATTTTGCATCGCATCATCCGGTCATGGCCTTCTGGACCATGTTTGTTGGGATACCATTATTTATCCTTATGACCGTATCGGCGAGTACACTGGTCCTGACACTGCCTTTTGCCATGGTATTTGGCTGGTATTAATAAAACTTTAATGCTGGAGGACGCCTGTTAATCCTGTTTTAAGGCCAATGGTGATAGAATGCTTTATGCAAAGGAGGAAGGAGCTATGATGGATGCTGTAATGCTTGCAGCGCTTATATTTTGTTTCGGGCTGGTAAAGCTGTTTGCAGATTTCTGCGAAGGCCAGGTGGACCGGTAAGGAGAAACGGCGCAGAGGTCCCGATGTGGGACGGAAGAGAATATGACAGAAAAAACGGGAGGAGGCGTGGATATGGCAGGATTGGGCGTGCTGGTCGCAGCGCTGGGAGTTTACCTGGTGTATGCACTGATTAATCCGGAAAAACTATAAAAGGCTGCGGTCACAGAGGTCCTGATGGGCGCAGAAGTGAAAAAGGCAGGAGGAAAGAAATATGTTGCAGATCATGCTGACGCTGACGGCATTTATGGTTCTGGTGATTCCCATGGGACACTATTTATACCATATCGCCGTTGGGCAGAAAACATTCGCAGACCCGGTCTTTGATCCGGTGGACCGTTTGATCTATAAGCTTTGCGGTCTGAAGGGAGAGGATATGGGGTGGAAAAAATACGGTCTCTCCCTTTTAATGGCCAATGCGGTCATGGTACTGACCGGATATGCGGTCCTGCGGCTCCAGGGACTATTATTTTTTAACCCCAATGGCATTGGAGCCATGGAGGAGAGCTTGAGCTTCAATACGATCATAAGCTTTATGACCAATACAAACCTCCAGCATTACTCTGGTGAGAGCGGTCTGTCTTATGGATCCCAGATGGGGGTCATTATCTTTATGATGTTTACCTCGGCAGCCAGTGGCTATGCAGCCTGCATGGCGTTTTGCCGGGGGCTGGCTGGGAGACAGCTTGGGAATTTTTATACAGATATGGTGCGGATCACCACCCGGGTGCTGGTTCCAGCGGCTTTTTTGGTGGGACTGTTCCTGGTAAGCCAGGGAACGCCGCAGACAATGATCGGAAATCTTACGGTGAAAACTGTGGAGGGTTCATATCAGGATATTGCCCTGGGCCCGGTGGCTGCCCTGGAGTCCATCAAGCACCTGGGCACCAACGGAGGCGGCTTTTTTGGAGCCAACTCTGCTACGCCTTTTGAGAATCCCACGGTTCTCTCCAATATGGCAGAAATGCTTTCTATGATGCTTCTTCCTGGTGCGTGTGTCGTGACCTTTGGACTGATGCTTCACGACAGGAAACAGGCTGCGGGCAGGGAAACTGTTAGGAGGGAAAGGGAAGAGCGGCTGGCTGGATCGGCCACAGACAGAAAAAAGTGCAGGGCCATGATAGGAGGCCAGGGAGCGGCTGTATTCGGCGCGATGACCGTGATTTTTCTGGTGGGACTTTCCATTTGCTTTTTTTCAGAAAAGGCAGGAAACCCGGTGATCGCCCAGATGGGGATCGATCAGTCGGCTGGCAGCATGGAGGGAAAGGAAGTTCGGTTCGGGATTCCCCAGTCGTCCCTGTTTACGACGGTCACGACCTCCTTTACTACCGGTACAGTCAACAATATGCATGATACCCTGACGCCGTTGGGCGGTATGGTGCCCATGCTCCACATGATGCTGAACTGCGTATTCGGCGGTAAGGGCGTGGGATTGATGAATATGGTCATGTATGTGATCCTGGCTGTTTTCATCTGTGGCCTTATGGTCGGACGGACTCCGGAATATTTAAACAAGAAGATCGAGGGGAAGGAAATGAAGCTTGTGGCCATGGTGCTTCTGATACATCCGCTTCTGATCCTGGGCTTTTCTGCACTTGCTGTATCTATGCAGGCAGGACTGGACGGGATCACGAACCCGGGCTTCCACGGTTTAAGCCAGGTGCTCTATGAGTATTCATCTTCGGTGGCCAACAATGGCTCTGGCTTTGAGGGACTGGCAGATAACAGCCTGTTCTGGAACATGACCACAGGTCTTGCCATGTTTTTCGGCCGGTATCTGGCGATCATCGCACAGCTGGCGATCGCAGGCTCCCTTCTTGGAAAGCGGAGGATCAATGAGTCCGCAGGCACCCTTCGCACGGATACGGTCACCTTTATGGTCGTTCTTATATTTATCGTATATATATTTGCCGCGCTGACCTTCTTCCCAGCCCTGGCTCTGGGCCCCATTGCGGAGCATTTGTCCTTATGGCTGTAAGGCAGGCGGCGTTTATGAATTTCCGGCCAGAGCCGGAAGGGAATAAAATGACGAGGAGAGAACAGCATGTCAAAGAAAAACAGTACAAAATTTGTCACACGGGATATTCTGAAGTCCTCCCTGGAGGGGGCCTTCCAGAAACTGGATCCCAGATATATGATAAAGAATCCGGTGATGTTCGTGGTGGAGGCTGGATGCCTTGTGACCCTTCTTCTGACCGTTTTCCCGACCTTGTTTGGAGGAAAAACCGAATATCAGCTTTATAACGGAATTGTCACCGGAATTTTGTTCATCACAGTCCTGTTTGCTAATTTTGCCGAGTCAGTGGCAGAGGGACGGGGAAAAGCCCAGGCGGCTTCCTTGAAAAAAACAAAACAGGATACAAAGGCCAGACTCCTCCTTTCAGATGGCAGCGAAAAGATAGTCAGCGCCTCGGAACTAAAAAAGGGCGATCTGGTGCTGGTAAGGACCGGAGAAGTGATCCCCAATGACGGTGAGATCATGGAAGGAATCGCCTCTGTGGACGAATCTGCGATCACTGGTGAATCAGCCCCGGTCACCCGGGAGGCCGGAGGGGATTTTTCATCTGTGACAGGAGGGACCACAGTGGTTTCTGACTGGCTGAAGATCCGGATCCAGGCAGAGCCGGGCCAGTCCTTTCTGGATAAGATGATCTCCCTGGTGGAGGGGGCTTCCAGACAGAAAACACCCAACGAGATCGCTTTGAATACACTGTTGATCGTTTTGACACTGATCTTTTTGATCGTGGTGGTGACGCTGTATCCCTTTGCCTCTTATCTGGGGGTGGATATCCCGGTTTCCTGGGCCATTGCCTTGATGGTATGCCTGATTCCCACAACCATTGGCGGTCTTCTTTCAGCCATTGGTATTGCGGGGATGGACCGTGTGACCAGGTTCAATGTTATTGCCATGTCTGGAAAGGCTGTTGAGGCCTGCGGGGACGTAGATACGATGATTCTTGATAAGACCGGGACGATTACTTTTGGAAACCGGCTGGCTGCCGAGTTTTATCCAGTAAAGGGGGCTTCCAGGGAAGAATTGATCCAGTTCAGCGTCATGAGTTCTCTGCTGGATCCGACGCCGGAGGGTAAATCCACGGTGGAATTGGGGAGGAAACAGGGATGTATTTTGGGTGCAGAAGTTCCAGCCGGGATGACATTTGTGGAATTTACGGCCCAAAGTAAAATGAGCGGCGTGAACATGGCGGACGGTACGATCGTACGGAAGGGAGCCTCCTCTGCGGTCCAGGCCATGGTAAAGGAAATGGGGGGCACGATTCCGGAAGATCTGGAGGAGATCGTGAACCGGGTATCCAATCTGGGAGGAACGCCTCTGGCAGTTGCTGTGGGAAAGCGGATCCTTGGAGTGATCTATCTAAAAGATACTGTAAAGCCGGGTCTGGTGGAACGATTCGCAAGACTTCGTGAGATTGGGATAAAGACCGTTATGTGTACTGGAGATAATCCTCTGACAGCGGCAACCATTGCCAGAGAGGCAGGTGTAGACGGCTTTATTGCTGAGTGTAAGCCGGAGGATAAAATTGCAGCGATCAAAAAGGAGCAGGCAGAGGGAAAGCTGGTGGCCATGACCGGAGACGGCACCAATGATGCTCCGGCTTTGGCCCAGGCAGATGTGGGACTGGCCATGAATTCTGGCACCCAGGCGGCCAAGGAGGCAGCCAATATGGTGGACCTGGACTCGGATCCCACGAAGATCCTGGAAGTGGTGGAGATCGGAAAACAGCTTTTGATCACCAGGGGGTCCCTGACGACCTTCAGCATCGCCAATGATATTGCCAAATACTTTGCCATTATACCGGCTATGTTCACCATGATCCTGCCCCAGATGCAGGTTTTAAATATCATGGATCTGGCGACCCCGGCCAGTGCCATTCTTTCGGCATTGATCTTCAATGCCATTATTATACCGGCGCTGATCCCCATTGCCATGCGGGGAGTCAAGTATAAGCCTATGAAGGCAGAAAAGCTGCTTCTTCGGAATATGGGGATCTACGGAGCGGGCGGTGTAATCGTTCCGTTCATCGGTATTAAACTCATTGACCTTGTGGTTGCGCCCATGCTGGCGATGATCGGTATGTAGGAGGAAAGCTCATGAGAACCTTTGGAAAAATGTTAAAAACAGCAGTGATTTTTTGTGCAGTTATGATGGGGCTCTGCTCCTTTCTGTATCCCATGGCTCTTACAGGGGTCAGCCAGCTAACGATGAAGGAAAAGGCAAACGGAAGCCTTATCAATAAGAATGGAGATCCGGTTTCCAGTGCCGAGGAGGCCGTGGGTTCTGAACTTTTAGGGCAGGCATTTACCGAGGATTATTATTTCCGCGGACGAGTCTCTTCTATAAATTATAACACGTATACGGAAGAGCAGAAGGAAAATGGTGAGTACGGAGGAGTTTCCTCTGGTAGCTTTAATTATGGAAACTCCAATCCGGATCTGAAAGCCCGGGTAAAGGAGGATCTGGAAGCTTTTCTTGAGTCCCATCCAGGAGTAAAGAAAGAGGAGATCCCATCAGACCTTCTGACGGCTTCCGGCTCTGGCCTGGATCCTCATATCAGTCCCGAGGCTGCCAGGATCCAGATCGCAGCAGTGGCCCGGAATTCAGGCCTTTCTGAAGAAAAGGTGAAGGAGATCGTGGAGGGCAATACGGAACACAAGTTCCTGGGGATCTTTGGCGAGGAGCGTGTAAATGTGTTAAAGTGCAACCTGGAAGTGGCAAGGGCCATGGGGCTCATATAAATGGAGCATATCGGAATGGAAGAAATGAGACCGGATTCGGAGCAGCTTTTGAAGCGGATCCAATATGAGGAAAAACGGGAGCAGGAAAAAAACCGGGGGAAGATGAAGGTTTTCCTTGGTTATGCAGCTGGAACAGGAAAGACCTACGCCATGCTGGAAGCGGCTCATGAGGCAGAAAAGAGTGGGATCGATGTGGTGGCCGGTTATATCGAGCCTCATAACAGGCCTGATACAGAAGCTCTGAGGGAGGGCCTTGAGGAAATTCCTCCGCTGATGGTGGATTATAAGGGGATCCAGCTGCGGGAATTCGATCTGGATGCAGCGCTGAAGCGGAGGCCACAGCTTCTGCTGGTGGATGAGCTGGCCCATACCAATGTCAGGGGATGCAGAAATGAGAAGCGGTATCAAGATGTGATGGAGCTTCTCCAAGCGGGGATCAGTGTATATTCCACGGTCAATATCCAGCATCTGGAGAGTCTGAACGATCTGGTGGGGAGTATTACAGGGATCCAGGTCCGGGAACGGATCCCAGATTATGTTTTTGACCAGGCGGATCAGGTGGAGGTCATAGATATTGAGCCGGACGATCTGATCCGTCGTATGAAGGAGGGAAAGATATACGGAGAGAGCCAGGCGGAACGGGCGCTCTCCAATTTTTTCCGGCGGGAAAAGCTGGTGGCTTTACGAGAGATCGCCTTGAGGCGGACGGCAGACCGGGTCAGCCGGATGGCGGAGGAGGAAAGGAGTCTTTCCGATAACCAGGATTATCATACAGGAGAGCATATCCTGGTCTGCATTACGGCGGCTCCATCCAGTGCCAAAGTGATCCGGACGGCTGCCAGGCTGGCAGACGCGTTCCGGGGCAGGCTTACAGGGCTGGTGGTAGAGACTGCAAAGATCCGGGAGGCCGATGAAAAGACAAAGGCGGCCTTGAGGGAAAATATGGAAATAGCCAAGGTCCTGGGAGCCAGGGTCGTTACGGTCTGCGGCTCTGATGTGGCCTCTCAGATCGCCCAGTATGCCAGGATCAGCAATGTATCAAAAATCGTTTTGGGGAGGACCAATCATCTTACCATCCGGCCCATGTACCGGTCAGAGCTTTTGGAAAAGCTTACCTACCTGGCCCCCAATATAGACGTATACATCATACCGGACATGCGCCAGACCAAACGATACCATCCGTCTCAGATGGAAAAAAGGAAGAAAGGGGATTGGAGAAAAGCGGTTCTGGATCTGTCACTCATTACGGCTGTGATGGCAGCGGCAGCGTTTCTGTCCTTAGCATTTCTGAAGCTGGGACTTTCGGGAACGGATCAGATCATACTATATCTTCTGGGTGTCCTGATCTCCTCTTATATTGCGGACCGGAAGATCTACGCCTTATATTCCGCTCTTCTGAGTGTTGTTTTATATAATTTTTTCTGTATAGAACCGCTTTACAGCTTAAAAGCTTACGACAGGGGAGACTCTGTTACCTTTATCCTTTTGTTTTTCTCCGGGTTCTTCGCTGCGGCAATGACAAGAAAGCTAAAGCAGCAGAACGTGGAAAGCGCCAAGATCGCATACCGGACAGGACTTTTGCTTGAAAACAGCCAGAGGCTCCGTCGGTGCCGGAGGGAAAAAGAGGTCTGGGCGCTGACAGCGGCCCAGGCCGGAAAACTTTTAAATTTATCGGTGCTGATCTACCCGGTGGATAAAAAGGGGCGTTTGGGAACAGCGATGGTGTTTCCCCGGCCGGGAATGTCAGAAGAAGAATTTTCTGTTTGCCTCAGTGCCCGGGAAAAGGGAGTGGCCCAGTGGACGGCGGCCAACGGACACCGGGCAGGTGCCTCGACACATACGCTGCCGGATTCCCTGGCGTTGTATCTGCCGATCCAGGATGAGGATCAGGTAAAGGGGGTCATGGGAATTTATCTGGAGGAACGCCGTCCCATTGCAGAGTTTGAATATAATCTTCTGACAGCCATGCTCAGTGAAGCCGCCGTAAAGCTTAAGGATACCTTTCCACAGGAATAAATGCTCCTGTCCCTGCCTGTCTTTATACAATATTAATACGGAGCCTTATATACTCATACCGGCTTAATGCGTTTAAAGATATAATAAGGATGCAATAAAGACCATATTAATAAGAAGATTTACAGGCAGGTGCGGAATATGTGGCAGAACCTCAGGTGGGAGATCAATGCAAAGTTTAAAGAAAAGATACACAGACACGTTTCCTCGTTCCAGGTGATCATCCTGGGCTTTATGCTGGTGATCCTTCTGGGCAGCCTTTGTCTGACGCTGCCCCTGGCCACCAGGGACGGACAGGGCGCGTCCTTTCTGGACGCTCTCTTTACATCCACCTCGGCGGTATGTGTGACCGGACTGGTGCTCCATGACACAGCCTCCTACTGGTCCATGTTCGGACAGGCGGTGATCCTGTTCCTGATCCAGATCGGAGGCATGGGCGTGGTGACAGTCTCGGTGGCGGTGGCTATTTTCTCGGGCCGGAAGATCAGTCTTATGCAGCGGAGCACCATGCGGGAGTCCATTTCCGCTCCCCAGGTGGGCGGTATCGTCCGCATGACGGAATTTATCCTGAAAACGGTATTTCTGGTGGAGCTTCTGGGAGCTGTGGCCATGGCTCCAGTGTTTGTACGGGATTTTGGCTTCCTTAAGGGAGTCTGGTATGCCATGTTCCACTCCATTTCCGCCTTCTGCAACGCGGGCTTCGATCTGATCGGGATCCGGTCCCCTTTTTCCTCCCTGACTACATACGCGTCACAACCAGTGATCAATCTGACGATCATGGCTCTCATCGTCATTGGAGGCATCGGCTTTCTGACCTGGGAGGATGTGAAGAGGAACCGGCTCCATTTCAGCCGGTACCGGATGCAGAGCAAGGTGATCCTGGTGACAACGGCAGTGCTGATCGCAGCTCCGGCCGCCTGGTTTTTCTTCTTTGAATTTTCGGAGCTGCCTCTGGGAACGCGGCTATTAAGCGCTCTGTTCCAGTCAGTGACGCCCAGGACTGCCGGCTTCAACACAGCAGATCTGACAAAAATGACCGAGGCAGGCCAGATGCTCATGATCGTTTTAATGCTCATCGGTGGCTCTCCCGGATCCACCGCCGGAGGAATGAAGACCACCACCATTGCCGTGATCTTTTCCTCTGCCAGGGCAGTGTTCCGGCAGAAGGAGCGCGCCCATTTCTTTCAGCGCAGGATCCCGGAGGAGGCCATCCGCAACGCCGGAGCCATTCTTCTGATGTATCTGGGGCTGTTTTTGGCAGGCGGCATGTTCATCAGCTATGAGGAGGGGATCCCTCTTCTGGACGCATTATTTGAGACTGCCTCGGCCATCGGCACCGTGGGGCTGTCCCTTGGCGTTACGCCGGAGCTGGGACGGATCTCCCAGCTGATCCTCATCGGTCTTATGTTCTTTGGCCGGGTGGGAGGACTTACGATCATTTACGCGGCTGTATCCAGCCGCTGTGTCAGCGGATCCGCGTTCCCGCAGGAACGGATCACAGTGGGATAAAGGAGGAATTAAATCATGAAATCTATACTACTGATCGGATTAGGAAGATTTGGAAGACATATCGCCATGAAGCTGGACGAGCTCCATCACCAGGTCATGGCCGTGGACACAGATGAAAAGCGGGTGGAGGCGGTGCTTCCCTATGTGACTAACGCCCAGATCGGAGACGCCACAGACGAGGAGTTTTTAAGCTCCCTGGGAGTGCGGAACTTTGACGTCTGCATCGTAGCCATTGGAGACAATTTCCAGAGCTCCCTGGAGACCACCTCCCTTTTAAAGGAGCTGGGAGCTGGCTATGTGGTATCCAGGGCCGCCAGGGACGTCCAGGCCAAATTCCTTTTGAGGAATGGAGCGGACGAGGTGGTGTATCCAGAAAAACAGCTGGCTGCCTGGACCGCCATCCGTTACAGCGCAGACCACATTTTTGATTATGTGGAGCTGGATGAGGAGCATGCGATCTTTGAGGTGGCAGTCCCGGAGGGCTGGGCGGAAAAGACCATCGGCCAGCTCAACGTGAGAAGAAAATACAACATAAACATCATGGCCCTGAAGCATGATGGAAAGATGAAGCTGAATATCTCGCCGGATACGGTCCTTCCGGCAGAGGATACCATGCTGGTTCTTGGGAATATCCGGGATATCCAAAGGTGTTTCCACATTTAAAAGAAAGAAGTGACCCGTATGAAGGAAGCGATCCTGCTCTGTCTGGTATTGGCGTCATTTTATGGAAGCTGGCGTTTTATGGGGAAGGCAGACGTTTTTTTTGACAGCCTTGAGTTCCCGGACCAGGATGATATATAATAGTGGTATATTCCGGGAAGGAGACTGGCGATGACAGAAGAAAGACAAAATGCAGGGGAAGGCGGAAAAAGCGGCCAGCTGAAGATCTTTTTTGGATACGCGGCAGGAGTCGGGAAAACGTATGCCATGCTCCAGGCGGCGCTGACGGCAGAGGAACGGGGCATGGACGTGGTCATCGGCTCCATTGCGCCGTACCGGTCGCTGGAGGACACAGCCCTGGCGGAGCGGCTTCGGGCCATGGAACGGCTGGAGGAATTTGACCTGGACCGGGCCATCCGGAGGAAACCGGATCTGATCATAATGGACGATCTGGCCTGCGAAAACCCTAAGGGGAGCCGGCATTCCAGGAGATACCAGGATATCCGGGAGCTCTTGAAGGCCGGGATCAGCGTTTATACCACAGTCAGTGCCCAGAACATAGAAAGCCTGAATGATATCGTGACGGCCATTACCAGGGTCCCTGTAAAGGACAGGATCCCGGATTCGGTCTTTGATCATGCAGATCAGGTGGAGCTGGTGGATCTGGAGCCGCGGGAGCTTCTGGAGCGGCTTAGGAACGGGGCCCTGGCGGAAAAGGAGGGGGAGCATCCGCCGGGAACGGCATATTTTACGGTGGCAAATCTGACGGCCCTGCGTGAGGTGGCCTTAAGGCGGTGTGCTGACCGGATCAATATGCTGACCAGGGGAGACGGAGCTGCTCATGGAGATGAGCACGTTCTGGTCTGTCTGTCGGCATCCCCCTCCAACGCAAAGATCGTCCGAACTGCGGCCAGGATGGCCAATGCGTTCCGTGGGGCATTTACGGCCCTGTTCGTAAAGACACCGGATCTGGCATACATGGACGAAGAGGACCGGAAACGCCTCCAGTCCCATATGCGGCTGGCAGAGCAGCTGGGAGCCAGGATCGAGATCCTGTACAGCGACGATATCCCGTTCCAGATCGCTGAATTTGCCCGGATCTCTGGAGTCTCAAAAATCGTCATCGGGCGCAGCGCCGCCACCAGGGATCATATATTCAGCAAGCCTGCCCTGACCGAAAAGCTGATCTCCAACGCGCCGGATCTGGACGTATATATCATTCCTGACGCTGATCCGGGCTCTTCTTTTTACAGAAAACGGCATTTTGGGACGCGCCGCCACCTGGTCTTTTCGGCCGGAGATATCCTAAAAAGCATTGGGATCCTTCTGGCGGCCAGCTGCATTGGATTTTTTTTCTATAACCTGGGGGTCAATGAGGCCAACATCATCACCATCTATGTGCTGGGGGTCCTGGTGACGGCCCTGGTGACAAAAAACCAGATTTACAGCCTGATCTCATCCGCCGTCAGTGTTCTGGTGTTCAATTTCCTGTTCACAGAGCCGCGCTATACACTCCAGGCATATGCTCCCGGGTATCCGCTGACCTTCAGCGTCATGTTCCTGTCGGCTTTCATCACAGGCTCTCTGGTGATGCGGCTGAAAAGCCACGCAAAGCAGTCGGCGGAGGTGGCTTTCCGTACCCGGATCCTGTTTGATACCAACCGGCTCCTGCAGCAGGCCAGGGGGCAGGAGGAGATCACTTCTGTATCTGCGGGCCAGCTGGTGAAACTGCTAAAAAAGGACATTGTGGTCTATCCGGCGGAAAATGGGGTGCTGGGAGAGCCGCAGATCTTTCAGGCTGGGGAAACGGAGCCAGATGCCGGCTGTATCTCCGCCAGGGAGCGGGAGGTGGCCGTATGGACACTGAAAAATAATAAACACGCGGGAGCCACCACGGATACTTTTTCCGATGCCGGCTGTCTGTACCTGGCTATCCGCGTGGGCGAAAACGTTTATGGGGTCCTTGGGATCGTTATGGAAGGCGGAGAACTGGACGCCATGGAAAACAGCATCCTCTTATCTGTACTGGGAGAATGGGCCTTTGCCCTGGAAAATGAAAAGAGCACCAGAGAAAAGGAGGAAGCCGCCGTTCTGGCAAAGAACGAGCAGCTGAGAGCCAACCTTCTGCGGGCCATTTCCCATGATCTCAGGACGCCTCTGACCTCCATTTCCGGAAACGCCAGCAATCTTCTGGCCATGGGCCAGGACTTTGACGAGGAGACGAGGAAACAGCTTTATACGGATATTTATGAAAATTCCATGTGGCTCATCAATCTGGTGGAAAACCTCCTGTCCATCACCCGGCTGGTGGAGGGCCGCTTAAATTTAAATATCACCGAGGATCTGGTGGACGACGTGGTGGCCGAGGCATTGCGTCATGTGAATAAAAAAAGCGCAGAGCATACCATCGTTACAGAAAGCGGGGAGGAATTTCTCCTGGCCAGGATGGATCCCAGGCTGATCGTCCAGGTGATCATCAATATCGTCAACAACGCCATCGAATATACGCCCGCCGGCTCCCATATCACGATCCGGTCCGAAAAAAAGGATGGAACGATCATCCTTTCCATTGCCGACGATGGGCCTGGGATCCCAGATCAGGAAAAGCCCAGGGTATTCGATATGTTTTACAGCGGAGGGAATCCGATCGCCGACAGCCGGCGCAACTGCGGCATCGGTCTTTCCCTCTGCCGGTCCATCATAGACGCCCATGGAGGGGAGCTGACTGTTTCAGACAATGCGCCCCATGGAGCAGTCTTTACATTTACATTGCCAGCAGGGGAGGTACAGCTTCATGAATAAACCTTTGATCCTTGTGGTGGAGGATGACAGATCTGTAAACAATCTGATCACGACGATCCTGAAGACCCATGACTACCGGTATCTGACGGCCTTGAACGGTGCTGAGGCGGTGCTGGAGGCATCGTCCCATAATCCGGACATCGTACTCCTGGATCTGGGACTGCCGGATACGGACGGAGTGGACATCATAAAAAAGATCCGTACCTGGTCCAATATGCCCATCATCGTCATCAGCGCCAGGAATGAGGATAAGGATAAGATCGAGGCCCTGGACGCAGGGGCTGACGATTATGTGACGAAGCCCTTTTCCGTGGAGGAGCTGTTAGCCCGTCTGCGGGCTACCACCAGGCGGCTTTCGGCCTCGGGACAGACTCAGGCGGAGGACGCGGTGTTTGAAAACGGGGAGCTTCGGATCGAATACGCCGCCGGATGCGCGTGGCTTGGGGATAAGGAGCTTCATTTGACGCCCATTGAATATAAGCTTCTATGCCTTCTGGCCAGGAATGTGGGAAAGGTCCTGACCCACACGTATATTATGCAGCAAATCTGGGGCAGCAGCGGAGCCAGTGATATCGCTTCCCTGCGGGTGTTCATGGCCACCTTGAGAAAAAAGATCGATTCCAGCGCAGACGGTCCCCAGTATATCCAGACCCATATCGGTGTGGGATACCGGATGATGAAGGTCGAATAGGGTTGAGATTTACCGGCTTTTGTGCTATTTTGTAATTATGATAGCTGGGTCAAACAAACTTTTGTCCCGGCATCGGATATTGAACGGGACATACAGCCGCCGCGCCGCCTTCCTGTAATTCCGACAGGTCCCGCCTCCGGGCGGGAGGAGATGGCTGGAGACTGAAACGAAAAAGAGGAGGAACAGCCAGTGAACTTTAATGAAGAAGCTTTAAAACTCCATGCAGAGCACAAGGGTAAGATCGAGATTAAGAGCAAGGTACCCGTAAACACAAGGGACGATCTGAGCACCGCTTATACGCCGGGCGTAGCCGAGCCGTGCCGGAAGATCCATGCAGACAAAAGGGAAGTATATAAATATACGGCCAAGGGAAACCTGGTGGCTGTGGTCTCCGACGGGACCGCTGTTCTGGGACTGGGAGACATCGGGCCGGAGGCCGCTATGCCGGTGATGGAGGGAAAGGCGATCCTGTTTAAGGAATTTGGAAACGTAGACGCCTTCCCCATCTGCCTGGATACCAAGGACACAGAGGAGATCATCCAGGCTGTCAAGGCCATCGCTCCCTGCTTCGGCGGCGTGAACCTGGAGGACATCGCTTCCCCCAAATGCTTTGAGGTGGAGGCCCGTCTGGAAAAGGAGCTGGATATCCCGGTATTCCACGACGACCAGCACGGCACAGCCGTTGTGGTCACGGCGGCCCTCTTAAACGCCTTAAAGGTGGTTGGAAAGAGGATCGAGGAGATTCATGTGGTGTTAAACGGCCCTGGATCTGCCGGAACGGCCATTATTAAAATGCTTCTGGCTGCCGGAGTGAAGCACATCATCGCCTGTGACGAGAACGGTATTCTTTATAAGGACCGGGGCGTGGGCATCAAGGACCATAAAGAGATGCTGTGCGGCATCACGAACCTGGAGGATAAGAGGGGAGATCTGGCAGACGCTCTTGTGGGCGCGGACGTGTTCATCGGAGTTTCTGTGGGCGGAGCCTTAAAGCCGGAGATGATAAAGACCATGGCCAAGGATCCCATCGTTTTTGCCATGGCGAATCCGACGCCGGAGATCATGTATGACGAGGCCATGGCCGCGGGCGTGAAGGTCATGGGAACCGGCCGTTCCGATTTCCCCAATCAGATCAACAATGTTCTGGCCTTCCCGGGAATCTTCCGGGGCGCGCTGGACTGCGGAGCCCGCGACATCAATTATGATATGAAGGTGGCCGCCGCCCATGCCATCGCGGAGCTGGTGACCGACGATAAGCTGTGCGCCGAATACATCATTCCCGGGGCCTTAGAGCCGGGAGTTGCCGCCCATGTGGCAAAGCGTGTGGCAGAAGCCGCCGTAAAATCCGGAGCTATCCGGAAATAAACTGAATATCCGGAGAATATTTCATCACCCCTCTGTCATATACTGTATAGCAGAGGGGTGAAAATATGTCTGACTATCGCAGATTGATTTCCTATATTTATGAATATGAAGGAAAAGAAAAGGGAAAGAATGTAGGCTTTGTGAAGCTGGAGGCCAGGAACGGCCAGTGCCGTCTGAATCTGAGCGTGAAGAAGGTGTATATGGGAGGCAGCGCCATTGGCGTTTTTCTGCTTTCCAAAGCCGGGACGGAGGTTTTCCTGGGAAATATCTTTATCCGCAATGGAGCTGGGGAATTCCGGGCTGTGGTGGATGCGAAAAATGTGGAGGGAGCCGGCGGGGGACTGGATACATATTACGGACTGACCATCCATGACGTGAAAAACTCCTGGCGTTCCTATACGACGATCTGGGAGGATGCTGTGGAGCCGGAGACGCTGCCGGGATCCCTTCCGGGGAATCAGGGAAATGGGGATACGGTAAAAATGCTCCCGGCCCAGGAGGTCCTCCCCGGAGCTTTGGACCAGAGCGAAGAGGAGCCAGTGGTGGCTGTGGCCAGCGTGGTGCGGGAGATCGAGGCGGAGATCGCCCGGGAGGAGGAACGGAGAAGCCGGGAGGAAACGGTCCCGGATCCCGCGCCGTCCATTCCGGCCCGCCCGGCCATGGTGCCGGAGTCGTCTGTGATGCCAGCGCCGGAGGAACTGCCGCCTGCACCGCCAGTACCAGAGGAGCTTCCAGAGAAGCCGCCTGTACCGTCGGCACCAGAGGAGCTTCCGGGGGGACCATCCGCACCGTCGGCACCAGAGGAGCTTCCAGGGGGACCATCTGCACCGTCGGCACCAGAGGAGCTTCCAGGGGGACCGTCCGCACCGTCGGCACCAGAATCGCTTCCGGGGAAGCCGGCAGCGCCGAAGGAGATACCGGGCAAAGCGGAAGCTACGGTTTCCCCGGAAGAACTGCCACCGGCTTCCGGTGTGTCTCCATCTGAGCCGATCCGCCGGATCCTGCATATGGAGGAAGATCCTCCTGCGCCACAGGCAGAGAGATCTCCTTCGGGGCCGGTCCCCGTACCGGGCCCGGATTCCGGCCAGGCTGCCCCGGAAAAGGACGCTTCTCTTTCCCGTTCTCCGGAGCTGGAAAATCCGGAGGTCCTCCGATACCTCCAGGAAACAGAGGATGTGACGGCAGATCCGGAAAAGCTATGGCAGGAGCTGCGGAAATCCTATCCGAAGATCCAGCCCTTTGATTATGAGAGCGGCTGCGAGATCTTAACGATCCGTCCCCAGGATATCGGCCGTCTGCCCAGGGAAAGCTGGGTGTACGGAAACAACAGCTTCCTGCTCCATGGGTATTACAATTTCCGCTATATCATCCTGTTCCGCCTGGGGAACAAGGATGGCCGCGCCCGTTATCTCATCGGGGTTCCCGGCCATTATTACAGCAGTGAGAAATACATGGCGTCTATGTTTGGGTTCCCGAATTTTGTCCTGTCAAAAAAGCAGCCGCCCAACGACGGCCGCTTTGGCTACTGGTACACGGATATCCGGGTACGGTAAAACGTTCTGGCTTCGCAGAAGCATGCCGGACGGCTAGTAATCAATGCCGCGGAGCTCTGCATGGCCCACGAAGGGCCTTACGATCTCCAGGTAGGAGGTCAGCTCCTGGGCGGTGCAGCTTGTGTATACAGGATTCAGCACATTGCCGGAATCGGTGAAGTTCTGGAGAAAATACAGGGGAGCGCCTGCGATCCATGGCCCGATCTTCTGGAAATCCTCCGCGGAATGGAGTTCTCTGACCACGGTGGTCCGGAATTCATAGGGAACGGCGCCGCTTTTTAAAAATTCAATACTTTCACGAATGTTTTCCATCTGGAGGGACGATACTCCGGCTACTGCCGGATACCGTTCCTCACATGCTTTTATGTCCATGGCCACATAATCGATGAGGCCCTTTTCACAGAGACGCTTCAGCACCTCCGGCCGGTAGCCGTTGGTATCCAGCTTGATCTGGTATCCCAGCGCCCGTACCTTCTGTATGAAATCCTCCAGGTCCGGCTGGAGCGTGGGCTCTCCGCCGGTGATGGCGGCCCCCTCCAGGATCCCTTTCCGCTTTTTAAAAAAATCCAGCACCTCCTCATCGGTAAAGGCCGCCGGAGCGTCGCTTCCCAAGAGGTCGCTGTTGTGACAGAAGGGGCAGCGGAAATTGCAGCCTCCGGTAAATATGGTTGCGGCCACATGGCCGGGAAAATCTAAAAGCGTTGTTTTCTGTAATCCGCAGATCTTCATAATATCCCATCCTTTCTCCATGAATATACCACTCCCCCGGCTCCATGTAAAGCGGACAGCGGCTACCGGTCCGGGCGGCTGGATACGCCATTATTTTTGTGAGAAGGCCTTCTGGGATATATTTAAAAAAATAGAAGAAAAAATGACAGCTTTCTGCTATAATTGGTATATCGGCAGAAATCATGTACAGCTTTCCGGCTGGAAGGGAGAAATTTTCATGAAACATAAGGCAGTAAAAGAGCTCCTGCGGTTCGTCCTTGCCGTATTTCTGTCTGTATCAGCAGTGCTCGCCGTCAGCATTTTCATGAACGGCATGTACCTTCTGGGGATCCCCGATCCGGAGGATGTGCGGAGCATTGTGGCGGAGTATCCCGGAGTCACGGATGAGAAAAAGGAATTCACGGACCGGGAGCATGTGGAGCAGGCGGTAAAGCTCACAGGGTTTTTAAGATACGCCCTGTTTGAGGAGCCGGTCTCCGGCGGCAGCTCCATGATCACCATTACATACGTTCTGGATGACGGCAGGACGGTTTCTGTTTCAGCTGACCGGGAGACCGTATGGTGGAAGGGAAGACCGCGGGCCATAAAGGACAGGGAAATGTTCGTCAATCTGGCGGAGGGGATCTTCTTCCTCGAGGCGGTAAGCCGTCCGTAAGCGATGGTATGCGGTTTATTTTTGCCGGGGCTGTAAAACGAATTCCTTGACACCTCTTTCCGGCCCGGTTAAACTTATATTCAGAATCATGAATCGGGGAGACAGCGTATGACACAGGAAGAAAAATATATGCGGGAGGCGGTGCGTCAGGCAAAAAAGGCGGCTGCCTTAAAGGAGGTCCCCATCGGCTGTGTGATCGTCCACGACGGAGCGATCATCGCTCGGGGCTATAACCGCCGCACCATCGATAAAAATGTCCTGGCCCATGCGGAGATCATTGCCATCCGCAAGGCCTGCAGAAAGATCGGGGACTGGAGGCTGGAGGACTGTACCATGTACGTCACCCTGGAGCCGTGCCCCATGTGCGCCGGGGCCATCGTTCAGGCCAGGATCCCCCGGGTGGTCATCGGCTGCATGAATCCAAAGGCCGGATGCGCCGGTTCTGTCCTGGACATGCTCCACGAGGACGGCTTCAACCACCAGGCAGAGGTGGAGACCGGGGTGCTGGGAGAGGAATGCTCCCGGATGATGAAGGACTTCTTCAAGGAACTGAGAGAGGAAGGAAAACGGAAAAAAACGGAGAAAACCGAAGAAATAAAGGAGGACAGCCATGCTGGTAATTAAAAACGGAACCCTGATCTCCATGGCCGGCATCTATAAGGAAAAATATGATGTTGCCGTGGAAGATGGGAAAATTGCGAATGTTGCGAAAGAGATCGTGCCAGGCCCGGAGGACACGGTCATCGACGCCGGGGGAAAGTTGGTGACACCAGGCTTCATCGAGCCCCACTGTCATCTGGGCGTCATTGATACCGACGGTCAGGACGGCAACGAGATGACCGGCCCCATCCACCCGGAGCTGCGGGCCATCGACGCCATTGACTTTCACTGCAGCCTGTTCGACCGGGCCCTGGAGGCCGGGGTTACCACCGTAGCCGTGGGACCAGGAAGCGGAAATATCATGGGCGGCACCTTTGCATACCTGAAGACTGCGGGGGCCACCCTGAATGAAAGGATCATGAAGGAGGAAGCGGCCTTAAAGATGGCATTGGGAGAAAATCCCAAGGTTTCCTACGGAAAAAAGGGCCAGACGCCGTCCACAAGAATGGGCTCTGCCGCTCTGATGCGTCAGGCGTTTTATAAGGCGAAGGCCTACCGGGAAAAATGGCTGGCCCATGAAGAAAAGCTGAAAAACGGAGAAGAATCCACCTTTACATACGATCTGGCCATGCACTCCCTGATGCGGGCCTTCGATGGAATGCTGGTGAAGATCCACGCCCACCAGGCCAACGATATCCTGACGGCTCTGCGGGTGGGAAAGGAGTTTGGCCTGAATCTTAGCATCGAGCACTGCACCGAGGGCTGGAAGATGATCGACGACCTGAAGGAAGCGGGCGCCCATTACATCATCGGCCCCACCGTAGGCGGAAAGAGCAAGCTGGAGGTGGCGGACAAGCGCTATGACGCCCCGGCGATCCTGGAGCGGGCCGGCGTGGAATTTACCCTGACCACCGATTCCCATGTGATCCCCATGGAGGGCTTTTTATCCCAGGTGGCCGTGCTTATAAAGCATGGACTTACGGAGGAAACGGCCTATAAATGCGTGACCATCCGGGCGGCAAAGGCCCTGGATCTGGCCGGCGAGCTGGGATCCATCGAGCCTGGCAAGGCTGCGGATGTGGTGATCTGGGAATCCGAGCCCTTTAAGGCCGGAGGAAGACCGCGGACGGTACTCATCAACGGAAAGATCCAATACCAGGCGGAAAGCTAAGGAGGTGGCAGCCATGCTGATAAAAAACTGTATGCTGATCGACGGCGCAGATATTTTTGAAGAAATGAAGGACATCCGTATCGTAAACGGAAAAATCGGAGAGGTGGCGGACTGCCTCATGCCGGAGGGGGACGAGGAGATCATCGACGCGGAGGGCGCGCTGGTGACTCCCGGTATCGTGGAGCCCAGCTGCCAGGTGGGCGTCAACAGCCAGATCCACAGATTTGAGGAAAATGACGCCAATGAAGAAGGCCCCATTGCTCCGGAGCTGCGGGCCTACGATGCCCTGAATTTTGAGGACGAGGGCTTTTCCATGGCCCTGCGGGCCGGAGTGACCACTGTGGTGACAGGACCAGGAAACGGAAACCTCATCGGAGGCACCTGCGCGGCCCTAAAGACCGCCGGGGCGTCCAGGGAAAAACGGATCATAAAGCCCGAGGCAGCTTACCGTTTTGTGTTCACCAGCGGGCCAAGGAAACGGTACGGCGGAAAGAACCGGGCGCCCCAGACGAGACTGGCTTCTGCGGCCATGATCCGGGATATTCTTTTTAAGGCAAGAGAATATGCCAGAAAGGAAAAGGCGGGCGAAAGCCAGGAGTTCAGACTGGAGCTGGCAGCTCTTTCCAGAGTGTTCGACGGGATGCCGGTGCAGATGGCGGCCATGAAGGCCAACGATATGGAAACGGCGGTGCGCATCGGCGAGGAGTTCGGGCTGAACTATGTGCTGACCATGGCCTATGACGCCTCCCAGGTGATCCGGGATCTGGACAGAAGGGACCTCCGTTTCATCATCGGTCCCCTTTATGGAACCAGCTTTTCTATGGAAGAGAAGGGAAAATCCCTGTCCCTGGGGGCAGAGCTGGAGAAGGAGGGCGTCCATGCGGCCATCTCCACCGGCCATCCGGAGATGAATCTGGAGATCTTAAGTACCCAGCTGATCCTTATGACTGACCGGGGCTTAAGCCGGAAGGAGGCCATCAAAGGAGTGACGGCCTATCCGGCGGAGTACATGGGAATCTCTTCCAGAGTGGGAACCCTGGAGCCTGGAAAGGATGCAGACCTGGTGATCTGGGATGGAGATCCCCTGGAGTATGACGGCGGCGTGAAGCGCATGTTCATCGACGGAGAGGAGATCGCCCTTTCCTAACCCTTTTTCCTGCGGCCGGTCCGCCGCATCGTTTTCCTTTTTTATGATGAAGGGCAGGGTGCGGAACACGGGAAGGACCCGTTGGGGAGGAAGACGAAAACCGAGGGAATGCTTGACAAAACCACGGCTTCCATGTATACTTAACTGGTCCGCACAGCCGGGGAGTCAGCGGTGCCCTGTACCTGCAATCCGCTAGAGCAGGGGTGATGTTCTGCCCCGGGTGTTTCACTGTGAAGCTGCCCCTGGTAAGAGGCGTTGACGTTTTGGTCTTACGCAATGGGAATCTCTGAACCGTGTCAGGGCAGGAATGCAGCAGCACTAAGGGGAACCTCTCATGTGCCGTGAGGGAGCCGGGACTGAGCAGGCTGCCAGGGTAACGTTTATGGTGAGCATTCAAAGCAGAACGTGCGGATAAAAGATATAATTAGGCCTGAAGGGGGTGCGGTGTTGAAAAACGCCGTGCCCTCTTTCGCGTATACGGGCGGAACAAAAATCGCAGCAGTCCGGCCATGTATTTTCTTGCCTGCCTGCGGCGGACAGAGGACGCCGGGCGGCTGCCCGATGGAGATCTGCCGCTAAAATTCTTCTTGCCCCCATGTTTCCTTTGTATTATAATGACATAATGGACGACGTATACCTGTTTGACCCGTAACCGTCAGAATAAAACAGAAAGGGTGGATCATATGAAACGAGTCGGTTTTCTTACGAGCGGCGGCGACTGCCAGGCATTAAACGCTACCATGCGCGGCGTGGCCAAGGGCCTGTACCAGATCTATCAGGATGAGGTGGAGATCATTGGATTCGAAGACGGCTACAAAGGACTTATGTACGCCAATTACCGTATGATGAAACGCTCCGACTTCTCTGGGATCCTGACCAAAGGCGGCACCATGCTGGGAACCTCCAGACAGCCCTTTAAAAAGATGCGGGTTCCGGACGAAAACGGGCTGGACAAGGTGGAGCTGATGAAGCACACGTACTATAAGCTGAAGCTGGACGCACTGGTGGTCCTGGGAGGAAACGGGAGCCAGAAAACGGCCAATCTCCTAAGCCGGGAGGGCCTAAATGTGGTGGGGCTTCCAAAGACCATTGACAACGACCTTTGGGGGACGGATATGACCTTCGGCTTCCAGAGCGCCGTGGATATTGCCACCAACGCCATTGACTGCATCCATACCACTGCCTCCTCCCATGGACGGGTATTTATTGTAGAGATCATGGGACATAAAGTGGGCTGGCTGACGCTTCACGCCGGCATCGCAGGCGGAGCCGATATCATTCTGCTTCCGGAGATTCCCTATGATCTGGACGCTGTGGTAAAAAAGATCCAGGAGAGGACCAGAGGCGGCAGCCGCTTCTCGATCCTGGCCGTGGCAGAGGGAGCCATATCCAAAGAAGAAGCGGCCATGTCCAAAAAGGAATATAAGAAAAAGCTGGAAGAACGGGCGCAGAAATATCAGTCTGTGGCCTATGAGATCGGCGCAAGGATCCAGGAAATGACCGGACAGGAGATCCGGGTCACGGTTCCGGGCCATATGCAGAGGGGCGGCGCTCCGGTGCCCTTTGACCGGGTGCTTTCGTCCAGGATCGGCGCCCATGCGGCGGATATGATCGACCGGGGAGATTTTGGAAAGCTGGTGGTCGTGAAGAATAACGTGATCACGGATATTCCCCTGGAAGAGAGCGCCGGAAAATTGAAATATGTGGACCCCCAGTCGGATATCATTAAAGAGGCAAGGCTTCTGGGGATCAGCTTCGGAGATAAATAAGAGATGTCATATACAGCGCTTTACAGGAAATGGCGGCCCCAGGTTTTCGGGGATGTGAAAGGCCAGGACCATATCGTTACAACCTTACAGAATCAGATCCGGTCGGAGCGGATCGGCCACGCCTATCTGTTCTGCGGGACCCGGGGAACGGGAAAGACCTCTGTGGCCAAGATTTTTGCCAGGGCGGTCAACTGTGAGCATCCGGTGGATGGCAGTCCCTGCGGGGAGTGCCCGAGCTGCCAGCAGATCCAGGCAGGCGCGTCCTTAAACGTGGTGGAGATCGACGCGGCCTCCAACAACGGCGTGGAAAATATCCGGGAGATCCGGGAGCAGGTCCAGTACCCGCCCACCGAAGGCAGATACCGGGTCTATATCATCGACGAGGTGCATATGCTGTCCACCGGCGCCTTTAACGCTCTGCTTAAGACGCTGGAGGAGCCGCCGTCCTATGTGATCTTTATTCTGGCCACCACGGAGGTCCATAAGATCCCGATCACGGTGCTTTCCCGGTGCCAGAGGTACGATTTCCGGCGGATCACCGTGGATACCATTGCGGACCGTCTGAAGGAGCTGACGGATGCGGAGGGCATGGCGGTGGAGGACCGGGCCCTGCGGTATGTGGCCAAGGCCGGGGACGGCTCCATGCGTGACGCGCTGAGCCTTCTGGACCAGTGCGCAGCCTTCCACTATGGGGAGACCCTTACCTATGAAAATGTGCTGGATGTGCTGGGAGCCGTGGACAACCGGGTATTCCGGGAGCTGTTTTGCGCCCTCAGAAACGGACAGACAAAGGAATGTATCTTAAAGCTGGAGGAAATGGTGATCCAGGGCCGGGAGCTTTCCCAGTTTGTGGCGGATTTCATCTGGTTCCTGCGGAATCTTCTTCTCTTAAAGACGGCCGGCGAGGGAGAGGAGCTTCTGGATATGTCCGAGGACAATCTGAAGCAGCTCAGGGAAGACGCGGCTCTGGCCGATGAAAATGTGCTGATGCGGTATATCCGGGTGTTCTCTGAGGTACTGAACCAGATCCGCTTTGCAGCCCAGAAGCGGGTTCTTGTGGAGCTGGCGTTTATCCGGCTGACGAAGCCCGAGATGGAGCAGTCCATGGATGCGGTGCTGGAGCGTCTGGAACGGCTGGAGCGCCAGATGGAGGAAGGGATCCCGGCGGCTCCGTGGCCTGGAAGCCCGATGGGGGATGGAAGCCAGCCGGCGGTCCTCCAGACAGTGCAGCCCACGGCCCCGGTCCAGGGAAATGCGGAGCCGGAGCCCAGAACGGTGACGCTTCCCAAAGCCCAGCTGGAGGATCTGAACCTGATCCGGAATGAGTGGGGAAAGATCGTCCGGGAGATGGGGATGTCCATAAGGCCCAGCTTTCGTGAGACAGTGGTGGAGCCGGCAGGCGACAGCTGCCTGTGCATCGTCTTTAACGATGCCATGAATTTCAGTATGGGAAGCCGTCCCAGCATCCTCGGGGATCTGGAGCGTCATGTGGAGGAGGCCTATGGACGGTCCATTTATTTTAAGGCGCGTCTCAGGGAAAGCGGCGAGCGTCTGGATACCAGGTATATCACGGACGAGGAGCTTAGGGAGAATATCCACATGGATATTACCTTCGAGGATTAAGGGCCGGGCTCCGGCAGCCTGACAGGGGGAGAATCTGGCCGGGCAATAAAGTATGAAAATAAGCAAAAATATAAATAAACAGAAAAATAGAAAATTATTCAGGAGGACATGATCATGGCGAAACGCGGTGGTTTTCCGGGCGGAATGCCCGGCAATATGACAAATTTAATGAAACAGGCCCAGAGGATGCAGCGTCAGATGGAGGAGAAGACCAAAGAGCTGGAGGAAAAAGAGTATACGGCAGCAGCCGGCGGCGGAGCCGTGACAGTGACCGTTTCCGGTAAAAAGGAAGTGGTATCTGTGAAGATCTCCCCGGAAGCGGTGGATCCCGATGATGTGGAGATGCTGGAGGACATGATCGTGGCGGCAGCCAACGAGGCCTTCCATCAGATGGAGGAAGCGTCCAGCGCCGTGATGGCAGAGCTGACCGGCGGCCTTGGCGGCTTAGGAGGTCTTTCTTTCTAATATGGACTATTACAGCAGTCAGATCTCAAAACTGATCGAGGAATTGTCAAAGCTGCCCGGAATCGGGAATAAAACGGCCCAGCGTCTGGCTTTCCATATCATCAATATGCCGGAGGAGCAGGTGGAGCGGCTTTCCGGAGCCATCCGGGACGCCAAGCACAACGTCCGTTACTGCCGGGAGTGCTATACCTTAACGGACCAGGAACTCTGCCCCATCTGTAAGAGTCCATCCAGGGATCACAGTGTGATCATGGTGGTGGAGAATCCCAGGGACCTGGCAGCCTACGAAAAAACAGGAAAGTTTGAAGGTGTTTACCATGTGCTCCATGGAGCCATTTCCCCGATGCTGGGCATCGGTCCGGGGGACATTAAGCTGAAGGAGCTGATGACCCGGCTCCAGAAGGATGTGAGGGAAGTGATCATTGCGACCAACTCAAGCCTGGAGGGGGAGACCACGGCCATGTATATCAGCAAGCTGATCAAACCCACAGGGATCAAGGTCACCAGGATCGCCAGCGGCGTGCCGGTGGGCGGAGATCTGGAATATATCGACGAGGTGACGCTTTTACGTGCGCTGGAGGGCCGTGTGGAGCTTTAGGCGGAAGGCGGCCGAGGAATTTAGGAGATGCAAAAGAAATGGATAAATACGAGTTTAACATAAAGGTAGAGCAGATCAAAAAAATGGTCGGCCGGGGCGACTACGAAACGGCCATGAAGATCGCTGATACCATTGACTGGCACCGTGTACGGAATGCGAGCCTGCTTTCCATGATCGCCGAGATCTACGAGAAGAATAAGGAGTACCAGGAGGCCAAGGATATCCTGCTGCTTGCCTTTGAACGCGCCCCCATTGGAAAACGCCTGCTGTATAAGCTGACGGATCTGGCGCTGAAGGAAGGAAGCGTTGCCGAGGCCGAGGCCTATTACCGGGAATTCTGCGACCTGGCCCAGGATGATTCCCGCCAGTACCTTCTCCGGTATCTGATCCTGAAGGCAAAAAAAGCGCCTCTGGACCAGCTGATCCGCGCCCTGGAGACGTATACGGCTGTGGAGGTGGATGAGAAATGGCTGTACGAGCTGGCGGAGCTGTATCACAGGGGAGGCATGGGCGACCAGTGCGTCAGGACCTGTGATAAGATCATGCTTCTGTTCGGCCTGGGAAAATATGTGGAAAAGGCCATGGATCTGAAGCTGGAATATGAGCCGCTCAACCAGTATCAGATGGATCTGGTGGAGAACCGGGATAAATATGAGGCAAAGCTGCGGGCTGTGGAGGAGGAATTTGGCGGAAATCCTTCTTATCAGGATGATTATGAGGAGGGAAGAGACGCCGGGCGTCCCGAGGAGCCCTCTTATGATGTGGAGAAGGAAGTGGTCATGCGCATCCATGAGGACGCCCAGACCCAGAAGCTGGCCCAGGAGATGTCGAAGCTTTCCGATACAGGCTCCCATACGGTGGAAGTGGAAGAGGACGATATGGACGCCACAAGGACGCTGGATGATCTGCGCTCCATTAAGGAGATCCGCCCCACGAAGCGGGTCCTGGATGTGGAGGCGGAACGGGAGTCCTTAGAGGCAGATCGGGAGATCGAGCGTCAGAGAATGGCCATCCGTGCTGCCAAGGCCCGGGAGGAGATGGAGGAAGAGGCGCTGCGCCGCGCCGAGGAAGAGCGTGAGCTGGCCCGCAGGGAAGAGGAAGAGCGCCGCGCCAGAAAACAGGCGGAAATCGACAGGGAACGCGCCATGCGCCGCAGTGTCCGCACCATCCGTCCCCAGGACGAGAGCGAGGACGAGAGCCTGGAGCTGGAGTCCCTGGACGAGGGGATGGATCTGAATAATCTGATGATCGAGGCTGTCAATGATGAGGATGGACTGGCGGCGGCCCTGGACGCCTTAAGGGAGATCCACCGGGAGCTGGGACATAAAAATCCTGTGGCCAAGATCAGCAGTGAGAAGCTGAATAAGCGCGGCATCAGCGCTGTGGCTCCCAAGCTGGCTGGAAAGGATCTGATCATCGAGCATGCGGCGGGGCTCAGCAATGCGGTGCAGAACGAGCTGGACGAGCTGATGGAGCGGGATAAGACCGGTATGATCGTGGTGCTCATCGATACTCCGGAGAACCTGGAGGCGCTTCATGGGAATAATATGTCTCTGGCAAGCAAATTCCAGTATATCGGCGCTGACAGCAGGGCCCAGGAAAAACGTCAGAATGAGGCGGCCCTGGAGGAGGCTCTTCTGAAGCAGACAGAGGCCCAGGAAAAGATCGCCCAGGAGGTGGTCCAGGGACGGGATGCAGAGCCGGAGGACGCCTTTGACGGCAGAACAGAGAGAGCCTGCGAGATGCCGGAAGCCAGGGAGAAAGAAGCGGACGGAAAAAAAGAGCCGCTGCACCAGGAACGGGAAATGTCTGCCCGGGAAACGGCGGCAGCGGTCCCGGCTCCGGAGACGGCCTCTGGAAGCCTGGCAGAGGACGATCTGGATGACCGCACGGAAATGGAGCTGGAGGAATTTGCACAGTATGCATGCAAATATGCTGCGGATATTGACTGCAGCATTACGGGAAAGAGCATGCTGGCCCTCTATGAGCGCATAGAGATGATGGAGGAGGACGGCGTCCGCCTGACGAGAAAGGCGGCTGTGGACCTGATCGAGGAGGCCGCAGACAAGGCGGAAAAGCCGTCTCTCGGAAGGAAGATCACGGGGCTGTTTTCGTCAAAATACGACAAGGAAGGCCATCTGATCTTACGGGAAGATAATTTTTTTGATTAAGAAACCTGGGGCTGCTGCAAAAGGAAAGCTGTGAAACCACTCTTTTGCGGCGGCTCCTTCTGATTATGACCGGGGAGAGTGGAAAATGAAGATCAGACTGATCGCGACCGATATGGATGGAACGTTCCTGGATGACGAAAAGAGGATACCGGAAGAGAACTGGCAGGCTCTTCTGGACTGCGCCGCCAGAGGGATCCAGATCGTACCGGCGACGGGGCGTACTGTGCGGGGGATCCCCGACGAGATCCGGACCCTTCCGGGTGTCCGCTATGCCATAACCACCAATGGAGCTGTGGTGGCGGATCTGAAAGAGGACCGGATCATCAGTACATGCCGGATACCGGCAGACACGGCTGTGCGGGTACTGGAGATGGCCCGGGACAGCGGGGACGATATCATGTATGACGCCTATATAGACGGCATCGGATACACGACGCAGGATTTTTATGACCATGCGGAAAAGTATGCGGTTTCCGCAGGCGTGGCGGCCCTTATACGGAAGACCCGCCAGGTGGTTCCGGATCATATCCGGTATGTGAAGGAAATGGGACGTGGGATCGACAAGATCAATATGTTTTTTGCAGACATGGAGGCAAGAATGAGAATGCGGGCTGCCCTGGACCGGATCCCGGAGCTTCTGGTGACCTCCTCGCTTCCCAATAACCTGGAGATCAATGCGGCAGGGGCAGATAAGGGAAGCGCTCTTCTGCGGCTTGCAGAATTCCTTGGCATCAGCCGGGAGGAGACCATGGCCTTTGGGGACGGGGAGAATGATCTGTCCATGCTCCGGGCAGCCGGTCTGGGAGTGGCTATGGAGAATGGGGAAGGGCTGGTGAAGGCGGCGGCGGATTTTGTGACGGGTTCCAATAATGACGCCGGTGTGGCCAGCGCAGTCCGGAAATTTGTGCTTAAGTAAGGAGATGAAGAATCATGGAAGGAGTCTCTGGTTTTTCCAGCCATTGGCTGGAGATACTGGCTGCTGTATATCTGGTGGGAATGGTGTTATATGGTCATTACAGGGGATTTATACGGCTGTGTGTATCAGCGCTGGCCCTTGTGATCAGCCTGGTGTCCGTGCGTGTGGCTCTTCCGTATGTGACCAGCTGGCTGAAAAATGATACGCCGGTTTACGAAGCGGTCCGTCAGGGAATGACGGAGGCAGCCGGGCTTGAAGGAATATTGGACCGCGCAGCAGAAGGCGGAGAAGGTCAGGGGGAAAGAAAGACCATTGAGGAGCTGGAGCTTCCGGAACAGATAAAAAAGATCCTGATCGAAAATAATAACAGAGAAGTATACCAGATGCTGGGTGTAGAGCAGTTTGGAGATTATATAAGCGGATATCTGGCCGGTCTGGTTATCGAGGCGGCGGCTTCGATCCTTTTGTTTGCCGCGATATTCCTGCTGCTCCATATCGGCGCTGCATGGCTGGACCTGATCGCAAGACTTCCTATAATAAAAGGACTGAACCAGATCACGGGGGCCGTTCTTGGCGGCGCAGAAGGACTTTTGTTTTTATGGATCGTATGCCTGGTGCTTACAGCCTTGTCCGGTACGGGATTTGGCGCAGAGGCGATGGGACAGGTGGCGGCAAGTCCGTGGCTTTCCTGGCTGTATGATCACAACGTGATTTCCTATTTTATTCTGGGGATGGTAAGAGGCCTGCTGTAAAATTGTGCTTCGTGGATATACAATTTCCAGGATACCGAGATAGGAAATGGACAAAAGCAGGAAGGAAAGCCTCGGAGAGGAACCACAAAATATAGATAAAATAAGGGAAAAATAGCATATCTTGTGACATGAAAAAAACAGGTAAAATTGTTTTAAAAAATAACACAAATTTGCTTGACATTCCTGGAAGAACATGGTATATTAAAGCTCCGATGGGGGACAGCCCTCACGGAGCTGTTGCTTTTTTCGTTGGATATTGATGAATATCCGCGAAAATCCTGAAAAAAAGGAAAAACAAAAAAATGAAAAAAGTTGTTGACAAACGGCGAACAACATGATATAATGTCTAGGCTGTCAACGACAAAGACAAG
>CAJMRM010000018.1 GCA_905215775.1 uncultured bacterium
CATAATTCATCGATGCGTCCCAAGATGTTCATTTATAAAAACCTCATTTCTGTGTACATTTTTAATAGTATTTCATAGCCATAGGGTGGATGCGGATAAAAACCGACATGTCGATTTAAACTTAATTGTAGATGGAAAGATGCCAGGTTATTAGTAGTCAAAGAAGAAAGTAAAATAGTTTCTATTAGATCTATTATCCGTTTAAATAGAAGTATGGACGGATTAGTATCCCTTATTAGAAAAAGGTTTACTTTCTATAAGGAAAGTAATATAATATAAAATTAAGAAGTATAACCAAGGATAAGCGTGGAGGATGGGATGAGTAAGAAAAGGCTTTTGCTGGCTGATACAGATGAGCATTTTTTGAGGGAACTTTCCTATTATTTTATGGAAAGAGTACCTCAGTTTGAATTGATCATATTTACAGAGCCAGAAAAAATGTACCAGTATTTGGAGTTGAATGGCCAGGCGGATGTGATTATTGTGGATGAAGAACTGGCAGGAGAACGTCTGAGCGCATTGACAGAAGGAAGGACAAGGATTGCTTTTTCTACTGGGAAAACGCTTCCAGAAGGATACGGCATCGTGAAAAAATTCCAGAGGATGGAGACTTTGGCCAGCGCGGTTTTAGTCCAGTACGCAGAAGACAGTAATACACTGGATACGATCCGGGGAAACAGCAACACCAGAATCACATGTTTTTATAGTCCAGGAGGAGGTACGGGAAAGACCGTTTTGTCGCTGGCAGCTGCGGCAGCTTCGGTAAAAATGGGGATCAGAACGCTTTATCTGAATCTGGAAGAAATCGATTCTATATCAGACTGTATGGGAAAAACTCCGGGAAATCTTTCGGATCTTTACTTGTCTCTGAAAACAAAGGGAAGGAACGCAGGTGTGCGGTTAAAAAGTGCTCTGGGCGTGGAGCCATCGGCAGGATTTTCTTTTGTATCCGGAGTTGAAAGTATTTCGGAATATGAGGAGATCAATGGGGAGGATATGGAAAAACTTTTTGGGGCAGTGCGAGAGCTGGCTGCTTTTGATCTGGTGATCGTGGATCTTTCCTCGGGATTTGGAGCTATGGAGCGGGCGGCGCTTAGGGAGGCGGACCGGATTCTGGTTCCGGCTGTTTCGAGGACAGGACTGTCCAAGTTAGAGCGTATTCTGAGGGAAACGGCGCTTCATGACCGATACGAGCCTTTTATAGATAAAATGAGTCTCATAATAAATCGGGTAACGGGCAGGAATGACGTTGACAGGATACCAGGTGCAGTAAAGGATCAGATTTCGTGTTGTGCCTGTGTGACGGAGTCAGCGGTTCTGGCAGATCCATCCACAGTCCTCCGGTCTGGTGAAGTTCTGGTACCTGTAATGGAACCGGTGATCCGGACGGCTATGGGAGCAATTCCAGGCAGAGGAGGAAGGCCATGATTGAAAATATGCAGCAGTATATAAAGGAGGTCCGCGAGATGGTCTCCAGGAGGCTGGATCTGACCAGGAACCTGGAGGATGAAGAGATACGGGACGTAGTTGCAGAACTGGTGGCGGAGGAATCCAGAAAGCAGTACATGACCCTGACCGAAAAGCGGGAGGTGATCGAGGGCGTTTTCAACTCCATGCGGGGACTGGATGTGCTCCAGCCGCTGGTGGACGATCCTACTGTGACAGAAATCATGATCAATGGTCCCCACCATGTGTTCGTTGAGCAGTCCGGCCGTCTTTTCAGAAAAAATGTCAGCTTTGGCACTAATGAGAAGCTGGAGAATGTGATCTTAAACATTGTGTCCAGGGTAAACCGTACTGTCAATGAAGCGAATCCAATTGTAGACGCCAGGCTGCTGGACGGTTCCCGTGTCAATGTGGTGCTGCCTCCCATTGCTCTGGACGGTCCCACCGTGACCATAAGAAAATTCCCGGAGGACCCCATGACTGTGCAGAAGCTCATCGCTTACGGCTCCATTACGCCAGAGGTGGCGGAGCTTCTGGAACGTATGGTAAAGGCAAAATATAACATTTTCATCAGCGGAGGCACCGGTTCCGGAAAGACTACATTTTTAAACGCCCTGTCCAACTTTATTCCCAGGGACGAGCGCGTGATCACAATTGAAGACTCGGCAGAGCTCCAGATTAAGGGCGTGGATAATCTGGTACGTTTAGAGACCAGGAATGCCAATATGGAAGGAAAGGGTGAGGTGACCATCCGCGATCTGATCCGGTCGTCCCTCCGTATGCGTCCCGAGCGGATCGTAGTGGGAGAGGTCCGGGGCGCTGAGGCCCTGGACATGCTCCAGGCCATGAATACAGGCCACGACGGATCCCTGTCTACGGGCCATTCCAATTCTACCAGGGATATGCTGAGTCGTCTGGAGACCATGGTGGTATCGGGGAATAACATTCCTATCGAGGCCATAAGGCAGCAGATCGCCTCTGCCATCGACGTGATCATTCAGTTGTCCAGGCTTAGGGACAAATCCAGACGGACCATTGAGATCACAGAGGTGGCAGGATATGAAAACGGGGCCATCCGTCTGAATCCGCTGTACCGGTTTGTGGAGCATGGGGAGGATAAAAACGGCCGGGTCCTGGGAGGGCTGGAGCGGACGGAAAATCCTATGATCCATAAAGAGAAATTCCACAACGCTGGTCTCAGCGACCAGGTGTAGGGGGGAAAACATGCTTTTTAAGAAAGAAAAGGAAGAAGAGATGGTGGAGCGGGAGGACGGTCTGACGGATTATAACGTCTATGTAATGGGAAAGACGGAAAAGATCCTAAACACGGTCTTCGCCGCCGCCGTACTGTTTGCCGTGGGATATATTTTCTATCACAACGTGATCCTATCGGCGCTTCTGATGATTCTGGCTGTCAAATGGCCGAAGATCCGCACCAGGCAGATCATTGAAAAACGGAAGAGCCAGCTGACCATACAGTTTAAGGACATGCTCTATTCCCTGTCCTCGGCCCTGTCTGTGGGAAAATCCGTGGAGACGGGCATCCAGGACGCCCTTCAGGATCTCCGGGTCATCTACCCGGATCCAGAGACAGATATCCTGGTGGAGCTGGAATATATCCTCCGGGGCATCGGTATGAACAATACAGTGGAGAGTATGTTTGGCCAGTTTGCAGAAAGGGCCCATCTGGAGGACATTGAAAATTTTACAGATATCTTCGTGACATGTAAGCGCACCGGCGGTGATCTGATCGAGGTGATGCGCTCCACCTCCAGTACCATAGGAGAAAAGATTGAAGTGAAACAGGAGATCGACACCACCATATCGGGAAAGAAATTCGAGTTTAATACCATGATGGTCATGCCAGTGGTCATGGTGCTGTTTCTGACCGTCACATCCGGCGACTATATGGAGCCGGTATTTACGACCATTCCCGGGAAGCTGGCCATGACGGCAGCCATCGGGATATTCGGAATCTCATATCTGGTGGGCTCAAAATTAATGAAGATCCGCGTGTGATGGAGGAAAAGGCATGGTGTTTCAGGGAATCGCGGCTGCGGTTTTTGCAGTCTTTATGGGAGTGTTCCTGGTGTTTTACATAAAGTCCCGGGGACAGTACGACGAGTATATGGAGTATGTGGATAAGGAGGAGTATGGGCTGAAAGACTTTATTCCCATTGGCCTGGCTATGTCCGAGGCGGCAGCCTGGGAGAGGCTCATGCCCATGGCGCTCCGGTCGGTCCTGGCCCGCCATAAAAATAAGGTTTATCAGAAGATCCTGGAGCTTAAGGGACCCAGGGACGCAGAGTTTTATCTCTATATCCACCAGGGATACCGCCTGGCGGCAGCGGTCCTGGCAGCAGTCTTCCTTTCCCTGATGGGAATGCTCATGGTATTCCAGGGAAGCATGGACGGTATGGCTTTAACAGTCGGTTCGGCGGCGGCCATGGCGGCGGTGCCCTTTCTTATGGACAGCGCCCTGGATGAAAAGATCAAGGAACGGCGGCTTTCCATTCGGATGGAATTTCCGGAGTTTGTCAATAAGCTGACGCTGCTGGTCAATGCCGGTATGACCATTTCCAGAGCCTGGGAGAAGATCATCAATGAGAATAAAAAGGATCACATTTTATATGAAGAGATGCGCTACGCCCTGGCGGAGATCCGGGCAGGAAAGCCCGAGGGTACCGCATATGAGGAGTTTGCCCGCCGGTGCCATGTGAAGGAGGTCACCAAGTTCGCCTCCGTCATTGTCATGAATCTGAGGCGGGGCGGCGCGGAGGTGGTGCTGGTTCTTAGGGAGCAGGGCCATGAATGCTGGGAGATGCGGAAAAATGCCGCCAGGGAGCTGGGCGAGCAGGCAGGGACGAAGATCCTGATCCCTATGATGATCATGTTTCTGGGGATCGTGCTGATCGTGGCGACTCCGGCGGTGCTTAGTATGACCAGCGGGATGTAAGGGGGAGTGTGCAGGGAAGTGTGGGGCCGGGGGGAACACCTCTTATCGTTGTTCGCCAGCCTTCGCTTACACTGTACGTCTATGGCGGACTTTGTCCGCCCTATCCTGTACAGTGTGCTCAGGATGCGTACAACTGATAAGGATGTTCCCCCCGGCCCGGCGGCTTTCCTGGCTTGGGGGAGATAAAAGGAGTTCTCGTTTGTCCGGTTTTCTGGTATGGGGAGAGAGGATAGGGGAGAATGGGTTTGCGGTAGAAGTACCGGGGTTCTGGTATTTTTATAGAAAACGCCGGATCTGGCGGATTATGTACGGAAGGGAGGAGAATGGGATGGAGATGCTTAAGAGGTTTTATACTGAGGAAGACGGTATGGGTACTGTGGAGCTGGTGATGATCATCGCGGCTTTGATGTGTATTGCGCTGTTGTTTAGGGAACAGATTTCGAATTTTGCTGGAAAAATCATGAAGACTGTATTTGATGACACTTTGGTAACTGGACCATCTGCACCAGCTATGCCGAAATAATAACCTTCCTGCCGACGGGTGTCACAGCCCGCCGGCGGATTTCTGGGGTGCGGGGATATATAGAGAGTTGGAGTATCTGCGTGCCAGGTTTTATGGAGTCTGGCAGAACTGTGCGGGGGAGGGGAGGAACTCTGGCTTAGTGACTGCTGGAGACTGTTCTGCCGGAGTGTATGATGATATGAATAATGGGACGGAGTGTGGGAAAGTGAGATCCATTGGTAAGTTTTTCAAGGAAAGGAAATGGAGGAATGATGGTTATCTGACCATTGAGATGACGATTATTTTTCCGGTGATCTTTTTTTCGCTTCTGCTGATCCTGTTTATGGGGATCGTGCTTTACCAGGAGGTGGAGCAGCAGAGCCTGGCGGTTCAGGCGTCGGAGCGGGGGGCGGTGGTGTACAGCTCCCGGGTTTCGGATATGAGCACCGGAGTGAAGAGCCTGGAGGATTTTAAGATCCGGGATCCGTACAGGAACGTACCGTTTATGGACGGAGGAGTGAAGCAGTCCTATGTGAGCCTGGTGAACGCCTATGTGGCGGAGCGGGAGGGAGGCCGGGACGTGCTTTCCGGAGAACTGAAAAATAAAAGCTATACGGAGATCGAGGATTACCTGGTGGCAAAGCGGGTGAAGGTGACCATTGATAAGTCCTACCATACGCCGGTGGATTCCATTGCCGCCATGTTCGGCCATGAGGGGCCCTTTGATGTCCACACGTCAGCTGTGTCGGCGGTGACGGATTCACCGGATTTTGTCCGGAATGTGGATATTGTCGGGGATATTGCCAGGCAGACGAAGGTGTTTGGCACCATGGACCAGGGATATGGGAAGATCAGGGAGGCCATTGCAAAGGCTAAGGATCTTCTGGAATGAGGAAGCCGCCTGCCGGGCGGAAAAAGGGGTTTAGAGTATGAAGCTGTTTGAAAACCGGAGGCTTAAGGGAGCCGTTTCTATCTTTCTGGTGATCATCACCATTCCATGTCTGCTTTTATCGGCAGTGCTCATCGACGGAAGCCGTTTATCCAGCGCCAGGGCTATGACCCAGGAGGCCACGGATCTGGCTGCGGCCAGTATCCTGGCATCCTATGATCAGACCCTGAAGGATGAGTTCGGGTTGTTTGCCATGGAGGAAAAGGATCCGGCGGCCCTGGAGGAGATCTTTAAGGAGAGCTTAAACGCCACGCTCCTGGCCCATGGGATGACGGCGGATTCCGATTATTCCGAGCGGCTGTGGGATATCATGAAAACCACGGTCACAGGTGAAAAGTCGTATATGGGGGAGTCGTTTTTAAATCTTTATGACTTCAGCCTGGATTCCTGCCAGGTGACGCCCCTCTATTCCCTGGCCAATCAGGACGTGCTGGAAAACCAGATGGTGGAGTACGCCAAATTCCGGGGAATCTATGTGATGGCGGACCGTCTGGAGCTGTTCCGCCAGACCGGGGAGATCCAGGCAGAGGCGGAAAAGAATAAGGTGTCCTCAGAGGTCATGGAGGACAAGATGGATGTGGATGAGGAAAATGCGGCGGCGGATGCGGCTTTAAAAAAGCTTCAGGAGGAGATCCCAGGCTTAAACGACGGGATCCGGGCCGTGGAGACGGCGGAGGAGAGATATCTGACCTGTTTACGGGCGCGGATGGAGCAGCTTCGGATCCAGAATACGGACACCGAGGATACACTGACCAGGGAGCAGAGGGAGGATGCCCGGGACTATGAGGCAGCCAGGACAGCCCTGCTGGGAGCGGCTTCTGAGACGCGGACCCGGGCGGAAACAGTCCTGGACCGGGCAGAGAAAGCCAGGTCTGCCATCAATGCGTCCATCGGCCGTCTGGAGAAGTTCAGAAATTCCAATCAGGGAAAGGCGGCTGGGAACGAAACGGTCCAGGAGCTTTTGAAGGATGCGGACGATAACATAAAAAAGTATCGGGAAAGCTATCTTCCGTCTGTGGAAGGACTTTTAAAGGACAGTACCCTCACAAGACTGGCCGGGGATACGGGGCTGACACGCCGTCTGGAAGGTGTGATGGATGAGATCGGAGAGGCTGTTACAGCCTATACGGATGAGATCAGCAGAATGCTGGAGGAGGCCGGGGAGACAGATATAGTGATCCTGGAATATTTCTATTATTTCCTGGACAGCCGGCAGAATACAGCAAGCATCAGCGAGGCTGTGTCCGGCGGCCCCAGCACCCGGTATTACCGTCCGGCCCTCCGGGAGCCGTCGGATTACTTCCGGGGAAAGAGCTGGGATCCAGAGGACTTCAATCCTGCCAAAAAAAATTCTCCGGCATCCGGCAGCATCATCAGCCAGGATTTTGCAAAAAACACCTCCGGGGCCGCGGGAGATCCGGATAAAGGGGCCGAAGGAGAGGCGGAGCAGGGAACCATAGACGACACCGTTTATAATGCAAGACCTTCCAGAACCTTCGATCCGGAGGCAGAGAAAAGCGTCAGTACGGCTTTTTATAATGAAAGCAACGATCTGAGCGCCTCAAAGAATGCGGTGTCAAAGGGGTCTGACAGCTTTCTCCTGGGGATCGGGGAAGCGGCCCGGGATGATATCCTGGCCTTTTCCTATATGATCGGAACCTTTAAGACCAGGCTCACGGGCGTGGAGAAATTTTCCGCCTCCGGCATGTCCCAGAGGGATAAAGACAGCTTTTACATGCCAAAATGGCGGTATGCCCATGGGGACGGGGAGCTGGATATGCGTTTTGAACCCAAAAAGGATCGGAATACGGTCCTCCGCAGTGAGATCGAATATATAATCTATGGAAATAAGAGCGACACGGCCAATGAGGCGGCTGTTTATTCTACGATCTTTGCGGAACGGCTGGCCAACAACATGATCGCCATGTATACGGAGCGGAACGTGGTAAACCCGTCCTGTCACGCCGCCGCAGCCCTGGCGTCGGCGGCCACGGGCGGCCTGGTGCCGGAGCCTGTGTTCTTCTGGATCTTCCTGACCGCCTGGGCCACGGCAGAGACGGTGATCGAAATGGACTATCTGATCTCCGGCGGCTATAAGATCCCACTTTTTAAGACGAACCGCAATATCCTGCTGAACCAGGTTCCCACAGCGTCGGGTGACGGGCTGATTTCCAATTATGGAACGACGGGGATCTTCGTATCCTATGAGGATTATCTGACTCTGTTCATGCTGATGGCAGGAAAGGAAAAGCGGATCATGCGCAGCGCGGACCTGATCGAAATGAATATGAAGAAAAACGGGGAGACGGATTTTACTATGGCGAAGGCGTATACATACCTCCGGGCGGAATCGGGACTTTCCATCCGCCATCTGTTCGGAAGCGTGATGCCGTTCCAGGAGACATATGAAAGACAGGGGTATTCGGGCCGGATCCGGTTTACCAATACCATTTACCAGGGCTACTAGGGAGATGAAGTATGAAGCAGAGGGAAAAAGGAGCGCTGAGCATTGAGGCCAGCATTTCCTATTCAATTTTTCTGATGGTCCTTGTGACGGTCCTTTATATCATGCGGATCGTGTATGCATATGGGCTGATCCAGCATGCGGTCTGCCAGACGGCAAAGGAGCTGTCCATGTATTCGTATATATACCAGGCCGCAGGCCTTGGACAGCTGAACCAGGATATCGCTGGAGCAACCGGAGACCGGACGGAGCAGTTCAATGCCGATGCAGAGGATATTGTGGATTTTTATGAGGAGTTCAGCTCTGGGAACCTGAGCGCCGGGTATGAGGGAACCACATCTCCGGCGGAGATCCTTAAAAATGTGGGTGCAGCGGCTATGAACCAGGCAGGGAAAGGAGCGAACCAGCTGCTGTTTGAAACTGCGGCCAGACCGCTCCTGGCTGGGTATATAGGAGCGGATTCCAGAGGGAACAGCGCAGACGAGCGGTTAAAGGCCCTGCGGGTGACCGGAGGCCTTGGAGGGCTGAATTTAAGCAGCTCCAGTTTTTTTGAGGACGGCCAGACCATTGATCTGGTGGTCTGCTATACCATCGATCCAGTGATGCCTTTGGATATCCTTCCGTCCATGAACCTGGCAAGCCGGGCATACATCCGGGGGATGAACGGCTCCTCCATCTTTACGGGAGAAGGCGGCGGAGGCGGATCCGGAATGGGAAAGGAGGAGGGCGAGAAGAAGTCCAGTGTCTGGGATCTGAGCCCCATGGAACGGGGAAAGGCCATTAAGGACCAGCAGGGGATCCGGAACCTTCCGGATAAGTTTTCAACGTTTTCCGCCTTTGACCGGAGCACAGGAAAGGCCACGCGGGAATACAGCATGGATATCCGGGACGTTTCCTACCAGAAGGTATCCGGTATTGAGTCTGTTCTGAGGAGCCAGTGCAGCAAAATTGAAAATTTCCGGGATACTGCCTATGGGGGAGTAACCATAAAGAAAGAGGAGATAAGGAGCAGCGAGCTGGTGGTCTACATCCCTTTCTCCTCCAAAGACCGGCCTGTGGACCGGGCGGCCTTTGATCAGGCGGTGAAAAACGTACAGAAACAGTATCCAGGGATCAGGATCACGGCAAAGGAGATCGATTGATCACGGCAGGAAAGGAGACATATATGGATCAGTGGAAATACCTGGCCCTGGGAGCGGCGGCCGTTCTGGCGGCCATGAGAGTCTGGGAAGCTGCAGTGCTTTTAAGACCGGGCAGCTGTTCTGGCTGGATGACCTGGATTTGGATCTTTCTGGCCCTTTATCTGGGATTTGGATGGTTTTCCGGCGGAAGGATCTGGCCTGTCTGTGCGGCAGATCTGTTTCTCACCTACGGGATCCTGGCGGTCATTGATGGAAAAATGCGCATTGTGCCGGGGAAGATCCTTCTTTTATATCTGGCAGCCCAGCTGATTCTGGGAATTTTTATGAAAACCCCGCCGGGGCTTATGGAAACGCTTTTAAAAGGAGCGGCAGCGGCGGTCCTGTTTTACGGCTTGTCCTGGATCTCCAGAGGAAAAATGGGAATGGGGGACGCCAGCCTTCTGGCTGTGACGGCCATGACCGCCGGATGGCAGTATACGGCGGAGCTGTTTTTTCTGGCCCTTTTCCTTTCCCTTTTATACAGTCTGTATCTGCTGCTGGTGAAAAAGAAAGACATGAAGACAGAATTTCCATTCGTACCGTTCCTGGCTGCGGCCGCGGCTTTCCAGGCGGTATGGGGAATCCTATAAAATCAGGAGGATATTGAGTATGAACGAACGATTACAGGTGGCCTATGAGACCATCGGCGCGTCCAGCTATATGACCGTGACGTGTCCGCCGGATATGGAGCCGGTCCACTACCAGATGGAGATGGTTCTGTCCAACGAGATCAGAAAGCTGCTTCCTGTGTCCAGGCAGACAGTCAATGGGGAGACGATCCTTTATTACAACATCACCTCCAGGATCTCCCTGGCGGGGATCCTGGAGAAAAGGAAACTGGCAAGAAAGGAATTGCTGAAGCTTCTGGACGGCGTGATCCAGGCCGTGCAGGATGCGGGCGAGTTCAGGCTTCCAGAAAAAGGGATCATGTTCCATCCAGAGGCTATTTTTGTGAACCCGGCAGACTGCGATCCGGCCTTTGTCTTTCTTCCGGTCCCGGAAACGGATGGCTGGGGGATCCGGGATCTTCTGACTGAGCTGATCATGAACGACAGGATCGAAATGTCCAACGGGGATCTGGTGCAGATTCTGCTCCAGGAGATCAACAGCAGCCAGTTTTCTGTGGAAAAGCTGGAAAAAAGCCTAAAGCCGTATCAGATGCGGAGCAGGGAACGACCTTCATCTTCCATGTCTTCCGGATCCATGGAGCGTTCGTCGGGTTCACAGTCCGTGCCTGTGACGCCGGGCGCAGCACCCATGGCGGGAGGGCAGGCTGCATTCCGTTCCCAGTCAGCACCGGTGGTCCCGCAGCCCGTGCCTGCGGCAGCGGCAGATCCTGTGTCCGCCCCCATGCCGGAGCCGGACCGGACGCCCCCGGCCCCATCGGACCGTCGGGAGCCTGGAAAACCGTCGGGAGCCGGGAAGAAGGCAGAAAAAAAGAGCGGAAAGAAGCCAGAAAAGAACAGGGAGACAGACGAGGGCTTTGACGCGGAAAAGGCGAAAAAAAAGTTCCTCCTTCCCCAGGCTGTTATTATGGTAGCCGCGTCCGCCAGTATTTCCTTCGGCCTGTTTACGGACGAGGCCGGAAATCTGGTGCTGAACAATATTCTGGCGTTTGTGATCCTCCTGGCGGTGACGGAGGTGGTCCTCTACCGGGAGGCCTATGTCAATGGGAAAAAGCAGGCTGAGAAGAAAAAACAGGGCTCCGGCAGGAAAAAGGTCCCTGGAAAGCAGGAAAAAAGGCCGGAATTTAAACCGGTCCCCTCAGCACCGTCTGCCCCGCAGACTCCGATGGTCCCACCGTCCCGGCCGGTGCCTGCGGCTCCATCTGTACCTTTTTCCGGTTCCCAGGAACCTATGGCTCCATACCAGAGAGAGAATATTATGGCGAAGAGACCGGGTTCCATTCCTGAGCAGCCGGTATACCAGCCGGAATATAACCTGGCTCCTCCGGTCTTTACGGGAGCCGAGGATACGGATATGGGAGACGAGACTGAGGTCTGGGGCGGAGCCATGGAGCAGGGGCAGCAGGCGTATCTGGAGTATTACGACAACGGAAGGCTGAACAGGATCCCGGTGGACCCGGTTAACGGTACAGTCATCGGCCGTCTCCAGAGCCAGGTGGATTTTGCAGTAAAGAGCCCCCGGGTGGGAAAGATCCACGCCAGGTTCTTCTGCCAGGACGGCGGGTACTTTGTAGTGGACATAAATTCCAAAAACGGTACATATATCAACGGAAGCCGGTCGAGGATCGAGAGTAATGCTCCATATCCGCTCCAAGACGGGGACAGGATCATGGTGGCAGACTGCGAGTTTACGATCTGGTGTATGGGACAATAGGATGAAGAGCATATGGTTACATATACTTTTGGAACTGTTACGGACCGGGGAGACGTCCGCCAGGAGAACCAGGACAGTATCTTTCTGGCCCAGGAAAGCGTAAACGGCTGTCCGGCCGCGGTCTTTGGCGTGGCCGACGGAATGGGAGGCCTTTCCTATGGGGCCCAGGTGAGCCAGTATATTGCCAGCCAGGTCCTCCGGTGGTGGCAGGAGGAATTCCTGCCCATGGTTCGGGATGGGATGGAGTCGGAGGATGATATCCGGGAACTTTTAGAGCAGGCAGTCTGGGACATGAATCAGGACGTGTACCGGTTCCGGAAGGCCCTGGAGTGCCGGTCCGGCTCCACCCTGTCCCTGGCGGTGCTTATGGGAAAACGGTTTTACATCGCAAACGTGGGAGACAGCCGGGTCTACCTATACCGGGAGGGGAGGCTTTCCAGGCTCACCAGGGATCAGTCTGTGGCAGAAATGCGCGGCCTGTCCGAGGAAGAGTCCAAACGGCAGGGGGTACAGAACAAGCTGACCATGTGCATCGGCATGTTCCAGATCCCCCAGAGCATTTTCTGCTCAGGGATCCTAAAGGACGGAGACTGCCTTCTGGCATGCAGCGACGGGCTTTACGGTCCTCTGGGCGACGATGGGATCGGGGCCGTGCTGGGAGCTGTGGCGGATGTGTCCGGGAAGGTGGCAGAGCTCCGGCGGCAGATCGGTCCTGGAATGGCCCGGGACAACGTTTCTGCTGTGGCGGCAGAGATCCGCATGTGACGGGAGAAATAAGACATGGAACAAAAAATATTTGGTCTGGCAGCCTTGGGGCTGGCGGCCATGGGTATGGCCACGGATCTGAGAGATCATAAGATCTACAATAAGCTGACGCTTCCATCCATGGCAGCAGGGCTGCTGGCGGGTCTTGTTTTTTCGGGCCCAGGAGGTCTTATGTCGGGGGTCCTGGGGATCCTTATGGCCAGTCTGTCCCTGATATGCTGGTTCCTGGGCGTGTTAAAGGCCGGGGATGTGAAGCTTTATATGGTCGTCGGGGCATGGACCGGGTGGCAGTTTACGGGGCTGGTCCTCATAAGCTCCATGCTTTCCGGAGGCGCGGCGGCGGCCTGCCTCATGCTTTTCAGAAAAAACGGCAGAAGGGCATTCAGACGGCTGTGGGAATATGTGAAAAATCTGGTTATGGCCAGGAGCTTTTATCCTTATGAGCCGGAAAACAGCCAGGGGTATCTAAGCTTTGGCGCATGTATTTTCTGCGGCGTGCTCTGGACGTTCTGGTATCTTTATATGAGGTGAGGGAGAAATATGTTGTTTTATACAGGGCTTGTGCTCATGGCCGTATCGGCAGTCCTGGGGGCCGTCCTCCTGGCGGTTTTCCTGGTGACGGGGAGGAAGCTTAAGCGGACTCTGGAGGAGGAGTACGGAAAACTGCAGAAATAAGCATAGGAAGACAGGGGGAAAGAGAAATGGCCTGGATCGTAGCGGGCATTTACGAGATCCAACGGCAGATCGGGGCCGGAGGCGGCGGAGTTGTGTATCTGGGTCGTCATCTGAGGCTGGATAAGCCAGTGGTTTTAAAGGCAGACAAAAGAAATTTAAATACAAAGGAAGAGGTGCTCCGGCGGGAAGTGGACATGCTGAAGGGCCTGAGCCACACGTATATTCCCCAGGTGTACGATTTTGTCCAGGAGGACGGTGTTGTTTATACGGTCATGGACTACATCGAGGGAGAGAGCATGGACCGGATCCTGAAGCGGGGAGCCGTTCCCGGCCAGCCCCAGGTGATCCATTGGGCCGTACAGCTTCTGGAGGCGCTCTGTTACCTCCATGGCCAGCCGCCCCACGGGATCCTCCATGGGGATATCAAGCCGGCCAATATCATGCTGCGGCCGGACGGAGATATCTGCCTGATCGATTACAACATTGCCCTGGCCCTGGGAGAGGACGGGGCAGTCCGGGCGGGCTTCAGCAGAGGCTATGCATCGCCAGAGCACTACGGCATCGAATATGCCGGGGACGCCACCAGGACCCTGGAGAGCGGACCCACAGAGACCATGGACGGGGAGACGAAGACTATGGCGGCCAGCCCGGAACCTTCCTCCGGTTCCGGGAGCAGATCCGCATCCGGCCGCAGGACGGTGATGCTGGATGTGCGCTCAGATCTGTACAGCCTGGGCGCGACCCTGTACCATCTTTTATCGGGGAAACGGCCGGAGGCAGACGCCGGACAGGTATCTCCCCTGGGGCCGGAGGTATGCAGCCCCCAGGTTTCAGCGATCATAAAGAAGGCCATGGAGCCGGATCCTGCAAAGCGGTACCAGACTGCGGAGGAGATGCTCCAGGCGTTCCGGAGTCTTCATAAAAAGGACCGCCGGGTAATCCGCCGCAGACGGAGGGCCGTATGTGCGGCTGCGGTCCTGACGGCCGCATTTTTAACAGGAGGAGCCATGACCTTTGTGGGGCTGAAGCAGATGGAGCAAGAAAAGGAGGCGCTGGCCCTGGCAGAATATTCTGCTGGAAAGCTCCGGGAGGGAGACGTTCTGGGGGCCGTAAGGCTGGCCATGGAGGCGATACCGGAAGGAAGCAGTATTTTTGAGGGGAGAGTCATGCCCCAGGCCGTAAAGGCTCTGACCGACGCCCTGGGCGTATATGATCTGGCGGACGGGTTTAAGGAGCAGGCCATGATCACACTGCCCCACCCTCCGTTCCTGGTGGTGACCTCTGGAAAGGAGCCGTATCTGGCGGCAGTCTGCGAAAAGGAGCTGGCCGTCTATAACCTGGAAACAGGGGAGCAGGAGGCTGTGCTTCCGGTCCAGGCCTCGGCCCTTTCGGAGGCAGAATTTGCAGACGGGGACGTTCTCCTTTATGCCGCAGACGGAGGCGTGACGGCCTTTGACCTCAAGGGCGGGAAGCCGGTCTGGACCGGGGAGGCGGCCACGGCGCTTTCTGTTTCGGGAAGCGGGAAATTTGCGGTGGCTGCGGCCAGGGATGCGGACCATGCAGTGGTCTACCGGATGGAGGATGGAACAGAGGCGGCCAGGTGCTCCTTTGGGGAAAAACGCATGGGAGGGGCCTATAACGACATTTTTGCCAATCCGGCCAACCAGATCTTTGCCCTGGATGGGGAGGGAAAATATCTGGCAGTCAGCTTTTCTGACGGTGGTCTGGAGATCCTGGATATCATGGAGCCGGACCAGTCCATGATCGTTTACGAAGAAAGCCCCTATACGGAGTTTAACGGAGGCTTCTGCGGAACGTATTTTGCCTTTACAGCGGGAAAAGAGGATCAGTACGTGTTCGGCCTTGTGGATACGGAGGAAGGAGTCTATGTGGGCGAGTTTGAGTCCAGGGACCGAATGCTCCTTAAGGCCGGCGAGGACGGGATCCGCCTGGCCAATGGCAACCTTCTGGTCCGGTTCGATCTGGAAACCCTGGAGGAAACGGAGATGGCCTATACGGGAGAGGAGGAGATCGTAAGCTTTGCAGACGGAGACCGGTATGTACTGGCGTCTGTGGAAAACGGCTATTCTTTCTTTGACGGCGGAGCAAAACTCCTGGCCTCCGGAGCCAGTGATAAAACGTATGATCTGACCGCCATGACTGGGGATTATGCGGTCCTGGCCACCAGAAACGATCCTATGGTCCGTGTCCTTAAGCGGGTGAGCCATGAGGAGACAGAGTGCTTTTCCTACGATGCCTCCTATGTCCACGATGAGGCGCGGATCAGCGCGGATCTGAATACAGCCATGCTGTTCCATTACGGAGGCTTTTGTATTGTGGACCGGTACGGCGATGTGCTGGCGGAGGTTTCCCTTCCGGACCAGGATAAGATCTACGACCAGCAGTTCAGAAAGGATGGGAACGATTCCTGGCTGGAGGTGATCTGGTACGACGGTACAGTCCGGCTCTACGACGCCGGGGATGGGAGCCTCCGGTCGGAGGAACAGAGGGAGCCGCCGTCAAAGGATCTTTATGAAGAATTTTATACAGACCAGTACCGGATCGCGTCCTCCCTCCACAGCGCGCCGGTGGTCTATGACCGGGAGACAGGAAAAAAGCTCGCAGAACTGGAAACGGAATCCTATCTCACCTATGTGACCCAGCTGGGGGAGCTTCTGGTGACCGAGTATGTGAATACGGAGGGAGAGCGGTACGGCCTTCTTCTGGATGAGAATTTTGAGACGCTGGCATACCTTCCGGGCCTATGCGACACGGCGGACGGGAAGCTGGTATTCGATTACGGAAACGGGAATCTGCGGCAGTGCCGCCTGTATTCCCTCCAGGAGCTTATGGCCCTTGGAGAGACATATATAAAGGAAAATACGAAAGGAGAGGAACAGGCAGAATGAAACGGTTGAAACGTGGAATTGCAGTTTTACTGGCAGCGGCTTTGATGGCACCGGAGCTCCCGGTATCCGCGGCATTCGGTGTGGAACAGAAGCCGGAGAGTCAGGAGACGGACAGCCCGGTGAGGATCAGGCTGAACATACCCGTCACATCCAGCAACGCGCCGGAAAAGAAGAAGGAGGACGGCGTGGTATTCAATACGGGAAACATGCCGGTCCATGTGACAGAAGAGGAGGCCTTTGAAGAGGGCCTGGGAGACGTATGCTTTGAGGAGGATGGGAGCTACACCATAGAGATCCCGGAATCTGACCCGTTTTTCCCCTATGAGGTGCAGTTTACCTGGGACGGGAAAACCGATGAAAAGTGGTTTATGACGCCGGAGGACAGCGTGACCGTGGACGGCCATACGTTCTATGTGAACGGGAATTTTGACGGCAGTGCAGTGACCCGGTTTAACCTGGAGGTAGCCGGTACAACAGTGCCCGTTTACCCGGAAAGGAAGGAATTTACAGACAACGGCGGCATCATGCCCCTGTCTTTGCTGCCCCTGGAGGAAAAGTATCTGACCGTGGATCTTACTGGATTTACGCCGGTGGAGCTGACCCAGGTGGCAATGAAGGACGTCTTTGCCGGAGAGCGGGAGCTTACGGAGACGGACCGGATCATGTGGACACGGAGCTGGGAGGATGATTACGAGATCAGCCTGCCGGGGGATAAGATTGACTTAAGCTGTAACACGTATACTGGAGGAACACGATGGGAAATGATCGTTGGAGACGATGATCAGCTGGCAGCTTCAAATATCCGGTATCAGATAGAAGTGGAGACCACAGAATCGATCCAGTGGCTGATTCCTTCTGTCTATGAACAGGCAGAGGATGGGACCAGAAAGAAGCTGATTGTAGGCGAGAACTCACAATATTATAAAGATAGCAGCCAGGATAACAGATATTTGAGTATGGATACTGTCTGGGAAGACACTGTGGACAGGAACCGGGTATTCCTCGGTCTGGAGGTAAACCAGGAATTATTTGAAAAAACTTCTTACGACCAGCTAAAGGTATATACAGGACAGTATGCGGATGCCAAAGAGGCAGCCGCCCAGGGAACTGAAATTACAGAGAAGCTTTTTGCCGCCGATATGACAAAGGCGGATGCCGGGTGGAGCTATCCGGAGATCTCCCAGGCAGAACGGTGGGTGACGCTTGTAGCTTATGATGCGGATGGAAGCGTCTGCGGCTGTCTTCCGTTCCAGGTCCGGCTGTATTATTCAACGGATCATGGTTATGTCTGGGTAGAAGATCTCTACACTGGAACTGGAGAGGACCGGGACTATGTGGAGGCTGACCAGGACCAGGAGGATACAGAGGATTATGAGCGGGTTTCTTTTACCCTGGAATATGGGCTGGATGCTGCGGATCCGTACTACCTGGTGATGAGATATAGTCTGAACGGAGAGGATAGTCCGGAATCAGTTACTGCTGCCTTTGTGGGACAATACGCCTCCATAAAAGAAGCTGAGGCTGCCGGAGCGGAAAATATAGCTGCTCTCCTGTTCGACCAGAGCGAGGAGGGCGGTTATCCATCCGATTACAGCAAAGGTGTGGAATTTACGATCTTTGCAGGAGAAGATGGAGAAGAGAACCAGGAAATTTACCATTATCTGGTTGAGACAGAAGAGGGGGATCCCGAATTAAACAGTAGTACAGCGGTACAGTTTACAGGTCTGAATGACGATACGGAACATTATGTATATAAGTATAGGATACCGGTCGATGAAGATGACTATGCGGAAGGGGCCTTTACAACATTTTTTGTGGAGCCGGATACAGATTTGACAAAGCTTGCCCCGGTATTCGATACAGGAGCCGGGATCCATCTGTACGCAGAAGGCAGCTCAACGCCGGAGGTGAGCGGAAAAAGCGTTCATGATTTCTCAAAAGGGGCAGTCCAATACACTGCTTCCGCAGAAAACGGGACAGGGTCCAGAAACTACTGGCTTCAGATAATCAAGGCAGAAGAGGGGGACGGAAAACTCTATATCAATAGTCTGGCGGATGTGGACGCGGAGACAAAAGAAGAAGACGGCGTGATCCACTCTATCCGGGAGATGTTCCTGGATGGGCGATATGACTATAAACACGACATTGTAGTGGCCAATGTGGGAACTGAACCCATTGAGAATCTGACCGCTGAGGTGGTTTCTGATGAAGTAGAATTAGACAGCTACTGGACCTTAAAGGGGGAATACGCGCTGGCGGGGATGGATTCCATCCGGGATGGCTCCAGTTACGGCGAACTTTCCAATATGGCCAAGCTGCGCCTGGTGCTGAAGGACGGCGTGGATGACGGCCGGGAGATCAATGGTACCCTGACCCTCAGGTCCGGAGACGAGGTCTTAATGGTCCTTACTTTGACTGGTATTGCCGGTGACCCGGGAATCCTTACAAAGGAAATTCCGGATGCGGTAAAATACGTTCCCTACGGAACCATGATCCAGAATAGCAACAAGTATGAATGGAATAAGGTCAGCTACAAAATAAGCGGAAAACTTCCCGCTGGAATGACCTTAAAGCCCAACGGTGAAATTTATGGTGTTCCCACGGAGACGGGAGAATTTACCTTTACCGTGACTATGGATAACAGCTTTAACAGGTTTTCAGACAGCAAGAGAACGTTTACAATGACCGTACTGGAAAATACCGATGCCAACGTTGATGCGGCTACCGATGAGGGGTATTATTTAAAGGAGAAAGTCCAGAACGTCTCTCCGGCCTCTTCTGCGGACCAGACCCTGGTATCCAACGGTGAGTACGGAGAATTTACCGATATCTTCCTGGATGGTGTGAAGCTGGTATCCGGCGTGGATTATACGTCCGAATCCGGAAGCACCAGGATCACGATCCGCAGCCAGACCTTAAAGGCCTCCAACCAGCCGGGGACCCATACCCTGGGAGTGGAGTTCCGTACAAAGGATACCAATACCTTAAAGCGTGCGGCCCAGAACTACCAGGTGACAGAAAAAAATAATGGCGGAAACAGCGGCAATAGCGACGGTGGCAGCAGCGGAAGTGGAAACAGCGGCAGCAGTGGAAGCGGAGGCGGAAACGGAAACAACGGAGGAAGCGGAAACCGTGCAGAGGAACCGTCTCCCATCACATGGACCTCTGGACGTGGTTATGTCCATAATACCAGAGGCGTCATCACGGGAGAAGGCGCTGGCTATGCCCACTGGCTCCAGGATGACCGGGGCTGGAAGCTGGTATACCCCAATGGAAGCTTTGTGACCGGTGCCATGATGGTGCAGGAGGACCAGAGCACGGTGGAGCAGGTAGCCTGGGAAATGGTCAACGGCTCCTGGTATGCTTTCGGCGCTGACGGCTATATAAAATCCGGCTGGGTATTTGACTACCAGCTGGGCAGATGGTATAATATGTCCATTGACCGCGGAATGCAGACCGGCTGGTATACGGATCCCCAGGACCAGTATACCTATTATATGGAACCGGGCGGCCAGCTGGCTACCGGCTGGAAGCAGATCGAAAGCAGCTGGTACTATTTTAACGCAGTGATCGCTCCCAGAACCTGGGAGATCGATCCTGTGAGCGGAAACTGGTATTACAACGTACAGAGCAGATCCCAGCCCTTCGGTTCCCTGTACCGGGGAAAAACGACGCCCGACGGCTACTTCGTGGACGAGAACGGCGTCTGGAACGGAAACAGGATCCAGTAAGCCATAAAGGACTCCCGGAAGAGTTTCACAGACTCGTCCGGGAGTTTTTGTCTGAAAAGGGAGTTGTATGGGTTTCCCAATACTGGTATAATAAGAAACAGATGTGATATAAAAATGGATCATATAAGGGGACCAATATGAAAATTGACAGACTGCATATATCAGATTTTAGAGGGATCGAGGAACTGACTCTGGAATTTGAAGGGAAAAGCGCGATTCTGTTCGGGATCAATGGCGCGGGAAAATCCTCTGTACTATGGGCAATTAATCTTCTTTATGCCCCGATCATCAATAAAATCGTTAAACAGAGATTTAAGCAGAATATCAATCTGGAGCTGAAGGATATCAGAACTGGAAAAGCATCGGCAGATCTGGAGGCACTGTTTCTTCTGGAGTCAGAGGAAGAAGGGCGGCTCTTTCCGTTCGGGCGGAGCATTACCTGTGAAAATAGAAGAGATATGGAAACGGCCCAGATGGAAAAGCTCGTGGCAGCCTATGAGGATCTGTATGTGGGAGGATTTCATGTGGATGATGCCAACCGCCCTGTGTATGAAAATCCAGATTTTGGTCTTCCTGTTTTTGCTAATTATGGAGTTAACCGACTGGTATCAAGGACTCCTCTGAGGTTCAGAAGAAAGCCTTCCTTTGGCCAGTACAGTACTTTTGACAGGGCGATTGAAAACCAGATCGCTTTTGCCAGTCTGTTTGAATGGTTTTTTGACCAGGAATTTTATGAGAATCTAAAACAGAAGGAAGATCCAATGTATCAGGACAAGGCGCTCGGTGCAGTAAAACGGGCAATGCTGGCAATGCTTCCGGATTGTGCGGATATCCATATCGTGGCAAGACCATATTCCATGCGTATTATGAAGCAGGGAGAAAATCTGGATATTCTCCAGCTCTCGGATGGAGAAAAGTGTACGCTGGCATTATTCGGAGATATAGCCAGGAGGCTTGCCATTGCCAATCCGTCCTTGGAAAACCCGCTGGAGGGAAAAGGTGTAGTATTGATTGATGAGATGGAACTCCATATGCACACGTCATGGCAGAGGACCGTAGTTCCAGCATTGCGGAGAACCTTCCCAAATCTCCAGTTTATCATAACGACACATTCTCCCCAGATTTTAGGGGAAGCGGGGGACGATTTTAAGGTGTTCTCCATGGAAAGAACCGGGGATACGATCCAGGTCCAGGAGCTTTCCTCATTATATGGAATGGATTCCAACGCGATCCTGGAGGATATGATGGGAACGGATGCGTTAAGCCCTTTGATCAAAAATACAGCAGATGAGATGTATCAATGGATCGAGAAAGGGAATTATGAAAAGGCAGAGCTGCTGGCGGACCGCATTGATACATGGACCCGGGGAAGGAATGCCGATACGGTTAGGGCAAGGATCATGATACGGAGAGGAAAGGCGCGGAATGCACAGAATTGTAAAACGGAAAGAACCGGAACACCTTAAGAAATGGAAAGAAGATTTTCTGAAAAAAATGGGAAGAGAGCCGGGATATGAGGATCTGGCCATTTCAGAGGAGTATGGCAGGCTAAAACAGGAGCTTCTGGAAGAACAGGGTTATATCTGCTGCTACTGTGAAAAGGAAATCGGCGTTCAGAAAGGTGATCATGATATCGAACATTTTATGCCCAGACATCCAGATAAAAAGAGTCTTACAAAGGAAGAATGCCGCATCTGCCAGGATGCACAGCTGGATTATGGGAATATGATGGTTTCCTGCAAGGGAGAGCGATATGATTTTCTGGACCATTGCAACCATAAAAAAGATAACTGGTTTGATTTTTCCTTATGTGTTTCGCCGACGAGTCCCGAGGCCGAGGATTTATTTGGATTTCGTCTGAATGGGAAGATTTTTGCACTCCACAATGACTGTCGGGCGGAAGAGATGAAAAAACGGCTGAATCTGGATACGTATGTTTTACAGGAGCAAAGGAAAGCTGCCTACGATCAGGTGGTGGCGCTGGAGTTTGGGGAAAACGAAGAGCTATGGAATGATCAGAATTATGTGGCAGAGACCATAGAGGAATATAAGAGACGGAATACCCGGGGACGATATTATCCATTTTGCTCTATGATTACATACTGCTTGAACAATTATATGATTTAAAAGTACTGCGAAATATTTCATGCTCCAGAACAGACCAGGACGCATCCCTCATGTACCTGAAAAGAGAACCTATGAAAACAGCTATGACAGCCGGCGCCGTCATAGCTGTTTTTATGGGAGATCAGTCCAGGATCCGGAAAAAGTCCACAGTCCGCTGGATCTTCTTCATCAGTGCATCAAACATCTGCGGGGTCAGGGACTGGGCCCCGTCGCAGAGAGCCTTTTCGGGATCGTTGTGGACCTCGATCATCAGGCCGTCAGCGCCGGCGGCGATGGCCGCCAGGGACAGGGGCTCTACCATGAAGCGGATTCCGGCTGCGTGGCTGGGGTCCACGATCACCGGCAGATGGGTTCTCTGCTTCAGCATGGGGATGGCGGAGATATCCAGGGTATTTCTGGTGGAGGTTTCAAAGGTGCGGATTCCGCGTTCACAAAGGATGACGTTTTCGTTTCCTCCGGCCATGATGTATTCCGCGCTCATTAAAAGCTCGTCCAGGGTGTTGGCAAGGCCGCGCTTTAAAAGAACGGGCTTTCTTATTTTTCCCAGCTCCTTTAAAAGCTCGAAGTTCTGCATATTTCTGGCGCCCACCTGGATCACGTCCACATCTTCAAAGAGAGGAAGGTGCTCGGCGCTCATGATCTCTGTGACCACCGGAAGGCCTGTGGCCTTTTTTGCCTCCAGAAGAAGATCCAGGCCCTGCTCATGGAGTCCCTGGAAAGCGTAGGGGGAGGTCCTGGGCTTGAAGGCACCGCCCCGTAAAAAACGGGCCCCGGAGCGCTTCACATCCTCGGCCACCTCCGTGATCTGTTCCCGCGTCTCGATGGAGCAGGGGCCGGCAATGACCTGGAAGCTTCCGCCTCCGATCTTCTGACCGCATACGTCCACCACAGTATTTTCCGGGTGCATGGACCGGCTGGCTTTTTTATAGGGCTCCCGGATCCGGCGCACATCCTCCACCACATCCATGGCCTTCAGCCAGTCCTCGTGGATCGCTGTGGTATCGCCGATGAGGCCGATCAGGGAGGTCTGGGTTCCCTGGGAAAGGTGGAGCTTAAAGCCCTTGTGCTCAAGCTCCTGCTTCAGTGCGTCAACTTTCTGCGGATTGGCATTTCTTTTTAAGATAATGATCATAATTTTTTCCTCCTGGTTAAAATAACGGAATAGGAATCTCATCGCTTCTGAGAAGCACTTCCATACCGCAGGACCTTCGTTCCTACGACATGAAAAAACCGGCGTCTGCTGGGAATGCAAACACCGGCTCCTGGGTTTCGGAAATCTCTAAGAGAAATCGGGAGAGGTTTGTTTTCCGCAGCAAAAGCAGTCCGCGCCGTAATAATAGCCCGGAAAATAATAGAAGAAATAAGATGCGTTCAGGGTGTTATTCTTCATGATCGCTGCGTCCTTTCTGAAATCTCATGTTCTGGAAACCATCATACTGCGGATGGTTCCGTTTGTCAACAGAAAATTTAATTCTTTAAAGCGTAACGGTTTTAAGTGAGAAAGATCGTATTGGATATGATATCCACGCACTGCTGGATCCCCAGCCGTCCGCTGTTTAAGCAGAGGTCGTAGTTTTTCGGCTTTCCCCATTCATTGCCGCTGTAATACTGGTAGTAGTCCCGGCGCTTCTGGTCGATGGTGCGGATCCTGGCCTCCATTTTTTTTACGTCCACAGTTTCATCCTGTTCCAGGGAGAGCAGCCGCTCCACCCGCTTTTTTAAGCTGGAGCAGATGAATACGGAGAACGAATCGTCCACGATCACGTCGGAGCAGCGTCCGATGATGACACAGGGGCCCATATTAGCCATTTTTTTGATGATCCGGGACTGGATCACAAAAAGCTGGTCGGAAACCGGGACCTCATAGGTGGAAGAAAAGGGATCGATCACGGCATACTGGTAGTCGATCCGTTCTTTATGGCCGATCACTTCATCATTGGCATGGAAAATTTCCTCGGAGATATTGCTGTCTTCGGCGGCCATGGAGATGATCTCTTTATCATAAAAAGGAATCCCCAGCTTTTTTGCAAGGCGGTAGCCGATCTCACGTCCGCCGCTGCCGAATTCCCGGCTGATGGATATGACTTTGCTCATAAATTTGCCTCCCTTTTTGATATAGTATCCCTATCATACCATACTTTCTGCCAATTTCCAACAATTCTCTTTTTTTTCCATGGATTTTCGTGTATCATAGGGGAAAAAACAGGAGGTTGAGCCATGACTCTGACCCAGCTGCGCTATGTGATCGCCGCCGCTGACACAGGCTCCATGAACGAAGCGGCCAAAAGACTTTTTATCTCCCAGCCCAGCCTGTCCCAGGCCCTGCGGGAGCTGGAAAAGGAGATCGGGATCGAAATATTTTTAAGGAACAACCGGGGCGTGATCCTGACAGAGGAGGGAAAGGAATTCCTGGGATATGCAAGACAGGTGACGGAGCAGTATGAGCTGATGGAATCACGGTATGTGGAAAAAAAGGACGTGAAGAAGAAATTTGCCGTCAGCATGCAGCATTACACCTTTGCCGTCAGCGCGTTTATCGGGATGGTAAAGCAGTTTGGCATGGAGGAGTATGAGTTTGCAGTTCGGGAGACCACCACTTACGAGGTGATCGAGGATGTAAAAAACTTCCGGAGTGAGATCGGGATCCTTTATGTCAATGAATTCAATAAGCGGGTGCTCAATAAGCTGTTCTCCACCATGGATCTGGAGTTTGAGCCTCTGATGGACTGCGGTGTATACGTATATATGTGGAAGGGCCACCCTCTGGCCGGAAAAAAACGGATCACCATGGAGGAGCTGGAGCCGTATCCCTGTCTTTCCTTTGAGCAGGGCCAGTATAATTCCTTTTATTTTGCAGAAGAGGTCCTCAGCACCTATGATTATAAGCGGTCCGTTAAGGTCAGCGACCGGGCCACTATTTTAAACCTGATGGTAGGTCTCTGCGGCTATACCCTTTGCTCCGGCATCATCTGCGAGGAGCTCAATGGCTCGGACTACTGCGCGGTCCTGCTGGATGCGGAGGAGACCATGACCATCGGTTATCTGAAGCGTAAGGGGACGGCCTTAAGCCTGCTGGGGCAGAAATACCTGGAGGAGCTGGGAAAGGTTCTGGTATAAAGCAGAGCGTTATAGGAAAAACCTTTAACAAACCGTATTTTTTCTGTATTGGACAGGGATACGTTTTTGTGATAGCATACCCTCATTACAAAAAATGACTAAAGGCAGGCAGAAGATATGAAGATCACAGAAATCTTATCCCAGGAAAAACCAGTTCTTTCTTTTGAGGTATTCCCTCCAAAAAAAGAGAGCGCATATGAGACCGTGGAGCAGGCGGCGGTGGAGATCGCCAGGCTTTCTCCGTCGTTCATGAGCGTTACCTATGGGGCCGGAGGAGGCACCAGCCGGTATACGGCAGACCTGGCGGCCTGTCTGGCCAAAAGGTATGGGGTCACGTCCATGGCCCATCTCACCTGCGTTTCCTCCACCAGGGAGCATGTAAGGGGCGTGGTGGAACGGCTCAGGGAGAACGGGATCGAAAATATTCTGGCGCTCCGGGGCGATATCCCAGGAGACGGCCGCGTGGAAAAGGATTACAGCCATGCCAGCGACCTGGCGGCGGAGCTGGCAGCCATGGGAGATTTCTGCATCGGCGGCGCCTGTTATCCGGAGGGCCACCCCGAATCGAGAAATAAGGCGGAGGATATCCGTTATCTGAAGGAGAAGGTGGACGCGGGCTGCAGCTTTCTGACGACCCAGATGTTTTTTGACAACGATCTGTTTTACAACTTCCTTTACAGGATCCGGGAGGCCGGGATCTCCGTACCGGTGGTGGCCGGGATCATGCCGGTGACCAATGCAAAGCAGATGAAACGGATCCTCAGCATGTCCGGGACAGTCCTTCCCCCCCGTTTTAAAATGCTGCTGGACAGGTTCGGGGATGATCCGGCGGCCATGAAGCAGGCGGGCGTCGCCTATGCCGTATCCCAGATCATTGACCTGGTGGCCAACGGAGTCCATGCCATCCATATTTATTCCATGAACAAGCCGGATGTGGCAGAACAGATCAAGAGCAGCTTATCGGAGATTCTGGTATGATGGAGGATAGGATCCGCAGGAGTGAGGTATTCCGGTATCTGGGATATGGAAGCCAGACTCCGGATGAGGAAATAAAAAAGCTGGCAGAGGAGTGCATAAAGGAGATCCTGGAAGCGGCGGAGGAACGGATCAGTGTACGGGAGTTTCCGCTGACGGTACGCGGCGGGATCCTGGACTGCGGCTGCTTCCGGACTGTCAGCAGAAGTCTGTCAAGGAACCTGGGCGGCTGTGCCCGGGTTCTTGTGATGGCTGCGACTCTCGGGCCGGCAGCAGACCGGCTCCTTCTTAAATATGGGAAGCTTTTTATGGCAAAGGCTGTGGTCATGCAGGCGGCTGCAGCGGCTCTGATCGAGGAGGTCTGCGACCGGAATTTTGAAGCCTGGAGGAAGGAATACGAGGAAAAGGGGCTTTATCTGCGGCCGAGATTTTCCCCGGGATACGGGGATTTTCCCTTAAGCGTCCAGAAGGAGCTCCTGGGCGGCCTGGAGGCAGGGAAGCGCCTGGGGATCACTCTGACAGACGGCGGCCTTATGATGCCGTCCAAGTCCGTGACGGCGGTGATCGGAATCAGCCCGGTAAAGGGCTTCTGCCGGACGGAGGGATGCGAGGTCTGTGAAAAAAAGAACTGTCCGTACCGAAGAGGTCCGGGACAGGGAGGGGAGAGGTAAGAGCGTATGGATATCAGAGAGGAACTGAAGCAGAAACGGATTTTTTTTGACGGCGGAATGGGGAGCATGCTCCAGGAGCGGGGGCTTCTGCCGGGAGAGCTGCCGGAGCTGTGGAACCTTTCCCATCCGGAGACCGTAAAGGAGATCCACCTGGAATATTTAAGGGCCGGCGCCGACGTGGTGACGGCCAATACCTTTGGAGCCAACCGGTTCAAGTATAAAAAAGAGGAAGGATACAGCCTGGAATCCATTGTGACGGCGGGAGTTTCCCTGGCCAGGGCGGCTGTACAGGAGGCCGGACACGGGTATGCGGCCTTAGACCTGGGCCCCACAGGGCGTCTTCTGGCTCCTTATGGGGATCTGGAGTTTGAGGATGCATGTCTGGCGTATAAAGAGGTGGTGGAGGCCGGTGTCCGGGCCGGCGCTGACCTGATCATCATTGAGACCATGGGAGACTGCTATGAATTAAAGGCAGCGGTGCTGGCGGCAAAGGAGGCCTCCTCCCTTCCGGTGTTCGCTACGGTGACCCTGGATGAAAAGGGAAAGATGCTTACGGGAGGAACGGTGGAAGCGGCGGCTGCCCTTTTGGAAGGCCTGGGGGCGGATGTCATAGGTCTGAACTGCGGCCTGGGCCCGGTCCAGCTCCTGCCGTTCATGAGGCAGCTGCGGAGGATTTCCTCGCTTCCTCTTATGGCCAATCCCAATGCCGGGCTTCCCAGGAGCGAAAACGGAAGGACCGTGTACGATATCGACGCGGCAGGCTTTGCCGGGGCCATGAAGGAGATGGCGGAGAGCGGCGTTTCTGTCCTTGGCGGCTGCTGCGGGACCACGCCGGACCATATCCGGCGGCTCAGGGAGGCGTGCGGCCCGGTTCCCCTGGCTCCGGTGGAAAAAAAGGACCGGACGGTGGTTTCCTCCTATGGGCGCACGGTGGTCCTGGGGGAAAGGCCGGTGATCATCGGGGAACGGATCAATCCCACGGGAAAGCCGAAGCTTAAGCAGGCCCTGAAGGAACGGGATATGGCGTATATCCTGAATATGGCCGCATCCCAGGAGGAGAACGGGGCGGACATCCTGGACGTGAACGTGGGACTTCCCGGCCTCGATGAGACAGCGGTGATGACAGAGACCGTAAGGGAGCTCCAGAGCGTAACGGATCTGCCGCTGCAGATCGATACCTCAGACATAAAGGCCATGGAGCAGGCCATGCGGATCTATAATGGAAAGCCCATGGTCAATTCGGTCAATGGAAAGAAAGCGGTCATGGACGCGGTGTTTCCGCTGGTGCGGCGGTACGGCGGCGTGGTGGTGGCCCTGTGTCTGGATGAAAACGGGATCCCGGAAACGGCAGACGGAAGGCTTGCGGTGGCGAAAAAAATCTACGAGACAGCGGCCTCCTACGGAATCGATAAAAAGGATATCCTGGTGGACGCCCTGTGTATGGCTGTGAGCTCAGATAAAAACGGGGCCATGACGACTCTGGAGACCGTAAGACGGGTGAGGGAAGAGCTTGGAGGAAAAACGGTGCTGGGGGTGTCCAATATTTCCTTCGGCCTTCCCATGAGAGAGCATATAAATTCTGCATTCTTTCTCCTGGCGCTGGAAAACGGCTTATCTGCTGCGATCATCAATCCGGGCCTTCCGGCCATGGCGGCAGCCTATAAGAGCTTTCTGGTCCTTCACGGGATGGATGAGAACTGCTCCGGCTATGTGGAAAAATACGGGCTGGAGGAGGCAGCCAGAAAGTCGGAAAAGGCGGCGGGAAAGCAGACGGGGACCGGCATCCGGCAGACAGAGATCCGGAGCCGGGAGGAAACGGGAGATCCTGGTGCGGGAGTCCCCGCAGAATCCCCATTAAAGCGAAGCATAAAAAAAGGAATGATTCAGGCGGCGGAGGAAGCGGCCAGAAACGCGCTTTTGTCCTCAGACGCCCTGACCATCATAAACCGGGAAATGATCCCGGCCCTGGATGAGGTGGGAAAGGGCTTTGAAGCCGGAACCGTGTTCCTGCCGCAGCTTTTAATGAGCGCAGAGGCGGCCCGGGCAGCCTTTGGCGTCCTGAAGGAGCAAATGGCCAGAAGCGGAGTGGAACGGGAAGAGCGGGGCACTGTGATCCTGGCCACTGTAAAGGGAGATATCCATGATATCGGAAAAAATATCGTGAAGGTGCTGCTGGAAAACTACGGCTTCCAGGTGATGGACCTGGGCCGGGATGTGCCGCCGGAGGCGGTCGTTTCCGCTGCCGTGAGGGAGAAGGCGCCGGTGGTGGGCTTAAGCGCCCTTATGACCACCACAGTCCCGGCCATGGAGGAGACCATCCGGCTTTTAAGGGAACGGGCCCCCTGGGTGAAGATCATGGTGGGAGGAGCGGTCCTTACAAAGGAATACGCCGATTCCATCGGTGCAGACGGTTATTGCAAAGATGCCATGGCATCCGTAAATTTTGCAGTTAAATATGTTAAAAAAATATAAAAAAACTAAAGACAGGATAAAAATAATAAAGAAAAACCAATAAAAACAGACGGTAATAAATTGACATCATTTGTGCAACATGGTATATTAAGTATGTAATCGATAAAATCTATACGGAAGTGCATAGACATAGAAAAAACGTATCTGAGGGGTAGGATACAAAAAACGGAATGGCTCTCCGGCCGCCGGAAAAATGCACTCCGCAGGGGGGAGATTTTAAGATTTTATTGTGTACATATGTCCCCTATGGTCTGGGCTTCCAGACCAGCAAAGCCGTAGTGGTTCCGGTCCATGCCGGAATCATATTATGCAATAATAGGAGGAAATACTATGCAAGCATTAACTGACACCTTACTGCCGATCGTGAATACCATAAACGGATATCTGTCTGACTATATCCTGGTATTCCTTCTTATGGGAGCAGGCCTTTATTTCAGCTTCAAAACGAAGTTCGTTCAGGTCCGTTGCTTTGGAGAAGGTATGAAAAAGGTATTCGGAAATCTGACCTTAAGCGGCAAGAAGCATGAGAGCGGAATGAGTTCCTTCCAGGCCCTTGCCACAGCCATTGCTGCCCAGGTAGGTACCGGTAATATCGTCGGCGCCTCCGGAGCGATCCTGACTGGCGGTCCTGGAGCCATCTTCTGGATGTGGATCATCGCATTCTTTGGAATGGCAACCATCTACGCCGAGGCAGTTTTAGCACAGAAGACCCGTGTGAAAAACGAAGACGGCCAGTATCTGGGCGGTCCCGTTTACTACATCCGTACCGCTTTCCAGGGCAATCTTGGAAAATTCCTGGCAGCCTTCTTTGCAATCGCCATCATCCTGGCTCTGGGCTTCACCGGCTGTATGGTACAGTCCAACTCCATTGGATCTACCTTCAGCACGGCCTTCGGAGTTCCGTCCTGGATCGTTGGAATCGTTTTAGTTGCGGTTTGTGGATTTATCTTTGTTGGCGGCGTTCAGCGTCTTGCCTCCGTTACAGAGAAGCTGGTTCCCATTATGGCGGCCGCGTTCCTTCTGGGCGGTGTTGTTGTCCTGATCGCAAGGATCCAGTACATCCCGGCTACCTTTGGCATGATCTTTAAGTATGCGTTCCAGCCCCAGGCCATTGTCGGCGGCGCTTTTGGTACTGCATTAAAGGCAGCCATCAGCCAGGGCGCAAAGCGCGGCCTGTTCTCCAATGAGGCTGGTATGGGTTCCACACCTCACGCACATGCGCAGGCGAACGTAAAAGAGCCCCACGAGCAGGGCTGTGTGGCTATGATCGGTGTTTTCATCGATACATTCGTAGTCCTTACCTTAAACTCCCTGATCGTTATCTGTACTCTTTACACTCCCGATGGCATGTTAGCAAACGGCTACACAGGTGAGGTTGTAAACGTGCTCAATAATACGAACCTGGCACAGACAGCCTTCGGCGTTGTGTTCGGTGCGGATCTGGGCGCAAAATTCGTGGCAGTTGCCCTGTTCTTCTTCGCATTCTCCACGATCCTCAGCTGGAATATGTTTGGTAAGGTAAATACAGAGTACCTGTTCGGAAAGAAGGGCGTGATCGTTTATACGATCATCTCTCTGATCTTTATCTTCCTGGGAACTACCACCTCTTCAGATCTGGTATGGGCGCTGTCCGATATGTTCAACCAGCTCATGGTTCTTCCCAACGTCATCGGTCTCGTTGGCTGTACAGCCCTCGTAGTCTCTCTGACAAAATTCAAAAAATAGGAACGGAAATCACCCCCGATCATGAAAAAAAGTCTTCCGCTGCCGAGTGCAGCGGGAGACTTTTTTTGCAGGGCCCCAAAAGCGCGCCCTCCGGTCACTATGGAGCCTTTCTCCGGGGAACGGATCTGCGGGAGGAACCGGACTGGTACAGTTCTTTAATGGGATCCGTCTGATTCTTCGTGTTCTGCCATATAGGCGACCAGACCGTCGATGAACTGGGCATTCTTTGGCTTTGCGTTGAACGGATAAGGAACCAGTTCCTTTAAAAGCTGCCGGTTTCCATAATTCCAGATCATATCCACCAGGGTCCTTATGTTTCTCTCCACGCAGAAGGGCGTTGTATGATAACGTTCGGCCACTTCATTGTACAGCCACTTGCACTGATAGATGGTCTTTCCGCTGTCCATGACGATCTCAATGGCAGTGGCCGTATAATAAAAGCCCAGGTAGCCTCCATTGGCGCCAAGAAGACGCAGCAGTTTATGGGCAGCATTTTCTCTGTTTGTCATTACGCCTGTCTCCATTTCTTTTGTATATTAGCAACGCTTTTGCCATGTCCTTTTATTGTAGTATGGACGCTGTAAGACGAAAATAGAATCATGACGACAATTTTCGACTTCAAGCCAGTTCTGCGATCCGCGTAACGCCCACATAAATATGGGAGATTTTATACCAGGTGGAAAAATCCACGGTCCCTGTTGGCGGCAGACCGAAAATGGACTGGAAGGCTTCTACGGCCCTGGCTGTGGCCGGACCGTAAATACCGTCGGCAGCGATCCTGGGGATCGCCGAGTAGATCGTGGCAATGGCGTCCAGCTGCTCCTGTATCTGGCGGACCTTATTTCCGCTGCTTCCTATGGAAAGATCCTCTCCGGGCCAGGAGGCAGGGATCCCGGAAATGGCCTCCGCCGTATTGATATACAGATCGCTGCCGTAAAAATACCGCAGGATCTCAATGGGACTGTAACCGCGTTCTCCAAGATCGCAGGAGCCCCATTGGGTCATCCACCCCGGACACGTCACCTGCTTCCCGTCGCAGTACTGGGTCAGGATCGGCTGCTTTACCTCCGGGCGGGAAAGATAATTATCGAAAATATCGTCCACGACAACGGAAATGGACTCATAGATGTTCCGGCCGTAAATCCATTTGTGGTCGTAAGCGGTGGAGGAGGTGATGGTGAAATCATACCCCTGGTTCCGGTACCATTCCGTATATACACGGTTCAGGGTAAAGGACATAATGGCCAGAACATTGGCCGTTATGGAAGCCTTGGGCCAGGTGGCATAGATCTCGCTGGATGCAACATTTTTAATGTAATCCCGGTAGGGGACGTAGTAATCGGGGGCCGATGTGTTTGTGGGAACGCCGTCATGGACCACCACAGTCTGGGGCACCACCACCCGCGAAAGGACGATCTCGCCGCTTTCTGCCACAGGCTTGATCTCGCTCTCCGCGATCTTTGGAGGATAGGTTCCATATAATGTGTGATCTGGAATGGTGATGTCCTCCTCTCTGCCGGGATCGGCCGCCGGGATCATCCTGGCGGGCTGGATCGCTGTGGAGTCTGCCAGGATCTCGGTCCCGGAGATCACCAGAGGCTCGTAACCGGGCGCTGTGATCCGGATGGTATACTCCGCATAAGGGCGCGTCCCTGATGGAGCCAGGCTGAGCTCCGCCGGCGGAGCCTCCAGGGCCACATTTTCCGTCTGGCCGGAGCTGTCTGTCTTTACCTCCTCCAGAATATCCTCCGGCGACTCCGTTTTTGATATGGAGATGCTGGCGTCTGTTATGGGAAAGCTATTTGTATCTGAAACCACGTCTACCTGCAGATAACCTTGTGCCATGTCTGCCTCATGAATCGGATGTTAGGATAGCATATGCGCCATCCAGAAAAGAGTTGCCCCGGGCATCAGAAAAAAATTAGAAAAAAATTAGAAAAAAATAAAAAAAGGACTTGTATAAATGAACATTTTATGGTAGTATATAGGCACTGGGGCATTAGCGCAGTTGGGAGCGCGTTTGAATGGCATTCAAAAGGTCGTGGGTTCGAATCCCATATGCTCCATTTTTATTTTTTGCAGATATGGTTCATCGGTAGAACGCTAGCTTCCCAAGCTGGAAAGGCGGGTTCGACTCCCGTTATCTGCTGTATAGAAACCCCTTGCAGCCGCTGGGTATCCGACAGCTGCAAGGGGTTTTTCGTGGTTCTAAGACATGCACTCTTAAAAAAGGAGACGTATGCGTCGCCTGTCGGCGGAGGGACGGAAAATCCGGGTACAGGAAGACCATGCCGGAAACACTTGCCAAATCCGTTCCTCATGGGTTATAATAAAAGAATCTGCCAATAGAACAGAAGGAGAAAGCAATGAAAAAGATTCTTGACCGGATCACAGAGGAAATGAGAGGGGCATTCACCGCCGCAGGCTACGACGCCACCTACGGCAAGGTGACCTTATCCAATCGCCCGGACCTCTGCGAATATCAGTGTAATGGCGCCATGGCTGCGGCCAAAGCCTATAAAAAGAAACCCATTGACATCGCCAGCGGAGTTGTGGAGCATTTAAAGGACAGCGAGATCTTTGAGGAAGTTTCCGCAGTAATGCCCGGCTTTATCAATCTGAAGATCGGGAACCGCTTCCTGGCCGATTATATGAACGGGATGCGGACCGGGGAGAAGCTGGGGCTGGAGCCGGCGGAGCATCCGGAGACGGTGATCGTGGACTACGGCGGGGCCAATGTGGCGAAGCCTCTCCATGTGGGCCATCTTCGCGCCGCTGTCATCGGAGAGGCCATTAAGCGTATGGGCCGCTATGTGGGCCATACGGTCATCGGCGACGTCCATCTGGGCGACTGGGGCCTTCAGATGGGTCTGATCATTGAGGAATTAAAGGAGCGCCAGCCGGAGCTTTGCTATTTCGATGAAAGCTATACCGGGGAATATCCGGAGGAAGCGCCCTTTACGATCTCTGAGCTGGAAGAGATCTATCCGGCGGCCAGCGCAAAGTCCAAAGTGGACGAGGCGTTTAAGGAGCGGGCTCAGGAGGCTACATTTAAGCTCCAGAGCGGCTACGCGCCCTATCGTGCCATCTGGAACCATATCATGAACGTATCCTTAAAGGATCTAAAGAAAAATTACTCCAATCTGAATGTGGAGTTTGATCTGTGGAAAGGTGAGAGCGATGCCCAGCCCTATATCCCCTCCATGATCGATGGGCTGGTGGAAAAGGGACTGGCGTATGAGAGCCAGGGAGCCCTGGTGGTGGACATTGCAGAGGAAACGGATACCAAGGAACTGCCGCCGTGTATCATCAGAAAGTCCGACGGAGCCGCTCTTTACGCCACCTCCGATCTGGCCACCATTGTGGAGAGGGAAAAGGATTTCCATCCGGACCATTATATCTATGTGGTGGACAAGCGCCAGGATCTTCATTTTACCCAGGTATTCCGGGTGGCAAGGAAGGCTGGGATCGTAGGGCCGGAGCGGAAGATGGACTTTGTGGGCTTCGGCACCATGAACGGAAAGGACGGAAAGCCCTTTAAGACCAGAGATGGCGGGGTCATGAGACTGGAGAATCTGATTGCCGATATCAGTGAGGCCGCCTATAACCGGATCATGGAAAACCGGACCATCTCCCCGGAGGAGGCCCGGGAGACAGCAAAGATCGTCGGACTGGCTGCACTGAAGTATGGGGATCTGTCCAACCAGGCCACCAAGGATTATGTATTTGACATCGAGCGGTTTACTTCCTTTGAAGGCAACACGGGGCCGTATATCCTTTATACCATTGCCCGGATCAACTCGATCCTGAAAAAGTATGAGGCTGTCTGCGGGACCCCGGCAGAGCCGGTGATCCTGCCGCCGGAGGCAGAGCCGGAGAAGACGCTGATGCTGGCATTATCCAGATTCAGTGAGGTGATCGGGGGAAGCTTTGAGGAGCTGGCGCCGCATAAGATCTGCGCCTATATTTACGAGCTTTCCAACGCCTTAAACCATTTCTACCATGAGACGAAGATCATTGCAGAAGAGGATAAGGAGAAGCAGGCGGGATATATCGGATTAGTAACTCTCACCAGGAGCGTACTCACCACCTGCATCGATCTGCTGGGCTTTGAGGCACCGGAGCGGATGTAATTTCCCGTGATACCGGAGGACCGGAAACGGGACGGGGAGGCGTCATGGAGGTAACCGGACTTTCCGCAGATACCTTCTGGAAAGGTGAAACGGAGATCAGAGGAGAAGTGACTGATGGTACGGAACGGTACAGGGTCCGTATTTTACGCAAGGGTAGTCAGATTTTTGACTACTCTTGTTCTCGTGTGGATAAAAACGGAAAAAGGATCGGCTCCTGTGCCATGGGCTGCCATAGGGGGGATGGTGAAAAGGACCTCTGCCCCCATGGAAGGGCTGTGTGCGAGGCGTATCTGGAAAAGGAACGTACAGAGAGCCTGAAGCCGGTATCCACGTCCCAGAAGGTCCGCTTTATGGTGCGGGAGTACACCAACCGGGAGGTGGGACGGATCATGGGGGCCGGGGAAGAGGGACGGATGAAGCTGGTTCCTCTGGTTTCTTTTTCCAGAGACCAGGTCCGTGTCCGGTTCCAGGTGTCCAGGGAGAGGTCCTTCCAGGTCCGCGATCTGGTGACGTTTTCCCAGGCAGTGGAATTTGAACGGTTCCTGGAGTATGGAAAGGGAGCGGCCTTCCATCACAGCCTTGCGGCCTTCGGAGAGGAAAGCCGTCCTCTGGTGCTCCTGGTCCTGGAGCTGGTGGGGGCATACAGGGAATCCTATGCCCAGTTTAAGCGCGGGACCCTGGAAACGGAGCCGGTCCTTAAGGAGCTGGTCCTGGGAAGATCGGCCCGGGAACGGTTTTTTGGGATCATGGAGGGAAGGACGCTGGAGTGCGAGGATTACCGCCGCCAGAAAAGGAACCTGACTGTAAAAAAAGAAAATCCGCATCTGCGCATCCTGGTGGAGAAAACGGGAAGGGACGGGGTAAAGCTCACTGTCCCGGAAGAGATCCTGGCGTTTTCCGGGGAAAAGCGCCTGCTTGTGGCAGACCGGGAATCGCTCTGTATCTGCAGCCAGGAATATACAGACGCCCTGACGGTCCTGATGGAGTATACGGTCATGGGACAGGACGCGGAGCGGGAGATCCTCATCAATGACCGGGATATGCCGCTGTTTTATGAGCGCGTCCTGAAAAAGCTGGATATGCTGAAGCTTCTGGAGGTCCGGGACCTGGATCTGGAAGGTTTCCGGCCGAAGGAGCTTAAATGCGCCTTTTATTTTGACAGTGCGGGTCCCGGTGAGGTGACTTTGAGACCAGAGCTGTCCTATGGGGATTTTTCGTTCCATCCCCTGGAGGATGAAAATGTGCCCAGAGAGATCTGCCGGGATGTACCTGGGGAATTCCGGGTAAGCCAGACCATCACCCGGTACTTCAGGTACACGGAGGACGGAACCAGGGACCTGGTGATCCGGAACGATGATGCGGCGGTGTACCGTCTTGTATCGGAGGGAATGGGACAGTTCATGGAGCTGGGTGGGATCTTCCTATCTGAGTCCTTCAAAAAGCTCCGGGTCCGTCCGCCTGTGAACGTATCCGTAAGAGTGAAGGCAGAGGACCGGTGGCTGGAGCTGGAGGTGGATACAGAGGGGATCCCGCGGGAAGAGCTGGGAGCCATTCTGGCGGAGTACGATGCGGGAAAGAAGTTTTACCGGATGAAAAACGGGGATTTTCTGGCCCTGGGAGATGACGGCCTCCTGACCGTATCCAGAATGGCCAGGAGCCTGGGGGTGGAGAAGGAACTGGCCGGGGCTGTGCCGATCCGCCTTCCCATGTACCGCGCCATGTTTCTGGACGGGATCCTGAAGGAGGACCGCAGCGTGAGCTTCTACCGGGATCAGCTTTTTAAGGCAGTGGTACGGGGAATGAAGGATGTGGAGGACAGTGCGTTTGAGATCCCGGAGCCGCTTTCGCCTGTGCTGAGAGGATACCAGAAAACGGGCTACCGTTGGATGAAGAGCCTGGATGCCTATGGCTTCGGCGGGATCCTTGCGGACGAGATGGGGCTTGGAAAGACGATCCAGGTCATTGCCCTGCTCTTAGACGAAAAAAAGGGAGGCGGAGGAAGGACTCTGATCGTTTGTCCGGCCTCTCTGGTCTATAACTGGGAGAACGAGCTTCGCCGCTTTGGACCGGAGCTGTCTGTGGCGGCCGCTGCCGGTCCCCAGGGGGAAAGGGAGGCGCTGCTTGAAAGGCTGGCGGAGGAAAAGGACGGAGGGGCGGATGTGGTGGTCACCTCCTATGATCTATTGAAGCGGGATCTGGCCTGGTATCAGTCCATGACCTTCCGATACCAGATCATCGATGAGGCCCAGTACATTAAGAACGCAGCCACCCAGGCGTCCCGGGCTGTAAAGTCCATAAACGCCAGAACCCGGTTTGCCCTGACAGGAACACCCATGGAGAACCACCTGGGAGAGCTGTGGAGCATCTTTGATTTCCTGATGCCCGGCTTCCTGTTTACCTACCAGAAATTTAAAAAGACGTTTGAAACGCCCATCGTGCGGGACGGGAGCCGGGAGGCTCTGGAACGGCTCCACCGGATGACGGGGCCGTTCCTGCTGAGAAGGCTGAAACGGGATGTCCTGAAGGAGCTGCCGGATAAAATGGAAACCGTGCTCTATTCCCGGATGGAGGGAGAACAGAAACGGATCTATACAGCCAGTGCGGCTGCATTAAAGGAGCGGCTGCTGGAAGGCGAATTCGATGCCGGGGATGGAGGCGGGCGGATGCAGATCCTGGCGGAGCTTCTGCGTCTCAGGCAGATCTGCTGCGACCCCTCCCTGTGCTTCCCCAGATATAAGGGAGGCTCCGCCAAGCTGGAAACGTGCATGGAGCTTCTGGAAAACGGAACCCGGGCCGGTCATAAGATCCTTGTGTTTTCCCAGTTTACCTCCATGCTGGATGTGATCGCCGGGCGGCTTTCTAAAGAAAAGATCCCGTTTTATATGCTTACGGGGGCGACGGCCAAAGGAAGGCGGATGCAGATGGTATCGGATTTCCATACGGATGATGTGAAGGTATTTCTGATTTCCCTGAAGGCTGGAGGAACGGGGCTCAACCTGACGGCGGCCGACGTGGTGATCCATTATGATCCCTGGTGGAACGCGGCAGCCCAGGACCAGGCCACAGACCGTGCCCACCGGATCGGCCAGGAAAATCAGGTGACGGTGTTCCGCCTGGTCACCAGCCATACGGTGGAGGAAAATATCCTGAAGCTGCAGGAGAGAAAGAAGGATCTGGCAGATTCTGTGGTCACCGAAGGGACTGGGAGCTTCGGCGGGCTGACCAGAGAAGACCTGCTGGCCATGCTTGACACATGATTGCGGGAAAATCGTCAGAAATTATTAAGATTCTGACGGCTGGAGCATGGTATACTGGAAGGTGCGAAAATCTACAACACAGGGAGACAGATGAATGTTTAAAAGAACTCAGATCCTGAGCCTGGGGCTGGCCATGGCTCTTTGCACAGTGCAGACCGCCCAGGCAGAAATACTGATCACGCCGCTGGATATCAGCAATACGGCGGACCAGGGGGCCCAGATCATCCCGGATGGCCAGATGGGGCTCCAGAAGCAGCCGGGAGCCGGAAACCAGCCTTCCCAGCCCGGACTCCAGAACAGCCAGTCCGGACCGTCCGGAGCCCAGACAGGGAATGGGAGCGGGATCCTGGAATACAGCACAAAAACACCTGTAAAAATGGCGGAAACAGGGAACGGGACGGCCGGGCTTTCCGGGGAATATGCAGGACCCGGGCAGACGGAAGGGCCGGGAGCCGGAGATACAGGAGCCTCCGGCCAGCAGGGAATGTCGGGAGCTTCCCAGACTGCGGAGACTGCCCTGCCGTCGGTGTCGGCGGAGGCGGCCATCCTTTTTGACGCCACTCACGATACAGTGCTGTTTGAAAAAAACGCAGATGAAAAGCTGTATCCGGCCAGCATCACCAAGCTCATGACCGCGCTTCTGGTACTGGAAAAGGCAGACCTGAACGATACGGTGGTCTTTTCAAAAACGGCTGTGACGGGCCTGGAATCCGGCGCAGTGACCCTGGGCCTTCAGGAGGGGGACCGGGTGTCGGTCCGGGACTGCTTATACGGTCTTTTGCTGAAGTCAGCCAATGAGGTGGCCAACGGACTGGCAGAGCATGTGGGCGGAAGTATCCAGGGCTTTGCGGATATGATGAACCAGAAGGCGGCAGAACTGGGATGCACAGGCACTCATTTTACCAATCCCAGCGGTCTCAATGATCCGGACCATTATACCACGGCGCGGGATATGGCGAAGATCGCCGGCGCGGCTTTCGGCAATGAGACGCTCAGAAAGATCAGCTCTTCTCTGAGCTATGAATTCCCGGCTACGAAGGCGGCCGCTGCCAGGACCATTACGCCGGGCCACAAAATGCTCTATCCCAGCGATTCCAGATATTACGAAGGGATCGTGGGCGGAAAGACCGGGTATACTTCCCTTGCGGGGAATACCCTGGTAACGTGTACGGAAAAAGACGGAGTCCGCATGATCGCCGTGGTATTGAAGGCCAGAAGCACCCACTATGGGGACACGAAGGCGATGCTGGACTACGGTTATGAAAAGATAAAAGCATCCGGAGGCGGAGGCGCGTACCATCAGTGGGTGCAGAATGGGGACGGCTGGTATTTCCGGACGGCCGGAGGACAGCTCCTTACGGACTGCCGGGCGGTCATCGACGGAACGGAATACGGCTTTGATGCCGACGGAAGGATGCGCAGGGGCTGGCAGAAATACGGAGAGGACTGGTACTGCTTCCGTTCTGACGGCTCGATGGTAAAAAATGAATGGAGACAGGACGGGGACCAGTGGTTTTACCTGGGAAGCGGGGGAGCCATGGTCCGGAACGCCTGGATCGACCAGACCTATTATGTCGGGGCAGACGGCGTCTGGATCCGGCAGTAGGTTAAATTTTGGAAAGGAACAGAAAAATATGAAAAATTCGATCAGAGTCACAGAGGCAGAATACGAGAACAGAAAAACAGGAGAAAAGGCCACCGGCTGTACCGTTCTGATCCACGGAGAGATCAAGGCAGTGCTGGATCAGCTGATGAAGGAGAATCCGGAGATCAAATCCTATGGACAGGCCCTGGCCGGAGTGGTGGATCTGGGCGTCAGCGTCCTGGAGAGCCAGGCCCGGGCAGCGGAGGGGCAGGAAAAGGCCGCTTCCGGTCACAAAGAGTAGGAGGACCGCATGGGGATCATTCCCGGCCTTCTGGCCGCCGGAGCTGCCGCAGGCCTGTTCCTGTGGCGCTCGGAGTATGAGAAGGATTGTCTGGTGACGGATACGTACGAGATCCGTTCCCCAAAGCTCACAGAAGGAGACAGGACCTTTGTGTTCTTAACGGATCTCCACGACAAAGAATTCGGTCCCGGCAGCTGCCGCCTGCTGGAGGCAGTAAGGGCAGCCGGACCCGACGCCGTCCTCATCGGCGGCGATATGATGGTGGCAAAGGGAAAGGGAGATCTGGAAACATCCTTAAGGCTCATAAAGGCCCTGGCCGGGGAGTTTCCCGTATACTGCGGCAACGGAAACCATGAGCTCCGCATGAAGAAAAAAACGGAGATTTATGGGAGTAAATACTGGGAATACAGGGAGGCCCTGGAAAGGGCGGGGGCCGTCCATCTTTCGGACAGCTTTGTGCGCCTGGGAAAGGATCTGATCCTCTACGGGGTGGATCTGCCGGAGCGGTACTACCGTCCGGGAACCCCGTCCATGGAGGAGGGGTTTATGGAAAGAGCCCTGGGGAAGCCGGACAGAGAGCCGTTTTCCATTCTCCTGGCCCATTCCCCTGTGTTTTTTGAGGAGTATGCGGCCTGGGGAGCGGATCTGACCCTTTCGGGCCATTTCCATGGCGGCACCATCCGGCTTCCGTTCCTGGGAGGCGTCATGACGCCCCAGTACCAGTTTTTTTACCCCCGCTGCGCCGGGGAGTTCACTGGCAGAGAGGGAAGGCGGATGTTAGTGGGACGGGGGCTGGGAACCCATTCCATCAATATTCGGTTTTGCGACAAACCACAAGTTATAGTGGTAAATCTAAAAAGGTAAACAATATTTTGTTGCTTAATATTTCGGCAAACCTATTTACAGCAGATGAAAAGTCTGATATACTGTGTTAGCAATGCTCAGGAAGAGAGTTCCGGAACGCGGGACTCTCTTTTTATAGCCGGCGGCGCGGGCAGACGCGTCATGTATGCCTGAAAACGGCTCCGGGCGGTGCAGGACGGAGGAGAGGACATGGAACTGTCATACAAGCTGGAGAAATTTGAGGGTCCCCTGGATCTGCTGCTCCACCTGATCGAGAAAAATAAGATCAATATTTACGATATCCCCATTGCGGAGATTACGGACCAGTATCTGGAATACGTAAGCCGGATGGAAGAGGAATCCCTGGACGTGGTCAGCGAATTCCTGGTGATGGCGGCAACTCTTTTAGACATCAAGGCGAGGATGCTGCTTCCCAGAGAAGTCAATGAGGAAGGGGAGGAAGAAGACCCGCGGGCCGAGCTGGTGGAACGGCTTCTGGAATATAAAACGTACAAATATATGTCCATGGAGCTGAAGGATATGGAGGTGGACGCGGACAAGGTCTTTTATAAGGCCCCGACGATCCCCAAAGAGGTGGAAAAATATGAGGAGCCCGTGGATCTGGACCAGCTTCTGGACGGACTTACCCTGTCGAAGCTGCAGAAAATCTTTGAGTCTGTGATGAAGCGTCAGGAAGATAAGATCGATCCGGTGCGCAGCACCTTCGGCACCATAAAAAAAGAACCGGTAAGCCTGGAGGAAAAGATCGAAGCAGTGCTGGCATACGCCGGAAAGCACCGGAGGTTCAGCTTCCGGGGCATGCTGAGCCGCCAGAAAGACAAGACCGAGATCGTGGTCACGTTCCTGGCCCTTCTGGAGCTGATGAAGATGGGCCGGATCCGTCTGACCCAGGAGCACCTGTTTGACGATATGATGATCGAGGCTCTGGAGCCGGAGGGGACAGAAAGCCAGGCGGAAAGCCGGGTGGAGGAGATCGGATGAGAGTAGAGGATTTAAGGGAGCAGGAGGCCGTTGTGGAGGCCGTGCTCTTTACCATGGGCCAGTCGGTGGAGATCCGGCAGCTGGCGGCAGCCCTGGAAACGGGTGAGCCGGAGGCGGAGGCCGCCGCAGAGCGGCTGAAGGCCAGATATGACGAGAGCGTCTGCGGGATGCAGGTGCTGCGGCTGGAGAACCGCTACCAGATGTGTACCAGGACCGGATATTATGAAAACCTGATCCGTGTGGCCGCTGCGCCGAAAAAGCAGGTCCTGTCGGATGTGGTGCTGGAGACTCTGGCCATCATCGCTTATAAGCAGCCGGTGACCAAAGCGGATATTGAGAAAATAAGAGGCGTGAAATCGGATCATGCGGTGAACCGTCTCATTGAATATAATTTAGTATATGAAGCAGGAAGGCTGGACGCGCCTGGAAAACCGGCGCTTTTTGCAACCACAGAGGAATTCCTGCGGAGGTTTGGGGTAAGCTCCACGGAAAATCTGCCGGAAATGGATCTGGAACAGAAGGAAGAGATCCGGTCAGAGGTGGAGGAGGAACTGAATCTGAAGGCAGGCCCGGACGGGCGGCTGGAGGACGCAACAGAAAACGAGGAGGAACAGGATCATGAGATGCAGTGATATCAAAGTCATAAAAAAAGACGGTACCAGAGAGGATTTTAATGTACAGAAGGTGGTGGTGGCCGTCAATAAGTCCGCCAACCGGGCAATGATCACCTTTTCCCGGGCAGAGATCAATTTTATCTGCCAGTTCGTAGAGGAGAAGGCGGAGCAGATGGAGGTGGGGGAGATCCCCATTGCCCAGATGCACAACATTGTGGAGGGAGCCCTGGAACGGGTCAACCCGCTGGTGGCAAAGAGCTATCGGGATTACAGAAATTACAAGCAGGATTTCGTGCAGATGCTGGACGAGGTATATAAAAAGAGCCAGTCCATCATGTACATCGGCGATAAGGAGAACAGCAATACGGACAGCGCCCTGGTGTCCACCAAAAGGAGCTTGATCTTCAATGAGCTGAACAAGTCCCTGTACCAGAAGTTTTTCATGACCGTGGAGGAGCTCCAGGCCTGCCGGGACGGATACCTGTATATCCACGATATGTCCGCCCGCCGCGATACCATGAACTGCTGCCTTTTCGATGTGCGGACGGTGCTGACCGGCGGCTTTGAGATGGGAAACCTGTGGTATAACGAGCCGAAGACCCTGGATGTGGCCTTTGACGTGATCGGAGACATCGTTTTAAGCGCCGCCAGCCAGCAGTACGGCGGCTTCACAGTGCCAAGCGTGGAAAATATCCTGGCTCCCTACGCGGAAAAATCCTACGAAAAATATATCAAAAAATATATGGATCTGGGAATCTCCGAGGAAAAAGCAACGGAAGTGGCATGGAAGGATGTCCAGAGGGATATGGAGCAGGGCTTCCAGGGATGGGAGTACAAGTTTAATTCCGTTTCCTCCAGCCGCGGAGATTACCCTTTTATCACCATGACCGCGGGGACGGGAACCAGCCGGTTTGCCAAAATGGCGACCATCACCATGCTGAATGTCCGGAAAAAGGGACAGGGAAAGAAGGATCATAAAAAGCCGGTGCTTTTCCCCAAGCTGGTGTTCCTTTACGACGAAAATCTTCATGGTCCGGGAAAGGAGCTGGAGGATGTGTTTGAGGCGGGGATCGAGTGTTCCTCCAGGACCATGTATCCCGACTGGCTGTCCCTGACCGGGGAAGGCTACATTGCCAGCATGTACAAAAAATACGGAAAGATCATCAGCCCCATGGGCTGCCGCGCCTTCCTGTCTCCCTGGTATGAACGGGGCGGCATGGAGCCGGCGGATGAACAGGATTCCCCCGTATTCGTGGGCCGCTTCAATATCGGTGTCGTAAGCCTGCACCTGCCCATGATCCTGGCAAAGGCCCGCCAGGAGAGCCGCGATTTTTATGAGGTCCTGGACTATTATCTGGAGCTGATCCGGAAGATCCATATCCGCACCTATGCGTATTTAGGCGAGATGCGCGCCTCCACCAATCCGCTGGCGTACTGCGAGGGAGGCTTTTACGGCGGCCATCTGGGACTCCACGATAAGATCAAGCCCCTTCTTAAGACAGCCACCGCATCCTTCGGGATCACGGCCTTCAACGAGCTCCAGCAGCTTTATAACGGCAAGTCCCTGGTGGAGGACGGCCAGTTTGCCCTGGAGGTGCTCCAGCACATCAACGACAAGGTCAACGAATTCAAGGAGGCCGACGGAAACCTGTATGCCATTTACGCCACACCGGCAGAGAACCTGTGCGGCCTTCAGGTAAAGCAGTTCAGGGAAAAATACGGGATCGTGGAGAATGTGTCTGACCGGGAATACGTGAGCAACGGCTTCCACTGCCATGTGACCGAGGATATCACGCCCATTGAAAAGCAGAATCTGGAATACCGGTTCTGGGAGCTTTCCAACGGCGGAAAGATCCAGTATGTGAAATATCCCATCGATTATAACAAAGAAGCCATCAAGTCCCTGGTGCGCCGGGCCATGAAGATGGGCTTTTATGAGGGCGTGAACCTGTCCCTTTCCTACTGCGACGACTGCGGCCATGAGGAGCTGAACATGGATGTATGCCCGGTCTGCGGCAGCAAGAACCTGACAAAGATCGACCGGATGAACGGCTACTTAAGCTATTCCCGCGTCAAAGGCGACACCCGCTTAAACGACGCCAAAATGGCCGAGATCGCCGAGAGGAAAAGTATGTAATACAGCAAAGCCGTGCGGCAGAGACTTACCAGACCCGCCGTGCGAGCTGGCTCGCAAAGGAGGGTGTGGAAAGGCTCTGCCATAGGGCGCAGCCCGCACATGAATCATTGGGCGTCATAAAACGCCCCATTAGGAAGGAGAGTTCCTGCGCCCAATGATGAATGTCACGGCTTTGCGTCCCGCGGGAGAAGTCATCCGCCGTGCGAGCTGGCTCGCAAAGGAGGGTGTGGAAAGGCTCTGCCATAGGGCG
>CAJMRM010000019.1 GCA_905215775.1 uncultured bacterium
AACGCAAAGGGTATGTGAGAGCGCACCGCTCATTCAACCGGATATGGAAGGAAAGGGACAGTGCAGAGCCGGACCTCTTAGGTAAGATACTGGACAGGGACAACCTGAACCGGGCTTACAAAAGAGTAAAGGCAAACAAGGGAGTGCCGGGAGTAGATGGAATGACCATTGAAGCGACACTGCCGTGGCTAAAGGAACATAACCGGGAACTGACAGAGAGAATACGAAGGGGAAAATATACCCCGTCTCCTGTCAGACGAGTCGAAATCCCGAAGCCAGACGGAGGAAAGCGGAAACTCGGTATCCCGACCGTCATCGACCGCATCATCCAACAGGCAATGCTCCAACAACTTATGCCAATCTATGAGCCACTGTTTTCGGATGACAGCTTTGGCTATCGTCCGGGAAGAGGGGCAAAAGACGCCATTTACAGGATAAAAGAGTACATCGAACAAGGCTACACAAGGGCAGTCGTCCTCGACTTGTCAAGGTACTTCGACACGCTGAACCACACAATCCTTTTAAATCTGCTGAGAAAGCAGGTTCAAGACGAGAGGGTCATACAGATGTTAAAGCGATACCTAAAAGGCGGAGTGATGGAAAACGGTGTTGTAACAGAGACAGAAGAAGGCTCCCCGCAGGGAGGGAATCTATCTCCACTCTTAGCAAATGTGTATCTGAATGAATTCGATTGGGAGTTTCACAGACGGGGCGTACCGTGTATTCGCTATGCAGATGATATCGTACTGTTGGCGAAGAGTGAACGGGCGGCGGAACGTCTGCTGGAGAGCAGTACGAAATATCTGGAAGAAACATTAAAGCTAAAAGTGAACCGGGAAAAGAGCCGGACAGTCAGCGTGTTCGCAATCCGAAACTTTAAGTTCCTTGGTTTTTGTTTTGGGAAGAGCGGAAAAGGAATCTATATCCGTGTCCATGGAAAGTCATGGAAGAAAGCCAAGGAGAAACTGCGACAGTTCACTTCCCGGAGCAAATGTGGGAGTATCATCCGAGCCATGGAAAAGATAAAAGTATACATGAGAGGGTGGTTAAATTACTACGGAATAGCGGACATGAAGAACAACATCGAAAGCCTGAACGGATGGCTGTACCGCCGGATACGGATGTGTATCTGGAAACAATGGAAACAGCCCAGAACTAGAATAAGGAAACTCATTGGACTGGGAGTAAACAGTCATTATGCGGCAACAATAGCCTATGACCGCAAAGGATACTGGTACAACGCTGGAAATAAGGCGGTCAACTGGGCGCTAAGTAAAGAAAGACTGATAAGATGGGGCTTTTATGACTTAGCCACGGCCTATCAGTCTTTGCACGTCAACTATTGAAACCGCCGTGTACCGAACGGTACGCACGGTGGTGTGAGAGGACGGCGGTTAATCACCGCCTCCTACTCGATTTCCATTGGCGCCAATATAGGATGGTTTATAAGAACGCAATATTCCAGCCGTGCCTGGAGAGGTACGCTGGCTCCGGAATACAGCAATAACCGATTTACGGCAGTATTGATGTGTTCTGTCGATGATAAAAATTAACAGATTAAAATTGGCATTTTAATATGATTTTGGAAAGTACATTGCTTTTGGCAGGAATATGAGATATATTTATAAATAGCAGAGGGGAACAAAACGGAAAAAGGAGCTAATTATGAAGAAAAAAACAATTTCAGCAGCTATTGTAACCGGAATGGCATTATCTGTTGCAAGTCCGGTTTACGGTGCACAGTGGAAACAGGACAGTATCGGCTGGTGGTACGAGAGTGACAATGGTTCCTATCCGGCTGGCGGCTGGAAGCTTATTTCCGGAAACTGGTATTATTTTAATGAATCAGGCTATATGCGGACAGGCTGGATTGAATCGGAGGGGCAGTGGTATTATTGTATGTCCACAGGTGAAATGCTACATGACAGGACACAGATCATCGACGGCGTACCGTATACGTTTCAATCCAATGGAGTCTGGCTGCCGCAGGGAGAAGCGGTGGTATCTGTCACAAGAGAGCAGGTCGAGCAGTGGTTTTATGCAACGTATGCAATAATTGCCGGTGAATCGGAGTGGAATCAGAGGTATTTTTATTTTACAAGTACCCCGGGAGAATGGGAAAATGAGGCCAGATACAGACTGGAAAAGGCATGGGGAATAACAGACCGGACATCCGCGGACGAGACAATTAACTGGCTGTTGACATCTGGTCACCGCTCCGATTTTCAGGCAGAGATGGAACTGTTTTCTTATATGGGGTATCTGAACGGAAGCGAAGAGCAGATAGAGGAGCAATATAAGGATAATGAAATAGTTAAAGATATGTTGCTTGCGTATAAACGCGGCGGAGAGGGAGCAGTAGACGGCTGGGATTACTGCAGAGCCATGCAGGTGCTGAAAGAATGCTATCTGGCAGGGTATTATACGGAAACAGAAATGCTGGACCAGATGCTCTCAGCCGCCCGGACAATTCAGGGCCGTTTTGCCTCATGGGACGATATGGCAGAAAGCTATCTGAGGGGGTATGAGTATTGGAGCAGCTCACCGGATAAATACAGAGAACGGAAGGAGCTGTACGAACGGCTGAAGCAGAAAACATCGTTTTATGCAGTGGATTGGAATCTCCCATTGGAAAGAGTCTGGTAAGCAGCAAAAGATCACCGGGGCCGTAGGGCAAGCCGTTTGATAGGACCGTCAGCAGAAAGCTGCTGGAGGTTTGCGATCGCCATGATATAGCAGCTTCCAAAGGAGGCGATGCATTCTGCCTGACGGTCATTTGGAAAAACCTGCCGGTTGCTTCTTTTCCGTACAGATGGTATTCGGGGTGATGAGCCCCGGAAAAGAAGCGGCCGCAGTAATGTCCCTCGGGGGAAAAAAGCTCAGCCAGTGCTTTAAAGGCTTTTTTCCAGGACCTGTATATAGCGTTCTGTCGGGGAAGCGGCTGTCATGGGAGCATTTATGTTTCTAGGTGCTGCGGATTGATTCGCACGCCGTTTAGCCGCATAGGAGGCAGAGTGGCGGCGCATCCAGCGGCAGAGGGAATATTTGGAGTGTGCATAGATCTGGTCTCCCGTATTCCGGACGGACCCATCCATACGGCCGACTAGGTCAAGGACGTGGTGTTCGTCAACGGTAATATTATTAAAAAGACCACCAGATCATTTTTCATATCTTCTCTGGAAATGGTATCGGATGCAGGGATGACGCAGGAGCCTTTTTCTGTTTCAGCAGATCATAGGCTCCTTTTATAATGGGAACGGTTCCGGAATAGTCGATGGAAAGAATCAGGCGCAGATCCTTTCGGGATCCGGAAATGCCGACACACAGAATCAGTCCGTCCGGCCCGGGGACAGAGCTGGTGAGGCTCATGAATTGTCTTTCTGCCGGCCTTCGGGAAGGGAGAGGCCGGCTTCAGATAGGGTATGAATCGAATCAGGATATGGGGCGGCCTGTTAAAAAATAGGCGGATAGATCTGTGAAAATTCAAGAACAAATGTTTGCTGTTTCTGTACTTTTAAAGATGGATGTGATATAGTAGACGCAGAATGCTTACGGTCGAGGGCAGCCGCCAAATGCCTGCAGACGTCACTTGGTCTGCTGCTTTATGGCATACGAATGCGCAATGCCTGAGCCCTTTTTATATGGTTTGTTCCTGTTTCGTCCATATAGAATTACATGGGTACGGCAGGTTGTAAAAAAAGCAAATTGTGAACAAAATTCGTCGTGGGCCTATTTTGCCGCAATCTGAGAAAGCGCCACGACGAAAATGAAAAGTTCCTTGACGAATTTTTGCCTTATAGGCGTCCTTTTTTACTTTGAAATCTGGAGGTGGATTTTATGCAAAATGAACAAAAAATCTTCGAATTACATTCCGAATACGCCCCCACCGGCGACCAGCCCCAGGCCATTGAACAGCTGGTCAAAGGCTTCAAAGAAGGCAATCAATTCCAGACTTTACTGGGGGTTACTGGTTCCGGAAAGACCTTTACCATGGCAAATGTGATTGCCCAGTTAAATAAGCCGACTTTGGTAATAGCGCACAATAAGACTTTAGCAGCACAGCTCTATGGTGAGTTTAAAGAGTATTTTCCGAGTAACGCAGTGGAATACTTTGTCTCCTATTACGATTATTACCAGCCGGAGGCATATGTCCCGTCCACAGATACATATATTGAAAAGGACTCAGCCATCAACGACGAGATCGATAAGCTGCGCCACTCGGCTACGGCGGCGCTTTCAGAGCGAAACGATGTGATCATCGTGGCCTCCGTATCCTGCATCTATGGTCTGGGAAGTCCCATCGACTATAAAGAGATGGTGATTTCCTTGAGGCCGGGAATGGAGAAGGACCGGGACGAGGTGATCCACAAGCTGATCGACATCCAGTATACGCGGAATGAGATGGATTTCCGCCGCGGCTCCTTCCGGGTCCGGGGAGATGTTCTGGAGATATATCCGGCGTATTCCGGAAGCGAGGCATACCGGATCGAATTTTTTGGCGATGAGGTGGACCGGATCTCGGAGATCGAGGCTTTGACCGGAGAGGTGAAGGCACAGCTGGGCCATGTAGCGATCTTCCCGGCATCCCATTACGTGGTGCCGAAAGAGAAAATGATGGCCGCGACGGAAAACATCCTGGCGGAGATGAAGGAACAGGTAGCCTTTTTTAAGAGCGAGGATAAGCTCCTGGAAGCCCAGAGGATCGCGGAGAGGACCAATTTCGACGTGGAGATGATGCGGGAAACCGGATTTTGCTCTGGGATCGAAAATTATTCCCGCCACCTGACCTTTGGAAAGCCGGGAGAGCCGCCCTGTACGCTTCTGGACTATTTCCCGGAGGATTTCCTTATTATCGTTGACGAGTCCCATATCACACTTCCCCAGGTGAGGGGAATGTACTTTGGCGACCGGTCCAGGAAGAAAACGCTGGTGGATTATGGATTCCGCCTGCCGTCGGCGCTGGATAACCGGCCCCTGAATTTTGAAGAATTTGAAAGTCATATCAGCCAGATGATGTTCGTATCCGCCACGCCGTCGGTATATGAGGCGGAGCATGAGCTTCTGAGGACGGAGCAGATCATCCGTCCCACCGGCCTCCTGGATCCGGAGATCAGCGTCCGTCCGGTGGAGGGGCAGATCGACGATCTCATCGGAGAGATCAACAGGGAGGTGGAAAAGCACAATAAGGTGTTGATCACGACGCTGACCAAGCGCATGGCCGAGGACCTGACGGATTATATCCGGGAAGCCGGGATCCGGGTCAAATATCTCCATTCAGATATTGATACTCTGGAGCGGGCGGAGATCATCCGTGATATGCGTCTGGACGTATTTGACGTTCTGGTGGGCATCAACCTTCTCAGGGAGGGGCTGGATATTCCGGAGATCTCCCTGGTGGCGATCCTGGATGCCGATAAGGAGGGCTTCCTCCGGTCAGAAACCTCTCTGATCCAGACCATCGGCCGGGCGGCAAGAAACGCGGAGGGACATGTGATCATGTATGCCGATTCCATCACCGATTCCATGAAGGCCGCCATCGATGAGACCAGCCGCCGCCGGGAGATCCAGCAGAAGTATAACGATGACCATGGGATCACTCCCCAGACCATTAAAAAGGCGGTCCGTGATCTGATCTCCATTTCCAAAGCGGCAGCGGCAGGAGACGGGGACCTGAAGAAGGATCCGGAATCCATGGACGCAAAGGAGCTGGATAAGCTGGCCAAGGAACTGACGAAGAAGATGCGCCAGGCAGCGGCGGAGCTGAACTTCGAGGAGGCAGCAAGACTGCGCGACCGCATGAAGGAGATCCGGCAGATGCTGCTGGAGCTGGAGGGCTGAAACAGAGAAACGGTCCGGAAGGCATAAGTTTATATTGACAACCAATCCTGGTAAGGCTACAATATCTGCGGAATCGAAGCTGGCCCGGGAAGAATAGGATGGAAAGCATGAGATTGTGCGACGGTTCTGCCGGAAAAAAATATATAATCCGGACTGTTACGGCAGAAGAAGCGATTACCCGGCGGCTGGAGGCCCTGGGACTCGTCGAGGGAACAGAGGTCCGCATCCTGATGAAAAAACAGGACGGATCCTTAATCGCCGCATTCCAGGGAACGCGCCTGGCACTGGGAAAAAAACTTGCCGGAGCCATTGCGGCGGAGGAGGCGGGCCATGAAGGCCGGGGCTGGTGAGAGCGCGTCGGTCTGCTTTACGGGAAATCCCAACTGCGGGAAGACCACGCTTTTTAATGCGTATACCGGAGCCGGGAGGAAAACGGCCAACTGGCCCGGTGTTACAGTGGAGCTGGCAGAGGGAAGGCTGGTACACCGGGGGCGTCCGGTCCGGCTGGTGGATACGCCGGGGATTTACAGCCTGGATTCCTATACCATAGAGGAAAAGGTGACCAGACAGTGCATAAGGGACCGGAAGGCGGATGTGATCGTCCAGGTGGCGGATGCTCTTTTGCTGGAGCGGAGCCTTTTTCTGACCATGCAGCTTCTGGAGGAGGGAAGGCCCCTGGTCCTGGCCCTTAATATGATGGATCTGGCCGGGGAGCGGGGGCTGGATATTGATACAGAAAGGCTTTCCCGGCTCCTGGGAGGGATCCCGGTGATCCCTGTATCAGCCAGGAAGAGGACCGGTCTGGAGGAACTCATGGATGCCGCTCTGGAAACGGCGGACCGGTGCGGCCGTTGTCCAGGCTCCGGAGTCGGTCCTCCGGCGCAGAACGGCGCCCAGGCCGGCAGGGCATCCGCCCGCAGGCTCCATGAACGCGCCAGACGCCTGGCCTTGGATTGCATCCGGAAGAGGGAGGCCCCGGTCCATAATAAAAAGAAAGAAATATCGGTCTCCCTGGAAGGCCCCGGTTCCCTGACCGAGCGGATGGACCGGTTCCTGGCCCATCCGGTATGGGGGATTCCGGCGTTTTTTGGGATCCTGGCGCTGGTGTTTTTTCTGACCTTTTCTGCCGGAGGCTTTTTTCGGGGCTATTTTGAAAAAGCCCTGGGCACGCTTTCGGCATATATGGTGGAATTTCTGGCCAGATGCCGGGTTTCGGAATGGCTGGTATCCCTGGTGGGAGAGGGGATCCTGGCCGGTGTAGGAGGGATCCTGGGCTTCCTGCCCAATATTGTCCTGCTGTTTCTGGCCCTGGCCTTTTTGGAGGACTGCGGCTACATGGCCAGGATCGCCTGGGTCATGAACGGGACCATGGCCACAGTGGGCCTTTCAGGGAAGGCCGTGCTCCCGGTCCTGCTGGGATTTGGCTGCACGGTCCCGGCGGTGATGGCATCGCGGATCCTGGAGCGCCGGGAAGACAGGAAGCGGACGATCCTTATGGCGCCGTTCATGTCCTGCTCGGCCCGGCTTCCGGTCTACGTGCTGTTTACAGGAATGTTTTTTCCGGAAACTGCGGTGCTGGTGATCGTGGGCCTGTATGTCCTGGGGGTCCTGGCGGCCCTGGGGACGGCCTGGGCGGCCAGGAAAGCGGGAAAGGCGGAGACTTATGAGGATGAGCTTCTGATGGAGCTTCCGGAATACCGGATGCCGGATCTGAAAAATGTGGCCGTCTGTGCCTGGGAACGGGTGAAAGACTATTTGGAAAAGGCCGGGACCACGATCTTTCTGGCGTCCATGCTCCTGTGGCTTCTTCTGCATCTGGGGCCGCAGGGAAGCGCGGCGGACGTATCTGCCAGCTTTGCGGCAGTCCTGGGTCGGAGGCTGGCTCCGGTCCTTGGCCCCGCCGGCCTGGGAAATTGGCAGACGGCGGTGGCGCTGATCGCGGGACTTTCTGCCAAGGAGGCGGTGGTCTCCAGCTTTTTTATCCTTTTCGGGGCTGGAAACGGCAGTTCCGGAGGAAGCAGCGGGGCCCTGGCTGCCGGACTGGCTGCCAGCGGGTTTACGGGGGCCAGCGCCCTGGCGCTTTTGGTATTCAGCCTCCTTTACACGCCCTGCGCGGCGGCTCTGGGAACCATAAAGAAGGAAACGGGCTCCCTCCGCTGGACCATGGGACTGGCGGCGTACCAGCTTTTTCTGGCCTGGATCTGCGCCGTTTTGACCTATCAGGCCGCCAGCCGGATCCCCGGACTGGGATAAAGGAAACGCCCGGGCCTGTACAGATACAGGACGGGATGAAAGAAACAAAGAGAGGAAAACAGAATGGATGAGAAACTTCTTCTGAAAGCCGTTGTACTGGCCGGAGAGATCATGCTGTCCAGCGGTGCGGAGGTATCCCGCGTGGAGAACACCATGCAGTTTATGCTGCGGCGGTCCAACTGCGAGGTTACGGAAGCGGTGGTCCTGGCTACGGGACTTTTTGTGACCATGGCAGATCCGGACGGGGAGCCCATGACCTTTTCCAAGCGGATCCCCGCCAGGAGCACCAACATCAACCGGATCTGCCGGGTCAATGAGGTTTCCAGGCAGTTCTGCCATATGGACCTGACGGTGGAGGAGGCCTATGAGGAGCTGAGAAGGATTCAGAAGGAGATCCTTTATAAGCCCTGGATGAAATTTGCCGGCATCATCGGAATATCGGTCAGCTTTATTTTTATCTATGGCGGGAATTTCCTGGATCTTTCCACGTCGGTCCTGGTGGGGATCTGCATGGCGGTGGCGGACCGGTTCACAAAGATAATCCGGCTGAACGATTTCAGCACCACGGCCTTCTGCGGCTTTGTGGTGGCTTTCTCTGCCATGCTGATCCAGGAGCTCTGTCCCTTTAAGGTCAGCGGCGATGTGATGATCATGAGCGCCATCATGTATCTGGTGCCCGGGATCCCCTTTACCACTGCGGCCCGGGATACGATCAACGGAGATTACGCTGCCGGATCGGCCAGGATGCTGGAGTGCATCGTGGTGGCCCTGGCGGTGGCTGTGGGCGTGGGCTTTGGAATGGTCTGCTTCCGGACCTTATGGGGGGGTGCGCTATGATGATCCTTCAGATACTCAGCGCATTCAGCGCCGTTCTGGTATTTACCATGATCCTGGAGATACCGAAAAAATATATGTTTTATGCGTCCGCTTCGGGAGCTGTGGGCTGGTGGGCCTATCTGATGGTTCAGAACAGCGGCTATCCGTCTATGCTGGCGGCCTTTTTATCGACGCTGGTGGTTGCTTTTTTAAGCCATATCCTGGCCCGGGTCAAAAAAGCCCCGGTGACGGTGTTCCTGATCACCGGAACGCTTCCGGCAGTGCCGGGAGCCGCCATATACCGGAGCGTTTACTACTTTCTCCAGAACGATTCGGTCCTGGCGACCAAAAATCTCCTGGAAACCATCCAGATTGCCGGAGCCATTGCCATGGGGATCTTTACCATGGACTCTCTGTTCCGTCTGGTCCTGGCATATGACAGGAAGAAGGCGGAGAAGGGATGATGGTTCCCGTTTCGCGCCTGAAAATATAAATGCAGTCGGAGAGCACGTCCTCTTCGGGAACGTCTGTCCGGTTGATCTCCTGGACCATCCGGCGCAGGAGCGCATGATTGAACGTAAGATGATCCGGAAATAAAAGGACTTCGTGGATACTGGAAGGCAGAATGATCACATCTGCCCCTTCCTGGTCTGCGAAGTCCTTTATTATATCCCTGTAAAGCATACAGGAGGCTCCGCAGATCCCCTGGCGGTTGGTGAGTACGTGGAGGGGCGGAGCGTCCTCCGGGCAGCCGGAGCGGTCTGCCTCTTCCGATTCCCGGAGCGGGAGAAGCTCTGGGGAAAGCGGCGCGAGGATCTCTGAAAGGGGCGTGAGGACCGGAGGGAAGAGAACGGGCGTGTTTTCCTCTGCCAGGCGGCGCAGGGTGTCCGCATCCATATCCCAGGCGGACAGGAGCTGGCGGTGGATCAGGGTGGATACCAGCTCGCCGCAGGAGGGATCCAGGCAGACAAAAAAGATCATGGCCAGGTCGTGGAAGGGGAACCAGGGGACGCGGTCCAGGAGTCCGGAATTCCGGCGGCGGGAAACCAGACGGAACGCAACGCGGCTTCTGATATATTCCGGATCCAGGAGATCCTGGCATATGGAGGAGGGGAACGGCGGTCTGCGTTCGAGAAAGGATGCTGCCGAAGCGCAGACGGCGTCCATGGACATACCTTTTTGGTACTGGTCATACAGGGGCTCCAGATAGATGACATGTCCGAGGGAGGAGCCGGGGGACAGGACCAGGAGAACATCCGGACACACGCCGTTATTTTTGCAGAGGGTTTTTTGGATGAATTGAGTCTCTGAACCTAATTTTTTGTGCAATACACCCGAAAAAGCGGAACAAAACTGTGAATAGTGCATAGAAAAAACCTCCAGAAATGAAATTGAAAGTGATTAAAAGAAATGGTGTCTATATTGTAAGGGATAAAAAATATGAATTCAATGGTAATTTATACTTGATTTTTGGGGTTAAATGTGATAAAATAACGAAAATCAATCAGATATATTTGTGCAAAATGGATAGTATTCCTGTGCCTGGGTATACGTGATCCATTTTAAAAGTGTTTTTAAATCTGATGCATTTGGCCAGTGGTCATGCAAATATAATTATGAGGTGAGAGAGTATGACAAAAAAACTTATGCGCGGCTTAGTACCGGTAATGGTCCTTTCTGCAGCGGTTGCCCTGTTTACAGGATGCGGCTCTAAAGAAACTACCTCTGATACGACCCAGGCTGGCGGCTCCAAGGAAACGGAAGCTGCCGGATCCACAACAGCGGCAGCTGAGAACAAGGGATCCGAAACCGCCAGTGGATCCTCCAAGGATACGCTGATCATCGCAACCGCAAATGAGACTCCCAGTGTTACCACGAACCTGCACAACGCAGTAGCTGGTGACTACATCAACCAGATGACTCATAACAGCCTGTTCTATACAGACGAGAATCTGGAACCTCAGCCCTGTCTGGTAGAGTCCTATGAGATCGTAAGCGATACCGAGTGGGTCTTCAAGCTGAAACAGGGAGTAAAATTCCACAATGGCCAGGAGATGAAGGCCGCCGACGTAAAAGCATCTCTGGAGCTTTGTAAGGAATCCCCGCAGGTTTCTCAGTATGGCGCATCCAGCGGAACCATCGAGGTAGTTGACGATTATACTATTAAGATGACAACCGACGGCCCGCAGTCCGGTCTTCTTTCAGACCTCTGCCACCACGGAAACGCAATCCTTCCGGCAGACCTGATTGCCAGCGGACACGACTTCAACAAAGAGCCCATCGGTACTGGCCCATACAAGCTTGTGGCATGGAACAAGGGCGAGAGCCTTGAGCTGGAAGCATTTGAGGATTACTGGGGCGGCGCTCCGGCCATCAAGCACGTGATCTGGAAGGTTATCCCCGAGGGTTCCTCCCGTACAATGGCTCTTGAGGCTGGCGAAGTAGACCTGATCATCGAGGTTGAGTCCACAGACTTCACACGTTTACAGGACAACTCCGATGTTGTTACCTTTAACGAAGCAGGTACTTCCCATAACTGGCTGATGATCAACAATGAGAAGGCTCCCTTCGATAACATCGACTTCCGCCGCGCACTGGCATCTGCGATCGATAAAAACGCAGTGGTACAGGTTGCATTAAACGGCCAGGGCTCCGTATCCGACAGCATGCTTCCGGAGTGCTTCCCGGGCGTTGTAACTGACGGCGCTCCGAGCTATGATCCGGAGAAGGCAAAAGAGTATCTTGCAGCATCCGGCTTAAATCCGGCAGACTGCGGCTTTGCAATCATCTGCTCTGACGATACAAAGCTCCGTGCAGGACAGGTAATCCAGTCTTCCTTAAAGGAAAACCTGGGTATCGATATCACTCTGGAGTCCATGGACCTTGCTACATACCTGGATAAGACAGCAGTTGGTGACTACCAGGCAGCCATCGGCGGATATACCTCCAGTGACGTTCTGGCACACTCCATGGGTGTTTACCACTCCAAATCCATCGACGGCTCCAACAAGACCCGTCTGAACGATCCGGAGATCGACGCACTGATCGACAAGGTAAAAGCTACACTGGATCCGGAAGAGAACGTAAAGGTTGTTACTGAGCTCAGCAAGGCTCTGAACGACAGATGCACACAGGTTCCGCTCTACTTAAAGAACAACGTTCGTGCATACGCAAAGGGTCTTGAAGGCTTCAAGATGAGTCCGACTGGCGGTATGTACATCAGCGAGCTGAGCTGGAGCGAATAGTTTCTACTATATATAATAGGAACTCGGATATTTTTAGCTGAATCTTAAAAACAGAGAGCAGGGACCTGGCCCCTGGAGGCCTGGTCCCTGTTTTGATTAAAAATTAAGTAGAGGGGAGAGGATCGCACCATATGATCAAGTTTATAATCAAACGTCTTCTGGCACTGATCCCGGTACTGATCGGTGTATCACTGCTTGTATTCTTTATCCTTGATTTAGCTCCTGGTGATCCTGCCAAGGCTGCTCTGGGAGAGCAGGCACGTCCCGAAGATATCGAGGCGTTCCGAGAGGAAATGGGCTTAAATGATCCGTTCATTATCCGTTACGTAAATTACATGCTGGGGCTCTGCCACGGAGATCTCGGCACATCCTATAAGACCCTGGATCCGGTTGGTGAAGAGGTATGGGCCCGTCTGCCAAATACGGCGATCCTGGCGCTCACTTCCACTGTGGTAGCCATCCTGCTGGCTCTTCCGCTGGGAATCATCGCGGCCATCAAGCAGAACACGCTGTTCGACGGAATCAGCATGTTCGTGTCCCTGATCGGTATCTCAATGCCGGTATTCTGGATGGGTCTTCTTCTGATCCTTCTGTTCTCCGTAAAGCTGGGCTGGTTCCCGGTATCCGGAGCAGACCAGGGGATCAAGAGCCTTGTGCTGCCGTCCGTCACACTGGGCTTCATGCATATGGCAGCCATTGCCCGTACCACCAGAAGCTCCATGCTTGAGACGATCCGTCAGGACTATATCCGTACCGTGCGTGCAAAGGGACTTCCGGAGAGGGAGGTCATCACACGCCATGCGTTACGAAATGCCCTGATCCCGACAACGACAGTAATCGGCCTCCAGATCGGAGGAATGTTAGGCGGCTCCGTACTTACCGAGAGTGTATTCGCATGGCCGGGAATCGGACGTTACATGATCCAGTCCATCCAGGGCCGTGACATCCCGTCGGTCATGGGATGCATCATCATCTTTGCACTCAGCTTCGCAGTGATCAATCTGATCGTAGACCTGATCTACGGCTTCATCGATCCGCGTATCAAAGCACAATATAAGTAAGGAGGGGAAGACAATAATGAGCAATGCTTCTGCAAAAACAGTAAATGCACAGGCAGATATCAAGAAGAAGAGTCAAATCGCCGAAGTATGGAAGCGTCTGTGCCGCAACAAGACAGCCATGTTCGGACTTGTGATCGTTGTATTGCTGGTGCTGACGGCAATCCTCTCTCCGATCCTGATCGATTATGAAACGCAGGTCATCAAGACCAATTACAGCGAGGCCCTGCAGGCGCCGTCGTCCGCCCACTGGTTCGGAACGGACGAGATGGGCCGTGATATCTTACTGCGGGTAATGTATGGATCCACCACATCCCTTTCCATCGGTGTGGTAACGGTTATCGTATCCCTTACAGTGGGCCTGATCCTCGGAGCGGCAGCCGGATATTTCGGCGGGAAAACAGACATGATCATCATGCGTATCATGGATATCTTCCTTGCGATCCCGGGAACACTGCTGGCGATCTGTATCGTGGCGTCCCTTGGAAACTCGATCCCGAACCTGGTCATCGCCCAGGCGGTATCGTCGATCCCGACGTTCGCCAGAGTGGTGCGCGGAGCGGTCATCACAGCGCGTGACGCAGATTACGTGGAGGCGGCGAGAGCCATCGGAGCGAAGGATGCGACGATCATCTTCCATGAGGTGCTGCCCAACAGCCTTGCGCCGATCATCGTACATACGACCTTACAGGTGGCATCGGTCATCCTTTCCATCGCAGGCCTTTCCTTCATCGGACTGGGAATCCCGGCGCCGAGACCGGAGTGGGGCGCAATGCTTTCCGGAGCGCGTGCATACATCCGTGACTACAGCTATATGTGCCTGTTCCCGGGCCTTGCAATCATGACCACGATCCTTTCACTCAACCTTCTGGGTGACGGACTTCGTGATGCACTTGATCCGAGACTGCGTTAAGGGGGTAGCAAGATGAGCGAAAATGTAAAATATGAAAATAAAAATGCAGAAGGGAAGGATCTGACAGCGGAGATCCGGAACCTGGTGGTGGAATTCCGCACGGACTACGGAGTGGTGCAGGCGCTGAACGGCCTGGACCTGGAGATCGGCCGCGGAAAGACGCTGGGCCTGGTAGGCGAGACCGGAGCCGGAAAGACGACGACGGGCTTATCCCTGCTGCGTCTGATCCCGGATCCGCCGGGAGTGATCGTGGAAGGAAGCATCAAGCTGGACGGAGAGGACATCCTTGCCAAGAGCGAGAAGGAGATGCAGGAGATCCGCGGAAAGAAGGTCGCGATGATCTTCCAGGACCCGATGACATCCCTGGACCCGGTAATGACGGTGGAGGAGCAGATCGCGGAGGTTATCCGCCTGCATGAAAAGGATGTGGATCCCATAAAGAAGGCACGCGAGATGCTGGAGCTGGTAGGGATCCCCGGAAGCCGCGGAGGCGAGTATCCGCACCAGTTCTCCGGAGGAATGAAGCAGAGAGTCGTCATCGCCATGGCGCTGGCCTGCAACCCGGAGCTTCTGATCGCAGACGAGCCGACAACGGCGCTGGACGTAACGATCCAGGCGCAGGTACTGGAGATGATGAAGGGCCTGCGAGACAAATATAACACCTCGATGCTGATGATCACCCATGACCTGGGGATCGTGGCAGAGATCTGTGACGAGGTATCGGTGGTATACGCAGGGCGTGTCATCGAGCACGGAACCCTGGAGGACATCTTCAAGAACACGCGTCATCCGTATACGGAGGGCCTGTTCAACTCCCTGCCGAACCTTGAGAACCGCCAGGCAGAGTTAAAGCCCATCAAGGGTCTGATGCCGGATCCGAGCAATCTGCCGAAGGGATGCGCATTCTGTCCGAGATGTGAGTACGCGACGGAGCTCTGCAAGACGCAGAAGCCGCCCAGGACGTACCGGAACGAAACCCACTATGTGGAGTGCCATCTGTATAACAAAGACAACATCCACGAAGGGAAGGTGAACATTCGATGAGCCAGCCGTTGCTTGAAGTAAAAAACCTGAGAAAGTATTTCAAAACCCCGAAGGGGATGCTGCACGCCGTGGATGATGTCACCTTCACGATCGAAAAAGGAAAGACCCTGGGCGTGGTAGGCGAGTCCGGCTGCGGAAAGTCCACCACAGGCCGTGCGATCCTGCGTCTGATCGAGCCGACAGCCGGCGAGGTGCTGTTCGAGGGACAGGATGTGGTGAAGCTGTCCGTGGAGGAGATGCGCAAGAAGCGTACAGACATGCAGATCATCTTCCAGGACCCGTTCTCCAGCTTAAACCCGCGTAAGACCATCAGCCAGATCATTGCAGATCCGCTGAAGATCAACAAGATCATCACGGACAAGAACGAGCAGATGGACCGTGTGCGTGAGCTGATGGAGACGGTAGGCCTTGCAGACCGTCTGATCAATACGTACCCCCACGAGCTGGACGGAGGCCGCCGCCAGAGGATCGGGATCGCGAGAGCGCTGGCCCTGAACCCGAAGTTCATCGTATGTGATGAGCCGGTATCGGCGCTGGACGTATCGATCCAGGCGCAGATCTTAAACCTGATGAAGCAGCTGCAGAACAAGATGGGCCTGACCTACATGTTCATCACCCATGACCTGTCGGTCGTAAACCACTTCTCGGATGACATCGCGGTTATGTACCTTGGAAAGCTGATCGAGAAGGCGCCGTCGGAGGAGCTGTTCGCCCACCCGACGCACCCGTATACCCAGGCGCTGTTATCAGCGATCCCGGTCCCGTCCCTGGACAACAGACGGGAGAGGATCCTGTTAAAGGGAGAGATCACATCCCCCATCGAGCCGCCGAAGGCATGCCGGTTTGCGAACCGGTGTCCGTATGCGACAGACCGCTGCCGCTCCGAGGAGCCGCAGTTAAAGGAGATCAGCCCAGGCCACTTTGTGTCCTGCTTCCTTACAGACTAGGCTTGATATGGCCGGAACCCTTAAAAAGGGTTCCGGTCTTTTTTGGCTTAAAAAGGAAATGGAGCCGTATGCAGCAGTATAATGGGGAGGAGATGACCGTATATCTTTTTGGTACTGGATACGTCTGGGAACGGAAAAGAAAGGGGCCGTGAAGGAGAGGGAGGGAAGGGCCGCAGATGCCGACGGAACGCCGGCGGGATCTTTTGGAAACGCCGGAGCTGGTTGACAGGCATCTTGTAAAAAGTGTCAAAAAAACCAGGGAAAACCAGAGGGGATTCATGGAAAATATCACTGGAAATACGGAAAAGGGTACGCGAAAGGGGATCTATATAGATCCGATATAGATAAAATTAATGAATACACCTGCAATTTATGCTTGATTTCTATGATATATTGTGATAAAATGACAAAAGTTGCCAAGACGTATTTGTGCAAAATGGATAATATACCTGTACTGGGGTATATTCCAAATGCTTTAAAAGCATTTTTGATTTGGTGCATTCGACCAGTGGTCATGCAAATATAATTATGAGGTGAGAGAGAATGACGAAAAAACTTATGCGCGGTTTAGTACCGGTAATGGTTCTTTCTGCAGCAGTTGCCCTGTTCACAGGCTGCGGCTCCAAGGACTCCGGCGCTGATGCAAAACCGGCAGGCGACGCAAAGGAAACAACAGCAGCTGACAACAAGGGGTCCGAATCCAAGGGGACTTCCTCCAAGGATACTCTGATCATTGCAACTGCCAATGAGACTCCCAGCGTTACCACAAACCTTCACAATGCGACAGCTGGTGACTACATCAACCAGATGACCCATGAAGGTCTGTTCTATTCCAGCGCAGATTTAACTCCGCAGCCGGCTTTAGCTGAATCCTATGAGATCGTAAGCGATACCGAGTGGGTATTCAAGCTGAGACAGGGCGTAAAATTCCACAATGGCCAGGAAGTGAAGGCCGCCGACGTAAAAGCTTCCCTGGAACTTTGTAAGGAATCCCCGCAGGTTTCCCAGTATGGTGACGCGATGGAATCCATCGAGGTGGTTGACGATTATACCGTTAAGATCACAACAAACGGCCCGCACTCTGGTCTTCTTACAGACCTGAGCCATCACGGCAATGCCATTCTTCCGGCAGACCTGATCGCCAGCGGACACGACTTCAACAAAGAGCCCATCGGTACCGGCCCATACAAGTTTGTGGCATGGAACAAGGGCGAGAGCATTGAGCTTGAAGCAAACGAAGATTACTGGGGCGGCGCTCCGGCCATCAAGCACGTGATCTGGAAGATCATTCCGGAGGGTTCCTCCCGTACAATGGCCCTTGAGGCTGGCGAAGTGGATCTGATCATCGAGGTTGAGTCCACTGACCTTTCCCGTTTACAGGATAACCCGGATATCGTTACAGCCAACGAGCCTGGTACCGGCCATAACTGGATGATGGTAAACAACGAGAAGGCTCCGTTTGACAACGCTGACTTCCGCCGCGCCATCGCTTCTGCCGTTGATAAAAACGCAGTGGTACAGGTTGCATTAAACGGCCAGGGCTCCGTATCCGACAGCATGCTTCCGGAGTGCTTCCCGGGCGTTGTAACTGACGGCGCTCCGAGCTATGATCCGGAGAAGGCAAAAGAGTATCTTGCAGCATCCGGCTTAAATCCGGCAGACTGCGGCTTTGCAATCATCTGCTCTGACGATACAAAGCTCCGTGCAGGACAGGTAATCCAGTCTTCCTTAAAGGAAAACCTGGGTATCGATATCACTCTGGAGTCCATGGACCTTGCTACATACCTGGATAAGACAGCAGTTGGTGACTACCAGGCAGCCATCGGCGGATATACCTCCAGTGACGTTCTGGCACACTCCATGGGTGTTTACCACTCCAAATCCATCGACGGCTCCAACAAGACCCGTCTGAACGATCCGGAGATCGACGCACTGATCGACAAGGTAAAAGCTACACTGGATCCGGAAGAGAACGTAAAGGTTGTTACTGAGCTCAGCAAGGCTCTGAACGACAGATGCACACAGGTTCCGCTCTACTTAAAGAACAACGTTCGTGCATACGCAAAGGGTCTTGAAGGCTTCAAGATGAGTCCGACTGGCGGTATGTACATCAGCGAGCTGAGCTGGAGCGAATAGTTTCTACTATATATAATAGGAACTCGGATATTTTTAGCTGAATCTTAAAAACAGAGAGCAGGGACCTGGCCCCTGGAGGCCTGGTCCCTGTTTTGATTAAAAATTAAGTAGAGGGGAGAGGATCGCACCATATGATCAAGTTTATAATCAAACGTCTTCTGGCACTGATCCCGGTACTGATCGGTGTATCACTGCTTGTATTCTTTATCCTTGATTTAGCTCCTGGTGATCCTGCCAAGGCTGCTCTGGGAGAGCAGGCACGTCCCGAAGATATCGAGGCGTTCCGAGAGGAAATGGGCTTAAATGATCCGTTCATTATCCGTTACGTAAATTACATGCTGGGGCTCTGCCACGGAGATCTCGGCACATCCTATAAGACCCTGGATCCGGTTGGTGAAGAGGTATGGGCCCGTCTGCCAAATACGGCGATCCTGGCGCTCACTTCCACTGTGGTAGCCATCCTGCTGGCTCTTCCGCTGGGAATCATCGCGGCCATCAAGCAGAACACGCTGTTCGACGGAATCAGCATGTTCGTGTCCCTGATCGGTATCTCAATGCCGGTATTCTGGATGGGTCTTCTTCTGATCCTTCTGTTCTCCGTAAAGCTGGGCTGGTTCCCGGTATCCGGAGCAGACCAGGGGATCAAGAGCCTTGTGCTGCCGTCCGTCACACTGGGCTTCATGCATATGGCAGCCATTGCCCGTACCACCAGAAGCTCCATGCTTGAGACGATCCGTCAGGACTATATCCGTACCGTGCGTGCAAAGGGACTTCCGGAGAGGGAGGTCATCACACGCCATGCGTTACGAAATGCCCTGATCCCGACAACGACAGTAATCGGCCTCCAGATCGGAGGAATGTTAGGCGGCTCCGTACTTACCGAGAGTGTATTCGCATGGCCGGGAATCGGACGTTACATGATCCAGTCCATCCAGGGCCGTGACATCCCGTCGGTCATGGGATGCATCATCATCTTTGCACTCAGCTTCGCAGTGATCAATCTGATCGTAGACCTGATCTACGGCTTCATCGATCCGCGTATCAAAGCACAATATAAGTAAGGAGGGGAAGACAATAATGAGCAATGCTTCTGCAAAAACAGTAAATGCACAGGCAGATATCAAGAAGAAGAGTCAAATCGCCGAAGTATGGAAGCGTCTGTGCCGCAACAAGACAGCCATGTTCGGACTTGTGATCGTTGTATTGCTGGTGCTGACGGCAATCCTCTCTCCGATCCTGATCGATTATGAAACGCAGGTCATCAAGACCAATTACAGCGAGGCCCTGCAGGCGCCGTCGTCCGCCCACTGGTTCGGAACGGACGAGATGGGCCGTGATATCTTACTGCGGGTAATGTATGGATCCACCACATCCCTTTCCATCGGTGTGGTAACGGTTATCGTATCCCTTACAGTGGGCCTGATCCTCGGAGCGGCAGCCGGATATTTCGGCGGGAAAACAGACATGATCATCATGCGTATCATGGATATCTTCCTTGCGATCCCGGGAACACTGCTGGCGATCTGTATCGTGGCGTCCCTTGGAAACTCGATCCCGAACCTGGTCATCGCCCAGGCGGTATCGTCGATCCCGACGTTCGCCAGAGTGGTGCGCGGAGCGGTCATCACAGCGCGTGACGCAGATTACGTGGAGGCGGCGAGAGCCATCGGAGCGAAGGATGCGACGATCATCTTCCATGAGGTGCTGCCCAACAGCCTTGCGCCGATCATCGTACATACGACCTTACAGGTGGCATCGGTCATCCTTTCCATCGCAGGCCTTTCCTTCATCGGACTGGGAATCCCGGCGCCGAGACCGGAGTGGGGCGCAATGCTTTCCGGAGCGCGTGCATACATCCGTGACTACAGCTATATGTGCCTGTTCCCGGGCCTTGCAATCATGACCACGATCCTTTCACTCAACCTTCTGGGTGACGGACTTCGTGATGCACTTGATCCGAGACTGCGTTAAGGGGGTAGCAAGATGAGCGAAAATGTAAAATATGAAAATAAAAATGCAGAAGGGAAGGATCTGACAGCGGAGATCCGGAACCTGGTGGTGGAATTCCGCACGGACTACGGAGTGGTGCAGGCGCTGAACGGCCTGGACCTGGAGATCGGCCGCGGAAAGACGCTGGGCCTGGTAGGCGAGACCGGAGCCGGAAAGACGACGACGGGCTTATCCCTGCTGCGTCTGATCCCGGATCCGCCGGGAGTGATCGTGGAAGGAAGCATCAAGCTGGACGGAGAGGACATCCTTGCCAAGAGCGAGAAGGAGATGCAGGAGATCCGCGGAAAGAAGGTCGCGATGATCTTCCAGGACCCGATGACATCCCTGGACCCGGTAATGACGGTGGAGGAGCAGATCGCGGAGGTTATCCGCCTGCATGAAAAGGATGTGGATCCCATAAAGAAGGCACGCGAGATGCTGGAGCTGGTAGGGATCCCCGGAAGCCGCGGAGGCGAGTATCCGCACCAGTTCTCCGGAGGAATGAAGCAGAGAGTCGTCATCGCCATGGCGCTGGCCTGCAACCCGGAGCTTCTGATCGCAGACGAGCCGACAACGGCGCTGGACGTAACGATCCAGGCGCAGGTACTGGAGATGATGAAGGGCCTGCGAGACAAATATAACACCTCGATGCTGATGATCACCCATGACCTGGGGATCGTGGCAGAGATCTGTGACGAGGTATCGGTGGTATACGCAGGGCGTGTCATCGAGCACGGAACCCTGGAGGACATCTTCAAGAACACGCGTCATCCGTATACGGAGGGCCTGTTCAACTCCCTGCCGAACCTTGAGAACCGCCAGGCAGAGTTAAAGCCCATCAAGGGTCTGATGCCGGATCCGAGCAATCTGCCGAAGGGATGCGCATTCTGTCCGAGATGTGAGTACGCGACGGAGCTCTGCAAGACGCAGAAGCCGCCCAGGACGTACCGGAACGAAACCCACTATGTGGAGTGCCATCTGTATAACAAAGACAACATCCACGAAGGGAAGGTGAACATTCGATGAGCCAGCCGTTGCTTGAAGTAAAAAACCTGAGAAAGTATTTCAAAACCCCGAAGGGGATGCTGCACGCCGTGGATGATGTCACCTTCACGATCGAAAAAGGAAAGACCCTGGGCGTGGTAGGCGAGTCCGGCTGCGGAAAGTCCACCACAGGCCGTGCGATCCTGCGTCTGATCGAGCCGACAGCCGGCGAGGTGCTGTTCGAGGGACAGGATGTGGTGAAGCTGTCCGTGGAGGAGATGCGCAAGAAGCGTACAGACATGCAGATCATCTTCCAGGACCCGTTCTCCAGCTTAAACCCGCGTAAGACCATCAGCCAGATCATTGCAGATCCGCTGAAGATCAACAAGATCATCACGGACAAGAACGAGCAGATGGACCGTGTGCGTGAGCTGATGGAGACGGTAGGCCTTGCAGACCGTCTGATCAATACGTACCCCCACGAGCTGGACGGAGGCCGCCGCCAGAGGATCGGGATCGCGAGAGCGCTGGCCCTGAACCCGAAGTTCATCGTATGTGATGAGCCGGTATCGGCGCTGGACGTATCGATCCAGGCGCAGATCTTAAACCTGATGAAGCAGCTGCAGAACAAGATGGGCCTGACCTACATGTTCATCACCCATGACCTGTCGGTCGTAAACCACTTCTCGGATGACATCGCGGTTATGTACCTTGGAAAGCTGATCGAGAAGGCGCCGTCGGAGGAGCTGTTCGCCCACCCGACGCACCCGTATACCCAGGCGCTGTTATCAGCGATCCCGGTCCCGTCCCTGGACAACAGACGGGAGAGGATCCTGTTAAAGGGAGAGATCACATCCCCCATCGAGCCGCCGAAGGCATGCCGGTTTGCGAACCGGTGTCCGTATGCGACAGACCGCTGCCGCTCCGAGGAGCCGCAGTTAAAGGAGATCAGCCCAGGCCACTTTGTGTCCTGCTTCCTTACAGACTAGGCTTGATATGGCCGGAACCCCTAAGAAGGGTTCCGGTCTTTTTTTGAAACTTTTCCATTGCACACGGAGGGATTCCGTGCTATAATCAATCTCGTATGTGAAAACGCAACTCATAACAAGGGGAGTCTGTATACAGGCTGAGAGGAAATTGTGAATTTCGACCCATAACCTGATTTGGATAATGCCAACGTAGGGACATAAGCGTATGCCTTTGCTGACTGCCGTTATCCGGCGGTCTTTTTTATGTCATAGGAAAGTGCGTCCTATGACATAAAAAACGCTCCGCGGGGATCGCCATGGGGCGGAAGGGAATTATGCCGCAGAAGCGGCCCGCCGCAGGCGGAGAAGCCCGCAATCGGGCTTCTTTCTTAATGCCATAGAATGAAAAGGAGAAACGTGTATGAAACAGACATCGGGAAAGCTGGCGCCGGCTATCTTTATCCTGGCCCTTCTGGTCCTCTGGGAGGGGGCGGTCCGGATCTTTGAGATCCCTCTTTATGTGCTGCCGTCGCCGGTCCAGGTGGCGGAAACCCTGATCCGGGAGCTGCCGGTGCTGGCGCTTCATGCCCGGGTGACTGTGGCGGAGGCCCTGGCTGGCGTGGGCATTTCCCTGGCCCTGGCCCTGGCGCTGGGGATCCTCATGGACTGCTTTCCGGTGATCCGCCAGGGACTTTATCCGGTCCTGGTTGTGACCCAGACGGTTCCCATGATCGTCCTGGCTCCGATTTTTATTATTTATATGGGCTTTGGCGCTGCCCCAAAGATCCTGACGGTGGTTTTAATGTGTTTTTTTCCGGTGGCTGTGAGCTTTTCAGATGGCTTGAGCCAGGTGGATGCAGAATATGTGCATCTGGTCCGGTCCTATGGGGCGGGGCGGTGGAAAACCTACTGTCTGGTGAAGATCCCGGCGGCCGTACCGGCTCTTCTTTCGGGACTTAAGGTGGCTGCCACTTACAGCATCAGCGGAGCTGTGGTGGGAGAGTGGATCGGTTCCCAGGAGGGACTGGGCTATTATCTTCTGCGGGTGAAGAATGGCTATATGCTGGACAAGGTGTTTGCCTGTGTGGCGGTGATCATCTTCTTAAGCCTGTGCATGAACGGACTCATCCGGCTGTACCAGTACCTGGGAATGCCGTATCTGAGAAAACAGCAGTAATACAGAAACATAAAAAACTGGAGGAGAAGACAATGAGAACGATGAAGAGAAGCATTGCAGCAGCGGCGGCCTGCGCGCTGGCAGTGTCCATGATCCTGGGAGGCTGCGGAAACACGGGAGCAAATGAAACGACAGGAGGAGCTCCGGAAAAAGCAGAGCTGGAAGAGGTGACGGTGATCCTGGATTATGTGGCCAATACCAATCATACGGGGATGTATGTGGCTCTGGATCAGGGGTATTACGAGGAAGAGGGGCTGAAGGTGAATATTGTGGAACCGACGGAGGGGGCTACGGCGTCCCTGGTGGCCGTGGGGAAGGGGGACTTCGGGATCAGCTACCAGGAGGACGTGACCGTTGCCCTGACGTCTGCGGATCCGCTTCCGATCAAGGCCATTGCGGCAGTGATCCAGCACAACACCTCCGGCTTTGCGGCCTACGCGGATAAGGGGATCCAGTCTCCCAAGGATTTTGAGGGAAAAACGTATGCGGGCTGGGGCGGTCCGGGCGAGGAGGCTGTGCTGCGGGCGGTCATGACCCAGGCCGGAGCGGATTTTTCAAAGCTGAACCTGGTGATCTCCGACGGCTCCGGATTTGAGGCGCTGAAGGACAAGGTGGATCTCATGTGGTTCTATGAGGCGTGGGACAGCGTAAAGTGCGCGCTCAACGATTTCCCCATCAGCTATATGCCGGTGCGGGATCTGGATGAACGGCTGGACTACTATACTCCGGTGATCATTGCCGGAGATCAGATCCTGGAGGAAAAGCCGGAAATGGTAAAAAAATTCCTGGCAGCCACGTCCAGAGGATATGAGTTCGCCATGGAAAACCCGAGGGAAAGCGCAGAGATCCTTCATACCTACGCGCCGGATTATTCCCTGGAAATGCTCACCATGTCCCAGGAATATCTGGCCGGCAAGTATGCGGAGGATGCGGACCGCTGGGGAGAGATGAAGGACCAGGTATGGGATAATTATACAGAATTCATGGTGGAATACGGCGTGATCCAGGAGGCGATCCCGGCTGCCGAGTGCTACACCAACGAATTTCTTCCGGATAAGGAGTAAAAAATGAGGAAGCTGGAGATTTCCGGCCTGTCGTTTTCCTATGGGGAAAAGCAGGTGCTGGAGGATATTTCCTTTGGCGTGGCGGAGGGAGAATTTGTAAGCCTCCTGGGGCCGTCTGGCTGCGGAAAGTCCACGGTGCTGAAGCTCCTGACCGGAATCCTTTCGCCGGAGCGGGGCCGTATCCTGGTGGATGGAGAAGAGATCCGGGGGCTTTCCAGCCATTTTGCCTATATGCCCCAGAACGATCTTCTGTTTCCCTGGAAGACCATTCTGGACAATGTGTGCCTGTACGGACGGATCCATGGCTCTCTGGAGGAAATGCGGGAGAGGGCCAGGGAATATTTTCCCGTATTTGGTCTGGAGGGATATGAAAACAGCTATCCGGCCGCTCTCTCCGGCGGGATGCGCCAGCGGGCAGCCTTTTTGCGGACGGCTCTCTGCAGCGCGGACATCCTCCTTCTGGATGAGCCCTTTGGGGCTCTGGATGTGATCACCAGAGGGGAGATGCAGGACTGGCTTCTGGCCATGAGAAAAAAGCTGGGGAAAACGGTGGTGCTGGTGACCCACGATATGGACGAGGCCATCTATTTATCTGATCGTATCCTGATCTTAAATCCGGCTCCGGCAGGTATAAACGGGGAGCTTTCTGTCTGCGAATCCCGGAGAGACCGGGACTGGCTATACGGACAGGGCAGTCTGCGCCGGGAGATCTACGGACGGATCATGGGAAGGGAGAGAAACGGAAATGATACTTTGTGATGCCCATGCCCACCTGGGGAAGGATGCGGAATGGGAGGAGCGGGTCAGAAGGGAGATCCTTTCCCTGGTCTGCGCGGCCAGGCCGGAGGAGGCCAGAGGGCTGTTTTCCAGGCTGGAGGGCCTTCCGGAGGCGGCAGAGGGAGCCAGGTGTCCGGGAAGCTCCCGGAGAGAGCCGGGAGCGAAAGGGGCCGTGCTCCCCACCGCAGGACTTCATCCCTGGTATGCGGACCAGTATATGGTACGGGACATGGAGCCATATATCCGCCGGTGTCCGGTGGTCGGCGAGATCGGAATGGACAGCGTCTGGTGCCAGGTGCCTCTCATGATCCAGGAGCAGGCGTTCAGGGAGCAGCTGGAAATGGCATGTACTTTAAAAAAGCCGGTGATCCTGCATACCAAGGGACAGGAAAAGGCCATTGCCGCCATTCTGAAGGAGTATCCCAACCGCTATCTGGTGCACTGGTATTCCTGTGAGAAATATCTGGAGGAGTATCTGTCTTTGGACTGCTTTTTCTCGGTGGGCCCGGATGTGTGGTGGAATCCGGCGGTGGCCCAGACGGCAAAGAGGATCCCCCGGGACCGGATCCTGGTGGAAACGGACGGACTGGGCGCGGTTTTATGGGCCTATGAGAATGGGCCGGAGGATAGGAAGCGGACTGTGCCGGGAACCGTTTCTGAGGCCCTGGAAAATACGGTACGCACGGCGGCAGAGCTCCGGGCCATGTCCCCGGAGGCCCTGGGAAGGCTGGCTTATGACAATCTAGTCTATGGATTTCTGGGACAGACGTTCCCATACGCCTGACGCCGGAATGCCATGAGCGGTCGGAAAGAGAGCTGCAGATATAAACGGAATAACGAGTGAAAAAAGAAAAGCTGCCTTCGCCTCTGATACAGAGGGACAGGCAGCTTTTGCTGTCGAAGCGGACCCTGAAGGGTTTAAAGCCCCTCCGGGGACGGGGCCTCATACAGGTCGTAGGGCGTTACCTGGTAAACATAGAAGTTTAACCAGTTGCAGTACAGGGTATTGGCCATGTTTCTCCAGGTCAGGGGAGGGATGGAGAAGGGATCGTCATGGTCATAATAATTTTTTGGAAGAGCCGGATCCAGTCCGCGGTTCAGATCCCTGTGATACTCGGCGTTTAAGGTCATCCGGTCGTATTCGGGATGGCCCTGGACGAAGATCTGGCTTCCGTCCTGGTTCATCACAAGAAAGATGCCGGCCTCCTCAGAGCGGGCCAGGATCTTAAGCTCCGGGTGCTTTCGGATATCCTCTTCACGGACCTCGGTGTACCGGGAATGGGGACAGTGGAAGGTATCGTCAAAGCTCCGCATCAGCGGGACCTTCCGGTCCAGGGGCCTGTGGGTGTAGATGCCGGACAGCTTTTCGTCCCGCTTATATTTGGGGATCCCGTAATGGTAGTAAAGCCCTGCCTGGGCCCCCCAGCACAGATGCATGGTGGAGGTCACATGGGACCGGCTCCATTCCATGACCATTTTTAATTCCTCCCAGTAATTGACCTCCTCGTACTCCATCAGCTCCACCGGAGCCCCGGTAATGATCATGCCGTCGAAGCGGCGGTCCTTTACGTCCTGGAAGGTCACGTAAAATTTATTTAGGTGGCTGGCAGAGGTGTGGGTGGATTCGTGGGTGGACATGACCATGTAGGTACATTCCACCTGCAGGGGGGTGTTGGATAAGGCCCTTAAAAGCTGGGTCTCGGTATCCTCCTTTAAGGGCATCAGGTTCAGGATCAGGATTTCCAGAGGCCGGATGTCCTGGCTGGAGGCCCTGGCCTCGTCCATGATAAATACGTTTTCGCTTTCCAGTATGGCCCGCGCGGGCAGATCGTTCTGAATTTTAATGGGCATGGTCGTTTTCCTCGGTCATCTTAAGAAAGTCCTCCTCGGAGAGAATGGGGATCCCCAGCTCCCGGGCCTTCTTGTTTTTGGACGAATTAGATGTTACATCGTTGTTGATCAGATAGCTGGTTTTTGAGGTCACAGAGCCTGTGGCTTTTCCTCCCAGGGCCTCGATCCGTTCCTGAAGGGCCTTCCGGTTGGCAAAGTGGGTCACGGAGCCTGTGATCACAAAGGTTTTTCCCGCCAGGGGGCCGTCTCCGGTCTCCTCGGGACCGCCCTCCAGAGTCAGCTCCATTAAAAGGCGGTCCAGGCTTTCGTTATTCTTCGGATCCTTAAAGTATCCGGCCCAGGCATCTGCCAGAACGGCTCCGATGCCGTCGATGGCGCAAAGCTCCTCGACGCCGGCCTTCCGCATGGCGTCCAGGTCGAAACGGAAGTGGCGGCAGATCATTTTGGCGTTGGCAAGACCGATGCCTGCGATCCCCAGACCGTAGATCAGCCGCGGGAGGGTGGTGTGGGAGGCGTTTTCTGCGGCCTGCACCAGGTTTTCATAGGATTTTTCCCCAAAGCCCTCCATGGTGACGATGGCGTCCCGGTGGCGGTCCAGGTGGAAAATATCGGCAAATTCGTGGATAAATCCGGCGGCAATGAACTTTTCCAGGGTCATTTCTGAAAGACCGTCGATATTCAGGGCATCCCGGCTGACGAAAAGATCAAAGGCCTTGATCTTTTTGGCCTGGCAGTCCGGGTTGGTGCAGTACAGGGATTTTATGCCGTTTACGCTGCGGATCTCCGTTGCTCCTCCGCAGACAGGACAGCAGGAAGGAATATCCCTGACGCCGCTGCGGGTCAGATTGCCGGCGATCTGGGGAATGATCATATTGGCCTTATAAACGGTGATCCGGTCCCCGGCTCCCAGCTCCAGTCCTTCCATGATGCTGATGTTGTGGACGCTGGCCCGGCTTACTGTGGTACCCTCCAGCTCCACCGGCTCAAATACGGCCACCGGATTGATGAGTCCCGTCCGGGAGGCGCTCCATTCAATGTAGGAGAGGGTGGTTTCCTGAAGCTCGTCGGCCCATTTAAAGGCAATGGAATCCCTGGGAAATTTGGCAGTGCGGCCCAGGGATGCGCCGTAGGCGATATCGTCGTAGAGAAGCACCAGACCGTCGGAGGGGATATCGTTGCCCTCGATCCGGCGGCTGAAGGCCTCCACTGCCGCCTTCAGAGTCTCCGGGGTCACCTCCACAAATTCCACAGTCTCAAAGCCCATGGAGGCCAGCCATAAAAACTGCTCCTTCCGGGAGTTTTTAAAATCCACGCACTCAGCCTGTACCAGGGAAAAGGCCATGAAGCGGACGTTCCGGCTGGCGGTGACGGCGCTGTTCAGCTGGCGGACCGAGCCGCTGCACAGATTCCTGGGGTTTTTATACCTGGCGTCAGCGTCTGAAATGGAGGCGTTAAGCTTTGCAAAGTCTGAATAGGTAATAACGGCCTCGCCCCGCAGGATCAGACGCCCCTTATATGGAATGGACATGGGGAGGTTCACAAAGGTCCTGGCATTTCCGGTGATCACCTCTCCGATCTCACCGTTTCCCCTGGTGACGGCCTTGGATAAGACGCCGTTTTCATAGGTGAGGACCACAGTGAGTCCGTCCATCTTCCAGGAAAGAAGGCCTGTCTGGGTTCCCAGCCATTCTTTTAATTCCTCCACGCTTTTTGTTTTATTAAGGGAAAGCATGGGCTGCTCATGGCGCTCCCTGGGGAGCTCGCTTAAAACCTCATAGCCCACCTTCTGGGTGGGGCTTCCGGAAAAGACGGTACCCGTCTCCTTTTCCAGCGTTAGAAGCTCGTCGTACAGCCGGTCATATTCCAGGTTGCTCATGAGCTCCCGGCTTTCCTGGTAGTAGGCTCTGGACGCCTCAGAAAGGACGGCGGCAAGGTCCTTCATCCGTTTTAACCGATCATCCATTTCGGGTTCTCCTTTCCTGTCCTGGGCCCGTCCGTCCGGTGCGTGCCGGCGGATTCGGGGAAGAGGACTGCCTTCGGGCTGCGGCTGCCTGCGGAAGGTTGGTGGAATCCTTCACCAGGCGGCGGATCTCCGCCACCTCTGCTTCTGTCAGCTCCCGGTACTGGCCCCGTTCCAGCCCTCCCAGGGTGATGTTCATGATCCGCACCCGCTTTAAGAATTTTACATGGAAATCCAGAGCCCGGCACATACGGCGGATCTGGCGGTTTAAGCCCTGGGTCAGTATGATGTGGAAGGTGCAGGGGCCTGTTTTCCAGGCCTTGCAGGGCATTGTCTTTACAGCCAGGTCCTCGAGCCATACGCCCTCGCGCATTTTCTGGAGAAATTCCTCCGTCACCGGGTGGTTGACGGCTACGGCATATTCCTTTTCATGGTTATTCCCGCCCCGGAGGATCTTATTCACAAGATCCCCCTGGTTCGTCATTAAAAGGAGTCCCTCAGAATCCTTATCCAGACGGCCCACCGGATAGATCCGCTGGGGATAATTTAAAAATTCCACGATATTTTCAGCCTGGTCCTTATCGGAGGTGGTACACACGATCCCCCTGGGCTTATTGACTGCGAGGAATACAGGCTTGTCCTTTCCGCCCACGGTCTTTCCGTCACAGACCACAGTTTGTCCGGGAGCCACCTTCATTCCCATGGATGCGGTCTGTCCGTCCACCAGTACCTTTCCGGCCTCAATGAGGCGGTCGGCTTCCCGTCGGGAGCAGACTCCGGCATCGCTGAGATATTTATTAAGACGAATGGATTCCTCCATTGATGATCCTCCTTTTGACTTGTAAAATATGGTATCCTGTTTTGAGCCTGCCGGCTGGGATGGAAAACGCCCCGCCGCCGGGTGCGGGCCTGCCGGACCCGCCGTTTCCGGCGCAGGGCGTGAAAGGCTTAGACAGGATCATTGGTAATGAACATGGCGTCGCCAAAGCTGAAGAAGCGGTACCGCTCCCTGATGGCCTCCTGGTATGCGTTTAAGATGTGCTCCCGTCCGGCCAGGGCAGAGACCAGCATCACCAGGGTGGATTCCGGAAGGTGGAAATTGGTGATCAGGCAGTCCAGGATCTTGAAGCGGTATCCCGGGTAGATGAAGATATCTGTCCAGCCGCTTCCGGCCTTGAGGACCCCATCCTCACCAGAGGCGGACTCCAGGGTACGGCAGCTGGTGGTGCCCACGCAGATCACACGGCCTCCGTTTTTCTTGGTGTCGTTGATCTTTTTTGCCTCTTCCTCCTCTACCACATAAAATTCCGAATGCATGTGGTGCTCCTCGATGGTGTCTGCTTTCACGGGCCGGAAGGTCCCCAGTCCCACATGAAGGGTCACATGGGCAATGGTGACGCCCATATCCTGGATCTCCTGGAGGAGCTCCGTTGTAAAGTGAAGGCCGGCAGTGGGGGCTGCGGCAGAGCCGTCATGCTTTGCATAGACCGTCTGGTAACGGTTTTTGTCCTTTAGCTGGTGGGTAATATACGGCGGCAGGGGCATCTGGCCCAGCTGGTCCAGGATCTCCTCAAAGATCCCGTCGTATTCAAACTGGATCAGGCGGTTGCCCTCATCCACAACGCCCACAACCTTTCCCTTTAAAAGGCCGTCACCGAAGGAGACCTCTGCGCCCTCCTTCATCTTTTTCCCGGGCTTTACCAGGGTCTCCCAGACGTTGTCGCTCTTTCTCTTTAAAAGCAGCACCTCGATCTTTGCGTCAGTTCCCACCTTATGGCCGATGAGACGGGCCGGGATCACCTTTGTATCGTTGATGACGAGACAGTCTCCCTTTTTTAGAAATTTCTTGATATCACGGAAATGCCGGTGGCTGACAGCTCCCGTTTCCTTATTTAATACCAGGAGCCTGGATGCGGCCCGGTCCTCTAAGGGATCCTGGGCGATCAGCTCCTGGGGTAATTCAAAATTGAAATCTGCTACATTCATTGTATTCCCTTCTCCCGTAAAAAATCGCTCTGCCCCATTGTACCAGAATGAAAAACGAAAAGCAAGAAAAGGAAAGAAAATCCGGGGAGAAGTTGAAACGGGAGAGACGGTATGATAGGATAAAGAAAAGAGTGCGGGAGGAGGTCTGTATATGGAAAAGATCTGTGTTTTCTGCGGAAGATCCCTGGGATGGCGGGAGAAAAAGTCTCTCTACTGCGGCAATGTGACCCAGACCGTATGTAAGGACTGTTATGAGAAGTATTCGTCCATGACCAATGTGGAGCGGGGCCTTCTGGCCTGGGAAACGGGACGGGCAGAATCCAGGGAGGAGCTGCGGGAGTTTGTGGAGCAGATGGAAAAGGCCCGGGAGGAAAAGCAGGAAAAGGAGAGGAAGGACCGGGAGCGGAAACGGACCGGAAAGGCGTGCCTGCGCTGCGGCGGGGAGATGCTGGATCTGGGGGCCGAGAAGCTCAAGCTGGGAGAAGAGACCTTCTTTTTCAGCAATTTAAACCGTCTGGCCAGTGGATCCCTGGATGTGCAGATCCTCCGGTGCGAGAACTGCGGAAAGGCTGAGTTTTATATTCCAGATCAGAAATGACAGGAAAAAATCGGGAAATCCTGCGTAATCGGTTGCCATTTGGATAAAATTTACTTATAATGTGAAAGGCAGACCCCAAAAGAAAGGATGTGAGCACATAATGGAAGGTCGAAGTCGGAAGACGGAGGCAGACGCCCACCCGGAACCTGAGGCAATAGACATAATGCGTAACCGTTATGTGTATTGCCGTTCTTAATGGACGTTTTGCCTCCATGCCGGTAAAAATTTGGAGTGGAGGAAAAAACGATGCCAAATGAAGTGATGGAAAATGCAGAGAAGGAGGAGCTTTTAAGGCTGGCCGGAGAAAAAAAGTACAGGCAGCTGAAGGAAGCGCTCCTGGAGCTGAATGAGGTGGATATCGCCTTATTTATGGAAGAGCTGGATTCAGAAAAGACCGTGATCGTATTCCGCATGCTGCCCAAGGCTCTGGCCACGGATGTGTTCGCAGAGCTTCCGGCGGAAAAACAGAGCCATATCATCAACAGCATCACTGATAAGGAGCTGTCAGAGATCGTAGAGGATCTGTATGTGGACGATGCGGTGGATATGCTGGAGGAGCTGCCGGCAACGGTGGTGCGCCGTGTCCTGAAAAATACGACGCCGGATACGCGAAAGCTCATCAACCAGTTTTTAAATTACCCGGAGAACAGCGCCGGAAGTATCATGACGGCTGAGTATGTAGGTCTGAAAAAGGGCATGACCGTGGAGCAGTCCTTTGCCTATATCCGCTGCCACGGCGTGGATTCGGAGACCATCTACACCTGCTATGTCATGGATGAAAAGCGTCATCTGGAAGGCGTGGTCACGGTCAAGGAGCTTTTAATGAACGCCTATGAGACCCGCCTGGAAACCATCATGGACACCCATGTGATCAAGGTGACCACCACCGAGGACCAGGAGGCGGTGGCGGATATGATGAATAAATACGGTCTTTTATGTATCCCTGTGGTGGACAGCGAGGACCGTCTGGTGGGAATCATTACCGTAGACGACGTGATGGAGGTCATGGAGGAGGAGGCCACCGAGGACTTCGAGAAGATGGCCGCCATGCTGCCCAGCGAGAAGCCCTATTTAAAGACCAGCGTGTTCCAGCTGGCGAAAAACAGGATTCCGTGGCTTTTGATCCTGATGCTGTCCAGTACAATTACAGGTGCGATCCTGGTAAAATATGAAACCGCCTTTGCTGCGGTACCGCTGCTTGTGAGCTTTATTCCGATGCTGATGGATACCGGGGGAAACTCGGGAAGCCAGAGCAGCACCATGGTCATCCGCGGTATGGCCCTGGGAGAGATCGAGCCGTCGGATGTATTGAAGGTTTTATGGAAAGAGATCCGGGTCGGCTTTATGGTCGGCTTTGTACTGGCGGTGGTGAACTTTATCCGTCTGATGATCCAGTATCCAGGAAATACGATGATCTGCGTCACGGTGGTCATCAGTATGTTTGCGACCGTAGTGGCGGCCAAGACTATCGGCTGTACCCTGCCCATCGGGGCCAAGGTGCTGAAGCTGGATCCGGCCATTATGGCCTCGCCCATGATCACCACCATTGTGGACGCCGTGAGTCTAATGGTATATTTTAATCTGGCCTGCCGTCTGCTGGATATGGCGGCATAAGAAGAAGGAACAGAGGATCCCCTTAAAACTATGGAAATGACAGGAGAGAAAAAAATGGGAAAAGTAAGAACAAGATTTGCGCCGAGCCCCACAGGCCGGATGCATGTGGGAAACTTAAGGACTGCGCTTTACACATATCTGATCGCCAAGCATGAGGGCGGGGATTTCATCCTCCGCATCGAGGACACGGACCAGGAGCGGTACGTGGAGGGGGCGGTGGACATCATCTACCGCACCATGGAAAAAACAGGACTGATCCACGATGAGGGACCGGATAAGGACGGCGGATACGGCCCTTATGTACAGAGTGAGCGCCAGAGATCCGGGATCTATATGGAATATGCAAAGAAGCTGGTGGAAAAGGGCGAGGCATATTACTGCTTCTGCACCCAGGAGCGTCTGGATTCCTTAAAGAAGAATGTCAACGGCGAGGAGATCATGGCCTATGATAAGCACTGCCTGGGCCTTTCCAAGGAAGAGGTGGAGGCCAACTTAAAGGCCGGAATGCCCTTTGTGATCCGTCAGAACAATCCTAAGGAGGGAACCACCACCTTCCACGACGACATCTACGGCGATATCAGCGTGGATAACTCGGAGCTGGACGACATGGTCCTTATCAAATCCGACGGCTATCCCACCTACAACTTTGCCAACGTGGTGGACGACCACCTGATGGGGATCACCCATGTGGTAAGAGGAAATGAGTATCTGTCCTCTTCCCCCAAATACAACCGCCTTTACGAGGCCTTTGGCTGGGAGGTTCCGGTGTACGTCCACTGTCCGACCATCACCAACGAGGAGCATAAGAAATTAAGTAAGAGAAGCGGCCATTCCTCCTTTGAAGACCTTCTGGAGCAGGGCTTTTTAACGGAGGCCATCGTAAACTTCGTGGCTCTTTTGGGCTGGTCCCCGGCGGGCAACCAGGAGTTCTTTACCCTGGAGGAGCTGGTGAAGGAATTTGATTACCACAATATGAGCAAATCCCCGGCAGTCTTTGATATGACAAAGCTGCGCTGGATGAACGGGGAATATTTAAAGAAAATGGAGTTTGATCCCTTCTACGCCCAGGCAGAGCCTTATTTAAAAGCAGCCATTACAAAGCCCCTGGACCTTAAGAAGATCGCTGCCATGGTAAAGACCCGGATCGAGGTGTTCCCGGACATCGCAGCCCAGGTGGATTTCTTCGAGGCACTTCCGGAATATGATCCGGAGATGTTTGTCCATAAGAAGATGAAGACCACAAAGGAGACCTCCCTGGAGACCTTAAAAGAAGTCCTTCCTCTTCTGGAGGCCCAGGAGGACTATTCCAACGACGCTCTTTACGAGACCCTGGCCGGATATGTGGCAGAAAAGGGCGTAAAGACCGGCTTTGTGATGTGGCCCATCCGCACGGCTGTTTCAGGAAAACAGATGACGCCGGCGGGAGCCACCGAGATCATGGAGGTCCTTGGAAAAGAGGAGTCCCTGGAGAGGATCAGAAAGGGAATCGCGCTTCTGGAGGCCTAGGACAGAAAAGAGGGGATACGGATGAAAAAAATATGGGTCTGCGGTCTGGCGGCAGCCATGTCTGCGGCTGTGACGGTTCCGGCTTTTGCCGGAACATGGAAGCAGGATCTGAGCCGCCCGGCCGTCCAGGACGGCACCAGCGGCTGGTGGTATCAGAACGACGACGGGACGTATCCGGCCAACGGCTGGTTCTGGCTGGATGGGGACCAGAACGGCGTGGCGGAGAGCTACCGGTTTGACGGAAACGGCTGGATGTTCGCTTCTTCTGTGGTGGACGGCTTTGAAGTCAATGAAAACGGCGCATGGACGGTGGACGGAGTGGTCCAGACGAAATATGCGGAGCCCGGCAGTACAGGGAACAGCGGGGAGACCGAGAGCCCGGCGGCCGGTGCGGGGATGACCGACGAGGAAGCGTACGAAGCGATCATCTCCCTGAAGAAAACGTATCCGGAGGGAAAAAAATGGACCAATGAAAATACCTTCCGCCGGAATTTCTCCATCGGAGCCGGCTGTGCGGGCTTTGCTTACATGGTCCAGGATACGCTTTACGGATCCTCCGCCTCATATGAAGTGCATGACCGCCTGGATCGGGAAGCGCTCCGGGTGGGAGACCATATCCGGATGTACAACAATCAGGGCGGTGAGCATTCGGTGATCATCCTGACCATTGGCAAGGATTTCGTTACTGTGGCCGAGGGCAACTTCAATTCCTCCATCCATTGGGGGAGAAGGATCAGCATGGACGATCTGGAGGAGGCTTTTATCTACCGGGAGACTGTCAGCAGGTAAATGATGAAATTTAATGAAGCGCAGAAAACGGCCCTGTCTCACAAGACGGGGCCTATGATGGTCCTGGCGGGGCCGGGGTCCGGAAAGACCACCGTGATTACCCACAGGATCGCAGGACTCCTGGCGTCCGGGGTTCGGCCGTCGGAGATCCTTGTGATCACCTTTACAAAGGCGTCAGCCAGGGAGATGGAAGAACGGTTCCGTTCCCTGGGACCGGCGGACAGAGAAAACGATACGGAAAGTGGAAGGGTGACCTTTGGTACCTTCCACTCTGTTTTTTACAGGATCCTTAAGCTGGCGTACCGGTTCCCGGCAGACTGTATCCTGGGAGAAGAGGAAAAACGCCAGTATTTCAGGGAGTTTCTGGACGCCTCCCAGCTGGAGGTGGAGGACGAGGGGGAGTTCATCTCTGCCGTGATCAATGAGATCAGCTATGTAAAGGGCAGTCAGATGGATCTTTCCTGCTACTATTCCCAGAACTGCCCGGAGGAGTGGTTTAAAAAGCTTTACATGGGGTACGAGAGCATGCTCCGGGCCAGGGGGAAGCTGGACTTTGACGATATGCTGGTCATGTGCCATGAGCTGTTTTCCCAGAGAAAGGATATCCTTTCTGCCTGGCAGAGGAAGTTCCGGTATATCCTGGTGGATGAATTCCAGGATATTAACCGGATCCAGTATGAGGTCGTAAGGATGCTGGCGCTGCCGGAAAACAATCTGTTCATCGTGGGCGACGACGACCAGTCCATATACCGGTTCCGGGGGGCTAAGCCGGAGATCATGCTGGGCTTTGAAAAGGATTATCCGGAGGCCCGCCGGGTGCTGCTGGCGGAAAATTACCGGTCCTCCAGGGAGATCGTGGAAACCTCCTTAAGGCTCATAGCCCACAACCAGGTCCGTTTTAAAAAGGAGCTGGTCCCCGTCCATGGACCTGGCCGTCCTGTGGATCTCTCCGTTTACGAAAATCCCCTGGCAGAGGCCGAGGAAACGGCCAGAAGGATCCGCCGGTACGCCCAGGCTGGATATGGCTATGAGGATATGGCTGTTCTTTTCAGGACGGGAAACGGGACGGGGCTTCTGGCGGAAAAGCTGATGGAATACAATATTCCATTTTCCATGCGGGATGCAGTTCCCAGTCTTTACGGCCACTGGATCGCAAGGGATCTGCTGGCGTACCTGGAGCTGGGCTACGGAGGCCGGGCGCGCAGCGATTTTTTCCGGATCATGAACCGGCCCAACCGGTATTTTTCCAGAGATGCCTTTGAAACGCCTCTGGTCTCCCTGGACCGGGTAAGGGATTTTTACCGGGACCGGGACTGGATGCAGGAGCGGGTCCTGGACCTGGAGGGGGATCTTCGGACCATCGGGCGGCTGAAGCCCGGCCCGGCGATCCATTACATCCGCCAGGCTGTGGGCTATGACACATATTTAAAGGAATTTGCCGGATTCCGGAGGATCCGGCCAGAGGAATTTTTGGATATTGCCAGCCAGATCGAGGAACGGGCAGCCGGCTTTTCTGACCTGGAGGAATGGAAGGAGCATATCCGGCAGTATGAGGAGACACTGAAGGAAAAGGGACGGGAAGCAAAGGGAGCGGGAAGGCCGGAGGGAGTAACGCTCTCCACCATGCACAGCGCCAAGGGGCTGGAATACGGGATCGTCTTTGTGGTGGACGCCAATGAGGGCATTGTTCCCCATCATAAGGCGGGACTTCCGGCGGATATTGAGGAGGAGCGGCGGCTCTTTTATGTGGCCATGACCCGGGCCAGGGAGCGGCTCCATATCCTGGCGGTGAAGGAGCGGTATCACCGGAAGCAGGAGATTTCCCGGTTCGTGAGGGAATGCATGGAATAAAGGACCGGCAGAAGAACAGGGACCACAAAAATATGGAAAGAGGGAACGGTTTTATGGGACTGGTGCATATTTACTGCGGAGACGGAAAGGGAAAGACCAGCGCGGCGGTGGGACTGGCCGTCCGGGCGGCCGGCCGGGGGCTCCGGGTGGTGATGGTCCGTTTTTTAAAAAGCGACGATTCCGGGGAGGTGGCCGTACTGGACCGCATTCCGGGGATCACGGTGATCCCATGTGAAAAGACCTTCGGCTTCGTTTCGGCCATGGACCGGGAAACAAGGGAAAGGGCTGCGCAGTGGAATCTGGAGCAGTTTTACCGGGCTACGGAGCTGGCAGAAAAGGCAGATCTTCTGATCCTGGACGAGATCATGGCAGCCATGACCTACGGCATGGTTCCCGAGGACCGGGTCCTGGATTTCCTGGGATCCCGGCCAGAGGGGCTGGAGGTGGTGCTGACCGGCAGATCGCCTTCGGAGCGGATCCTTAAGGCCGCCGATTATGTGTCGGAGCTCCGGAAGATCAAGCATCCCTACGACCGTGGGATTTTGGCAAGAAAGGGAATTGAGTATTGATTTTTACGGGGTTTGCTGATATGCTGTATTTACCTTATAAAATATGGTACATTTGAAAAAAAGAGAGGAACGGTTATGGCAAACGAAAATTTAAAGAACGGTCTTGGAAATCCGGACGCTGAGAATGATGAAGAGATGACAGTAACCCTGACTCTGGACGACGGCACAGAGCTGGAGTGTGTGGTGCTGACGATCTTTGAGGCTGGAGAAAAGGAGTATATCGCCCTTCTTCCCCTGGACGGCAGGGAAGCCGAAGACGGAGAGGTTTACTTATACCGTTATGTGGAAGATATCAATGGAAATCCGGACCTGGAGAACATTGACAGCGACGAGGAGTATGAGATCGTGGCAGATGCCTTTGACGAGCTTCTGGACTCCGCGGAGTACGACGAGCTGGTCAGTGAGGACGAGGTGGAATAGGTTTCCTGAAAACAGGCCTCTCTGGCAGGACAGAGAGAGCGGAAAATGCAGGATGGGTGCCGCATGGGAGCCGGTTTTCGGCCTGCCCCTGGGGCATCCTTTTTTGTTCCGTTTTTAGGGGATGCAGCCGTAGAACATAGAAAAAACCGGCTATCTGAGATTCAGATAACCGGTTTTCAATTATGACCTGTCCGGGAATCGAACCCGGGTTTACGCCGTGAGAGGGCGTCGTCTTGACCGCTTGACCAACAGGCCGGAATCGAGGCGACAAGATTCGAACTTGCGACCTCTGCGTCCCGAACGCAGCGCTCTACCAAACTGAGCCACGCCTCGATATTGTGCTCTGTATCAGCGAGCTCATTAATAATACCATAGGGATTCAAAAAAAGCAAGAGAAAAATACAAAAAAATTCAAAAAATTTTAGTTTTCCCGAAACGGCCGGAAAGACCTTATAAAATGGGAGGAGCCGGCGGGTTTTCCCGCCGGCCAAGTATGAAAAGTGTATAAAGGTCTGGTACCTTGTTACAGATAACAGGATACAGCAGAAATGTGACGAAAGTTTGGAATCTCTGTGAAGGAAGTGTGAAAGAAACAGAAAATAATTTTTATGAAACGGAACAGAATATAAAGAAATGAAAAAGGAAGGTGAAAATCCGGGCCGAAGATACTTCCATGAAATAGTTGCGGGAATTTGTTAAATGTTATACAATAGAAGCGTTTCTAAAGGATATTTACCAATAAAGGAGCGGAAGAAATATATGAGCAAAAAACCAGTGGTACTGATGATCCTGGATGGATATGGATTAAATAATGAAAAACGGGGCAATGCGGTCCTGGAGGCCAGCACTCCGGTGATGGACCGGCTGATGAGAGAATGCCCCTTTGCGGAGGGAAATGCCAGCGGACTGGCCGTGGGCCTTCCTGACGGCCAGATGGGCAATTCTGAGGTGGGCCATCTGAACATGGGAGCCGGCCGTATTGTATATCAGGAGCTTACAAAGATCACCAAGGCCATTGAGGATGGGGATTTCTTTGAAAACAGCGAATTTTTAAAGGCTGTGGAGAACTGTAAAAAGAACGGTTCCGCCCTGCATCTGATGGGACTGGTATCTGACGGAGGCGTACACAGCCATATGACCCATATCGTCGGGCTTTTGGAGCTGGCCAGGAGAAACGGGCTGGAGAAGGTGTTCGTACACTGCTTCCTGGACGGAAGAGATACGCCCCCGTCCTCTGGCCGGGAGTTTGTGGAGCAGCTGGAGGGAAAAATGAAGGAGCTGGGCGTTGGCAAGGTGGCATCTGTCATGGGCCGCTATTATGCCATGGACCGGGATAACCGCTGGGACCGTGTGGAACTGGCTTACAGGGCTCTTACCAGAGGAGAGGGGAAAAAGGATCCCTGCGCCGCGGCTGCCGTACAGGCGTCCTACGACGAAGGAAAGACCGACGAGTTCGTGGTTCCCACGGTGATCACTGAGAACGGCCAGCCGGTGGGCCTGGTCCAGGATAAGGACTCTGTGATCTTCTTCAATTTCCGTCCGGACCGGGCCAGGGAGATCACCCGGGCGTTCTGTGACGATGGCTTCACTGGCTTTGAACGGGATAAGAGGCTGGAGCTGGTTTACGTCTGCTTTACGGATTATGACGAGACTATCCCCAATAAGCTGGTGGCCTTTAAAAAGGAAGCCATCACCAATACCCTGGGCCAGTTCCTGGCGGATCACCATATGACCCAGGCAAGGATCGCAGAAACAGAGAAATACGCCCATGTGACCTTCTTCTTCAACGGCGGGGTGGAGGAGCCCAATCCGGGAGAGGAGCGGATTTTGGTGAAGTCCCCCAAGGTTGCCACCTACGATCTTCAGCCGGAGATGAGCGCCCCGGCCGTATGCGATAAGCTGGTGGAGGCCATTGGTTCCGGAAAATATGACGTGATCATCATCAACTTTGCAAACCCGGATATGGTGGGCCATACGGGAGTGGAAAATGCGGCCATCCAGGCCGTGGAGGCCGTGGATGCCTGTGTGGGCAGGGCCGTGGAGGCCATTGAGAAGGCGGACGGCGTACTGTTCATCTGTGCCGACCATGGAAACGTGGAGCAGCTGGTGGATTATGAGACCGGAGAGCCCTTTACAGCCCATACGACAAACCCGGTGCCGTTTATCCTGGTGAACGCGGGCGCCGGATATGGACTCAGAGAGGGAGGCTGCCTGGCAGATATTGCTCCGACGCTGATCGAGCTCATGGGAATGGAGCAGCCGAAGGAGATGACCGGAAAATCCCTGCTGGTGAGGCGGTAGGAGACTGGCCGCTGTCATCAGGCAATCCTGATTATCCTGAAAAAGGGCAAAAGTAAATATTCTGAATGAGAAGACCTTGAATGAGCTAAACAGGCTCGTTTAGGGTCTTTTTCTTTTGGGAAGACAGTGGGGAAAAGTAAGAGGCAGTGATGACAGATAATAGGGAAACAGGGCAGGAGATAGCAAGGCTGGGAAATTATATTATCAATTTCTCGTTCTTTCACCTGTCTCCCTCATTCTTCCTTACTCTCTCCCCTCGTTCCAGAAGATTGCCCCTTGGAGAATATATGGAATTGCCTTTTTGATAAACTGCGGATATGTGGAGGTGCCTGATGACAGCCGCCGCGGCCGTGCAGGCTGGGAATGCGGGCATTTCATGATGAATTTGTATGTTTTAAATTAGAAAAAGAATAAATCAGAATAAAATAAAGTGTACAGATAACCGAAAAAAAGGGGACTGTACACCAATGTCATTAAGTTAAGGCAAAATAATTAGATTCTTATATTAGAAATAATATAGGAGTCTTTTTATTTTGTAAAAATAGTTGACAAACAAGATAGAATGTGCGGCCGCTTTCGCTACCGATATATATTAAGGTTGCGAAAGCGGCCCTTGTAATTAAGGAATATCTTGATTGCAAGGAGGATACATTATGAGTCACTATATTGAAAAGGTTACGGTTTCACTAGAAAATCTAATTTCAGAATTGGCAAGAAATCCATCTTTGTTCTTGAAAAATCCAGATACTGATTTTTCAAGAAACCGCAAAATTAATTTTAAGACATGTGTTGGTTCCGGCGGTTGCACGCTGAATAAAGAACTCTTGGATTTTTTCGATTTTGATGTGAATGCTCCTACTGTTTCAGCGTATACACAGCAGCGGGCTAAAATTCTGCCAGAAGCATTTGAATACTTATTTCATGCGTTTACAGAAGAAAATGCTCAAACAAAAAACTTATATGAGGGATATCAACTTTTGGCTTGCGATGGCAGCAATCTAACTATTGCACCGAATCTAAACGACCCGGAAACTCTTTGGAAATCAAATCAACTTGGTGCAACCGGTAATCACTTACATCTAAATGCCCTGTATGATGTTTTAAACAGAACTTATATTGATGCATTGGTTCAAACTGCCTCTACGTATCAAGAACACAGAGCATGCATTCAAATGATAGAAAGGGTGACATTGGACTAAGTTATATTAATTGCTGATAGAGGATATGAAAACTATAACATTATGTCTCACGCAATAGAAAAAGGCTGGAAATTTTTGATTAGAATAAAAGATGTTCACAGCAATGGCATTGCATCAGGCTTAGAACTTCCACAAACGGCAGTTTTTGATATGGATATCAATCTGATTCTGACACGAAATCAAACTAAGTCAAAGAAACAAGCAGGATATAAATTCATGCCAACAGTACAAACCTTTGATTATCTTCCAATAGGAAGCAAAGAGGATTATCCTATCTCCTTTAGAATTGCAAGGTTTAAAATAGCAGATGATTCCTACGAAACGGTAATTACAAACTTGGACCGTTTTTGCTTTTCGGCAGAAAAACTTAAGGAATTATATCACTTAAGATGGGGCATAGAAACATCATTTCGTGAATTGAAATATGCTATAGGGCTAACTAGTTTTCATGCCAAAAAAGTGGATTACATAAAGCAAGAAATATTTGCAAGATTGACCTTATATAATTACTGCGAATTAATTACAACATATGTAGTTGAACACACAGAAAATATAAGTAAGAAAAATCAGGTGAACTTTACTATTGCCATTTACATTTGCAGAGAATATCTGCGACGCAAACGGAAACTTCGTCCACCTGATGTGGTTAAACTGATAGAAAAACATATATTACCAATAAGACCTGGGCGTCGAGACCCTCGGAAAGTCAAACCTCAGGCGTCAGTAAGTTTTCTATACAGGGTAGCATAACCATTCATCATTATATAGGATTATAGACAGATGTACAATCCATCTGTCTGTTTGCCGTGCAAAAAACAGATAACAAAATGAAAAAAGCAAAATACAAGTGAGATTTTACCTACTTGCATTCTGCTTTTTTTAATTTTTAAATTAACTTAATGACATTGGACTGTACACTTCATTTTTATTTTTGCAAAATAATATATTGACGAGCAAATAATCAGATGATAATATGAATACATGAAAATATTTTAATATATAAAGAGAGGTGCGGAAAAATAGAAGATAAAAAAGGTATTTTATATAAAAAAAGCGAACTTACGGAAGCGGTCAGCAGATCTCTGGACCAGACCCGGATCATGCAGGATGCGGAACGGCTCTGCCGGCTGAATCGGTATACGGGCTCCGGGGACGGGGAGGCGGCGGCAGAGCAGATCGCAGAACGGATGGAGGATCTGGGAATCCATGTGGACCGGGAAAGATATCAGATGTACCGGAGCCTTCCCGGGAAGGCGTCCTTGCGGATCCTGGGGGCCGGGCAGGAAGAGGACATCCCTCTGACTCCGTATGTATACAGCGGTACGGCGAAGGATCTGGAGGCAGAGCTGGTCTTTGACGGGATCAGCGTAGCCGGAGGGTGCAGCCAGAGGGAGCAGAGAGCGAGGATGGCCGGATTTTCCGGAAAGCTGGTCCTGACCTATGAGAACAGTTTTTCCTTTGCATGTGAGGCGAAACGGGCCGGGGCTCTGGGGGTACTCACCATCTGGCATGCGGACCTGGCCCACCACGGGACTCTGGGGGGAGTCTGGGGGACGCCGGAGCCGGAGGATCTGGCCTGGCATTATCCGGGACTCCCGTTTGCGGAGATCGGAAAGACCGCCGGAGAGGAGCTGCGGAGACGGCTGGAGGCCGGGCCGCTGACCGTATGTCTCAATGCGGAGATGGACCAGGGGATCGTTTCCAGCACCATGCCGGTGGCGCGGATCCGCGGAAGATCGGAAAAATTTGTGCTGGTCTCCGGTCATTATGATTCCTGGTATGAGGGGGCCACGGATAACGGAGTGGCCAACGCAGCCATGATGGAGCTGGCCAGGGTGTTCCAGGAGAACCGGGAGCAGCTGGAGCGGTCGGTGGTGTTCGCCTGGTGGTCCGGTCATTCGGACGGCCGTTATGCAGGTTCGGCCTGGTATTATGATCACCATTGGGAGGAGCTGAAGGAAAACTGTGTGGCGCATATCAACATGGATATCTGCGGCTGCAAGGGCTCCGATGTGGTGGGCCTCCAGACATCCATGCTGGAGGGGGAGGCCTTTGACCGGGAATTCCTGAAGGAATTCAACGAGGGGGAGCCGGACCCGCCGACGCCCATGATCCGGTTTGCAGACCAGACCTTCTGGGGCGCGGATATTCCCTTTGCCATTATGCCGAAGTTTATTAAAAAGGATCATGAAATGTTTTACTGGTGGCACACCAGGGAGGATACCTTTGACAAGGTGGACCCGGAGACGGCGCTGCGGGACGCCAGGGTCATTGCGGGGCTGACGGCGTTTTTTGCCGGCTGCAGGAAGCTTCCGGCGGATATGACCGGCTTTGTGGATTTTATGGAGGGCAGCCTCCGTTCCATTGAAAAAAAGACCACCGGGGACTTTGATCTTTCTCTGGTCTGGCCGGTACTTGCGGGACTGAGGGCGGCTGCCGCAGACTTTGAAGCATCCATGGAGCAGCAGGAGAATACGGATGACGCCGTTATGGAGACCGCCGGAGAGCTGGCCAGGCTCACCTATACGGCGTCCAGCCCATACCATCAGGATCCGGCGGTGAAGACATCGGTATTCGCCGGACTTTCCATGGCAGAGGGGCTGACCAGGGATAATACGGAAGAGGACTATTACCTGGCGGCGCAGACACGGTTTGTGCGTCAGAGGAACCGGCTCATGGGGCAGATGAAGCGGGTCACAGAGGACTGCAGAACGTGGATCCGCCGATGGGAAAATAAAGAGTGAAAGAGGGAAAACAGAAAAAACTATATATAAGGAGCTTCCTGTATAATAAAAAACGTGGATGTTGAAAATTAAAAATACCT
>CAJMRM010000020.1 GCA_905215775.1 uncultured bacterium
CCGATGGCGTTGTTGAAGATGTAGATCATTGCAAACTGGATCTCATTGATCCCGTACTCGGCGGCAATGGGTGCCAGCAGCGGAACCAGAATGATCATAGAAGCATTTCCTTCAATGAACATACCCACAATGAGAAGGAAGATGTTCACAACGATCAGGAATACAAATTTGCTGTGGATATTGGCTAACATCCATGCGGTCAGTGTCTGCGGGATCCGCTCCTTGGTAAGGATCCAGGAGAATACGGAGGCTGCGGATACGATGAGCATGATGGAGGCGGTGGAGCACACAGTCTCCTTTAAGCCCTGCACCATATCCTTCACATGCATTTCCCGGTAGATCACGCCTAAAAGGGCCGCGTACAGGATCGCCACAGCTCCGGCCTCCGTTGCGGTGAAGATACCGATACGGATTCCTCCGATGATGATGATCGGAAGAAGCAGCGGCAGAACCGCCGGCTTAAAGGCCTTCCAGAACCGGGGCCAGGTGAGCTTTTCAGTGGTCAGATTGCCGTATCCGCGCTTTTTGGAGATCACGCCTACCAGGATCATCATGGTGATGCAGAGAAGGCCGCCGACACCGAAGCCGGAAATAAACAGCTTACCGATGGATACGTTGGCAATACATCCGTAAAGGATCATGGCGATTCCCGGCGGGATCAGCGGAGTGATCATGGAGGAGGCCGCTGTTACCACGCTGGAGAATTCAAGGGAGAAGCCCTTCTTTGTCATTTCCGGTACCATCATCTTGGACTCCATGGCCGCATCGGCGATATTGGAGCCGGACAGACCTCCCATGACTGTGGAGAGAAGGACGTTTACCTGGGCAAGACCGCCGGGAAGACGGCCGGTCACAACCTCACAGAAGTCCATGATCCGCTTTGTGACGCCTGTATAGTTCATGAAGATACCTGCACAGATAAAGAACGGGATGGCCATAAGGGAGATCTTCTCCGTACCGATGATGGCCTGCTGGGCAAATACCACGGCGTTGATATCGGGATTTAATACGAAATACACCATGGAGCCGCCAAGAACGGCAATGTATACCGGAACCTTAAGGAATAACAGGACCAGCATTACGATGGCCGATAAAATAAGAACATCACTCATTGCTGCTTGCCGCCTCCTTTGCTTCCGATTTTACACCTTTGATGATGCTGTAAAAATAGCTGAAGATCATATCGATGTAGGAAAAAATCGCGATTCCATAAACCAGGGAATACGGGATCTTTAACATACTGGTGGAACGGCCGCTCTTTAAGAATACCTGGATGAACCCGATGCTCTGGAAGAACAGATAACCGATCACTGCCACCACTACGATGGAGATGAACCATTCCATGATCTTCTGCACCTTTGCAGGCATCAGATCCACGATCATCTCAATGGCCACGTGGTTTCCAGTCCTGAACGCGGCTCCGGCCGCTGCAAATACGATCCATACCAGGCAGGAAGTCTGCACCTCCTCGAGCCATGTGAAGGGAGCGTCAAAGATATAACGCCAGATCACGCCCAGGAAGGTGAGGACGATCAGGATCGCCAGGATCGCGGATGCAACCGCGATATCCAGGTTCATCAGGACGGAAGCGATTTTGTTTTGTTTCTTTTCCATACCTTTGCTCCTAATATTGGCTTCTGCGGCGGAGCCATACCGGCTCGCCGCAGAAAATGGTTTTACGTCAGTATAATTAGTTTGCGCCCATGGCTGCTCTTACAGTGTCATAAAGACCGTCTGTCCAGCCAAAGTCCATCTCATAGAAGGGCTGCGCCTTCTCCTTGAAGCCTGCAAGAACCTCCTCGGACGGCTCCACAACGGTAACGCCCTCGTCCTTCATCTTCTGGAGATAATCTGCCTCGGCAGCCTGCTGTACCTCGTTGTTGTACTCACCAGCCTCGGAAGCGGTCTCCAGGAGCCATGTCTGCTGCTCCTCTGTTAAGCTGTTGAACCAGTCGGCAGAAACAACCCATGTGGTGAAGTTTTTCACATGTCCGTCAAGAATTAAGTACTTGGCAACCTCGTGGAGCTTTCTTCCGTAAAGGGTTGCTAAGGGGTTCTCAGCGCCGTCGATGGTCTTGGTCTGAAGAGCCTGGTAAACGTCGCCTAAAGCCATACCTGTGGAGGTTGCGCCTAAAACGTCAAAGCCCTTGGACTGGATCTCATTGGAAGGAACGCGGATCTTTAAGCCCTTTAAGTCCTCAACGGTGTTCACCGGAACGTTTGTTAATGTATGTCTCTCGCCGTAGATCCAGTTGGAAGCGATGATCTTAAGACCCTTCTCCTCCAGCTTATCGCACTGTTCCTTGTACCAGTCGGATTCGATCAGGGTCCAGCACTGCTCCCAGTTATCGAACAGGAATGGTCCGAATACGATACCGAAATCCGGTACGCCGTAATCTGCATAGAAAGCGCCGTCTGCCAGTGTGCAGACATTCTCGCCTAAAAGCATGGAGTCGATCAGAGAGGACTTGTCTCCTAACTGGGAATCCGGATAAACCTCAATGGCCATCTTTCCGCCGGATTTCTCTTTGATGATCTCCTGTGCCTTTGTCCAGCCCTCGCCAACGGGCTCGGTGATGGAGTTCTCGAAAGCAACCTGGAGAACCACTTCTGCGTCTGCGCTGCCGGAATCTGCGGCTGCTGCGGTCGTCTCCTTCTCTGCTGCTGCAGCTGCTGTCGTTTCCTTATCGGCTCCTGCCGCTGCGGTTGTTTCGTCTGCTCCGCCGCCGCAGGCGGTAAGAGTTGTTGCTGCCATTGCTCCTGCCAGTGTCAGGGCCATAACCTTTCTCAGTTTCATAATGTTTCCCTCCGTTTTAAGTTCGGCAGCGGTCCTGCGGATTCCTGCGTCCGTTCCATGGACTGCCGCCCGTTTTGTTTTATGTGCAAAGGCTTCCGGTCCGCGCCGGGGCCTTCACGTTCTTTTTCTTTGCGGGATCGTTCCCGCCCGGCCGCTCTTATTTTGCGATATCAGAAAAATCGAATACGACCTTTAACATATCTCCCGGGTTATTGGCGAAGTCCTCAAAGGCCTTTGCCGCCTCGTCAAAGGGATATACGTTGGTGATGATCTTTTCCAGGGGCGCCTTACCGGCGTTTACAATGTCGATGAGCTCCAGGAAATCCTTCTTTAATGCGTTTCTGGAACCGTAAACATTTAATTCCTTCTTCTGGATCAGAGTGAAGTTGAAATCCAGGTTCTTCTTTCCAACGCCGATGAGCACCATACGGCCGCCAAAGCAGCAGGCGTCGATGCAGTTCTGGAAGGTGGACGGAAGGCCAACTGCCTCGATGGTAACGTCAAAGCCATTTCCGTCTGTGATCTCGTTTACTCTCTTCTCAAAGTTTTCCGGAGAATCATTTAACAGCGTTCCGTCTACGCCGAAGTCCTTTGCCATCTCCAGCTTCCCGGCCGATACGTCGGAAATATAAACGGACGCGCCCTTGGCCTTGGCTGCGATGGCTGCCAGAACGCCGATGGTTCCAGCTCCCACCACCAGGACCTTATCTCCCTCTTTTACATTGGCGCGGCTTACGCCGTGGTAGCTGATGCAGAAGGGCTCGATGGCCGCCAGAGTCTTTGCGTCCATACCCTTGCCGTCATATACCCGCTCGATGGGCATTGTTATGTACTCCTGGAAAGCGCCGTCTCTCTGGCAGCCCATGGTCTGGTTGTCCATGCAGGCGTTTACCGTGCCGTGCTGGCAGGAATAGCAATGGCCGCAGTTGAAGTACGGGTTGCAGGTCACGATCATTCCCGGCTTGATCCCGTATGCGTTGTTCTCATCGGCCTCAATGACCTCTGCGGAAAACTCATGGCCCGGGATCCTGGGATAATCAAAGTAAGCAAAGGTCCCGCGGTAGGAGCCCAGATCGCTGCCGCAGATCCCGCCGTAAAGAAGCTTCAGTAATACCTCTCCCTCTTTTCTCACCGGCATTTCCACATCCCGGATCTCCACCTGGCCGGGAGCATTGATATACATTGCTTTCATGGTCCATTCCTCCTGTGAATGATTTATTGATAGCTCTTTGCTTTTTGTATTCCTTGTTGTATACATCAGATTATAGACACCACATTCCAAAATGTCAATATAGAACCGAACATTTTCTTCCATTTTGTATGTTTTAACAAAGCATACTTTCATTTTTTGTGCATTCCGCTGTGGTTCATTTTGTCATTATTTTAACATTTAGGCATCTTGAAATTTTTTCAATTCTATGGTAAACTTCTGTTATATACAACATTGCCGATTCCGTGTTATTTTTTTCGTTATAAGGAGTCCCATATGCCAAAAACAAATTTAAAAACCTTAGCATATAATCAGATCCGCCAGAAGATCGTCACCTGTGAATACGCTCCCGGCACGTTTTTAAATGAAGAGATCCTGACCGAAGCGCTGGGCTTAAGCCGCACGCCCATCCGGGACGCTTTGGGCCGCCTGGAGCAGGAGGGGCTCATCGAGATCCGGCCCAAACGCGGGATCATCGTCAAGTCCCTGACCGTCAGCGACATCAACATGATCTTTGAAGTCCGGAATATGTACGAGCCGTATATCCTGAAAAATTACGGTCCGCTTCTTCCTGTGGAACGGCTTCATGAGTTTTACGATATCTTTCTCCACACCGATTCCAACAGCGAATGCTTTAAAAACAACGACAAATTTTACCAGCTGGATTCCGACTTTCATCTGATGATCGTCCATTCCTGCCCCAACGTTTACATTCAGAACAATTACAGCCTGATCCTCACCCAGAACGCGCGGTTCCGCTACATGACGGGAAATGTTTCCAACAACCGTCTGGAGGACACCTTCCGGGAGCACCTGGACATCATCCGGCCCTGTCTCCAGAAAAACTGGGATGAGGCCGCAGAAAAAATGCTGTACCACCTGGAGGAATCCAAAAAGTCCACCTTCCGTCTGATCTTCGACGGTATGGATAACGGCACCATTAAATTCTGATCTTCCCTCCCCTCCGCCGCAAAAAGGCCGCAGACCGATCCGCCAGCATTCGCTGCTCCGGACCGGCCTGCGGCCTTTGTCATCCTTCTGTTTTCCATTCCTCAAAGGCGCTCTTCGATCAGAGCTGCCAGCTCGTCCATGGTGGACACCGTATTGATATCATTTCTCAGGGCTGCGGAATTGGGATATCCGGCCGTATACCAGGCCACATGCTTCCTCATCTCCCGCATTCCTGCCATTTCCCCCTTAAATTCCAGCATCATCTGCCCGTGGCGCAGGATCATGGCCTTCAGCTGATCCGCAGACGGCCTGGGAGGCTTTTTCCCCGTTTCCAGATATTCGGCGATCTCCCGGAAGATCCAGGGATTCCCCTTGGCTCCCCGGGCCACCATGATCCCGTCGCAGCCCGTTTCCTCCACCATCCGCTTCGCGTCCTCCGGGGTGAACACGTCTCCGTTTCCGATGACGGGGATGGACACCGCCTCCTTCACCTGGCGGATGATATCCCAGTCTGCCTTTCCCGAATAATACTGCTCTCTGGTGCGGCCATGGACGGCAATGGCTGAAACGCCGCAGCCCTCAGCGATCCGGGCGATCTCCACGGCATTGACCGAGGAATCGTCGAATCCCTTTCGGATCTTCACCGTCACCGGCTTTTTCAGGGTACGCACCATGGCGGACAGGATCTCCTCCACCAGCTTGGGGTTTTTCATCAATGCGGATCCCTCTCCGTTTTTCACGATCTTCGGGACCGGACAGCCCATGTTGATATCAAACATATCGTAGGGGCCCTCCTCCAGCTGTCCCGCGATCATGGACAGGATCCCCGGATCCGATCCGAACAGCTGCAGGGACACGGGCCGCTCCCTGGGATCCACCTCTAAAAGCTCCTTCGTATTCTTGTTTTTATAAAGCACCGCTTTGGCGCTGACCATCTCCATACAGACCAGGCCGCAGCCCTGCTCCCGGCACAGCACCCGGTAGGGAAGGTCTGTCACCCCGGCCATGGGGGCCAGGATCACATTGTTGTCCAAAGTCACATTTCCAATCGTCAGCTTCATTGTACCAGGGCTCCTTCTGCGTTTACATACCGGCCGTCATCCACATACACATTGGTCTGCATGACTCCCGTTTCCTGGTCAAAATAATACCAGATCCCCTGGGAGTTGACCCAGCCGGAGGCCATGCTTCCGTCGGCGTTGAGGAAATAATATTTCCCCTCCTTCAATAGCCATCCGGTCTGCATGGCGCCCACGCTGTTGAAATAGTACCACCTTCCATTGACCCTCTGCCATCCGGTCTGCATGATGCCGTACATATCCAGCAGATACGTTTTTCCGTCCACGTATCCCCACTGGCTGGAAACCGGCTGTCCGTCGGCCGCCATCAGCCGCCATTTTCCATCCTCCAGCCGTTCCCAGGTCCCTCCCCGGAAGGTGCTGAATATATAGAAGGAATTTTCCTGGTCCTCCAGGTATTTTTTCGCCGCCGCCGAATTGGGGCCTCCGGCCAGGGCCTCTTCTTCCGTTCTTCCCTGGTTCCCCATAGGATTATTTCCCACCTCCCCGGGGCCGGCTCCCCCGCTCCAGCCGTTATCATAGGCCGGATTGTTGGCCGCCTGGCCGTTATACAGGATCACCTCATGCTCCTCCATGCCGGGGCCGAAATTAAAGGCAAGGGCGTCGGCGGATACGCTTCCCATGGACAGGACTCCTGCAAGAACCGCCGTCAGCACCGCCCTTCGTCCGCTTCTATTCTTCCGATCACGCATCCGCTTCCTCCGCTCCTTCCCCGTTCTGGCTTTCTTCTTCCAGGTCTGCCAGGGAATCTCCCAGAAATACCACGCGGTAGTACAGCTCCAGGGACTCCAGAAGCTCTCTCTTCTCCCGCTGGTACTGGCGGATCTTCAGTCCGCTGCCGATCTCATCGAATAAATAATCCTTGTCGTCGGCCTGGACCTTAAATTCCAGCTCTCCCTCCGGCGAAAATTCCATGGTCAGGACGCCGCCGATATCCTCTGTGAACAGTACGCACATGATCTGCAGCTCTTTTTTTATATGATCCGGAAGCGCTTTAAAGTCCTGGTTAAAATAATACTTCTGCTCATAGGAGCTGGCTCCGCAGAGAACTATATTTTTTGTCCCCGGCAGGCGGTTCAGTATTTCAGAAATCCGGCTGATGCAGACGTCTGCCTGGCTCTGGTCGAAGCCGAACCGGTCGTCCCTCAAAGCCGCCACGGTCATCCCCGCCGCCTTTCCCGCCTGGATGCCCACCGTGGAATCCTCCACCACAAAGCATTCCTCCTCCGGGATCCCCAGGGTCTTTGCCGTATAATGATAGATCTCCGGATTGGGCTTGCTCTGCTTAAACTGCCCGCCGCTGACGATCAGATCAAATACGGGACGCATCCCGGTTTCCTCCATGATGCGGGCGATCAGCTTCGGGCCTGTGGAGGAGGCCAGGGCCACCTTGTAGCCGCGTTTTTTCAGCTCCATGGCCGTCGTATAGGACTCGGGCCGGAAGATCCTTTTATAGTCCACCTGGCTGTAAATGTCCAGGGCCGCGAATTCATCCCGCAGCTCCTCCCAGGTCTGGCCGTTGTTCACGGCGTTTTTCATCACCGTCCAGCTGTCCTTGCGGCTGAGTCCCACCATGGGATTTAACTGGTCCATGGTCACCTCCGGATTCTTTTTCCTGGCAAACTCCAAAAGGTAATCCATATATACAAATTCGCTGTCCACGATCACGCCGTCCATATCAAAGATCACAGCGCTTATCTTCTTATGTTCCATTGGTCTCTATCTCCTTGTCTCCAACTATATGGCTTCCGATATTATAGCAACTGGAAGGCCAAACTGCAAGAGCGGGTTTCCCGGAGCCTGCCCCCCCCCGGAAACCCGCTCCCCCCCCCGGTTATGCCGGATACAGACCGCGGATCTTAAGGTATGATACGATGCATTCCACGCAGCCGTCGGTCCCCAGGACCCCGGAATTCAGCATCATATCATAGTTTTCCACATTTTCCCATTCTTTTCCTGTATAATACCGGTGATAATCCCTCCGTTCCCGGTCCATGCGCCGGATATTCCTGGCGATCTCATGCTCCTCGTAATAGCCCTTTTCCCGGATCCTCTGGATCCTGGCCTCCATGTCCGCGTAAATGAAGATCCGCACCAGCCGATCGGTTCCCGCCAGCACATGGTCGGCGCAGCGGCCGATAAAAATACAGGATTCCTCCTGGGCCAGCCGCCGAATGACTGCGGACTGGAACCGGAACAGGTTGTCGGCGGATACCAGATCGGAGCCTGTGGAAGGGGGCGTATTTTCCGGGATCAGGGACTGGACGATCTTATAAAGCAGCTTCTTCCCCGCCCGCTCGTCGGCCAGATGAAAATAGCTTTCCCGGATCCCGCTCTCATCGGAGGTCATTTTCAATATCTCCTTGTCATAAACATCCAGGCCCATTCTCTGGCCCAGCTTTTTCCCGACCTCTGCTCCTCCGCTGCCGTACTGGCGGCCGATGGTAATGATCAGATTCTGTTTTTCCATAAAAGCGCCCCCTTCTGTTGTTTTTTACAAAAATTCCAGCGTGCTCATATCCCTTTCTGACACTTTCATCATACCACATTCTCCATGGGATTTTAAGTCTTTTTTCAGGATCTTGTGATCAGAGTCCCGTATCCCAGCCGTCTCAGACGGCGCTCCATCTGCACCGCGTTGTCCATCTCCCGGAACGCTCCGGCCCTAACATAGAAAAGACCGTCCTTTGCAGTCATAAAGGCCGGAAAGCCCAAAGCCTGCAGCTCCCGGAGCTGGGCCTCCGCATTGGCGCGCATCCGGAACACCCCGGTCTGCACCATATAAAAGCCCGGAAGCTCTCCAGGCGCCGCCTGCTCCTCCCTGGCCTCCAGCTCCTCGAAGGTCTCAAGGATACCGTCGGCAATGGCGTCAGCCGTGGCCGCCAGATTGGCGTCAAAAAAGTCGTTGTCCCGCTCATTATCAATAAAACCGGCCTCCACCAGTACCGCCGGCATTTTTGTCCGTCTAAGGACCACCAGCCCCGGCCTCTCCTTGACTCCCAGATCGGTCCAGCCCACAGCCCCAAGCTCCCGTCCAATGTTTTTTCCCAGGAGTCCTGCCGTTCCGGAAGAGGAAAATACCAGGTTTTCGATCCCCGAACCGGTCCCCGGTGACGGCATGGCGTTCCGGTGGATGGACACAAAAAAGTCTGCGTCCGACTGGTTTCCCATGGCGGCCTTTTCATAGGGACTGTCGTATACATCGTCCACCCGGGTATAAACCGCCTGGATCCCCCGGCGCTCCAGGGCATTTCCCAGGTCGAAGGCCAGCCTCAGCGCATCATTTTTTTCCTTTCTTCCATTATATACAGCCCCCGGCTCCTGCCCTCCGTGGCCGGCATCGATGATGACCTTTCTGTTCTCATTCATAGGATCTCCCCTTTTTCGTTTCTGTACGATTATTCTATGATAAAAGTGGAAAAGTGTAGCCGGGTGTCCCGGCACACGCCCGGAAAACAGGAAAAAAAATCTGGAAAAACCATCCGCATGCATATCCATCCGCCGCCGCCTGTGCTATAATAGAGCCAGGATCAAACAGCTTTTTATCCCATCTGATTCCGGATTGCGCTGCACTCTGTTCACCCGCAGTCCTCAAAAACCAAGGAGGTATCCCATGAAAAAAATAGGCACCATCACCGTTGGCCAGACTCCCCGTACCGATCTGATCCCAGAGATCGCTCCCATCCTTGGAGCTTCCATCGAGATCATCCAGATGGGCGGACTGGATGGACTCACAAGGGAGGAGATCCAGGCCATGACGCCCGCTCCCGGCGATCATGTGCTCGTATCCCGTTTAAAGGACGGCAGCTCCGTTTCCTTCGGGGAATCCCATATCCTTCCGCGGCTGGAGGCCTGTGTGGACCAGCTGAACAAGGACCAGGTTTCCCTGATCCTGTTCCTCTGTACCGGAGAATTTCCCGACACCTTCCAGGCGGACGTGCCGCTGATCTTCCCCAGTAAGATATTGACGTCCATTGTCTCCGCCGTCCATCCCCGTCATCTGACTGTCATGACCCCCGCAAAAGAGCAGCTTCCCCAGATGCATAGCAAATGGGCCGGCTGTGCCGATTCTGTCTGCGGCCTGGCCGTTTCTCCCTACGACGGCGCCGAGGCTGTGGAAGCGGCCGCCCGCAGCATCCCCAAGGACACTGACCTCATCGTCCTGGACTGCATCGGCTATACCGTGGAAATGAAGGAACGGGTCCAGGCCCTCACCGGAAAATCTGTGCTCCTTCCGCGGACCCTGGCGGCACGGGTGGTGAAGGAGCTGGCGTAGACTGGATTTTTAAGGCAATAAATGGAAAAAGAAAACACCGGCTCCACAAATCCCCTGAAGGGGAGCGTGGAGCCGGTGTTTTCCGGTCTGCTTATTTCTCAATTTCCGTTACTTCCCAGCCTCCGCATAAATGCACGCCGCCTTATGGCCGCCAAAATCCCGCATTTCCGGCCGGGACTTTCCGCACTCCTCCGTAGCCATGGGACAGCGTCCCTTAAAGGGACAGCCCGCCGGGGGATTGATGGGCGTGGGAAGCTCGCCCTCCAGCTTGATCCGGGATCTGGACTTGGCCACATCGGGATCCGGAATGGGAATGGCCGATAAAAGGGCCTTGGTGTAGGGATGGATCGGGTGCTCATACACCTGGTCCGCCGGTCCCTCCTCCACCAGATGGCCCAGATACATAACGCCGATCCGGTGGGAAATATAATTGACCATGCTCAGATCATGGGCCACGAACAGGTAAGAGATCCCCAGCTCGTCCTGGATCTCCTTTAAAAGATTGATGATCTGGGCCTGGATGGAAACGTCCAGCGCCGAAATGGGCTCGTCGCAGATGATGAACCTGGGATTCAGGGCCAGGGTCCTGGCAATGGAGATCCTCTGCCGCTGGCCGCCGGAAAACTCATGGGGATACCGGCGGATATGGTCCGGCTTTAAGCCCACGGTCTTTAAAAGCTCTGCAGCCCGGTCCTCCCGGTCCTTAGAGGAATCCAGGATCCCGTGGATCTCCATGGGCTCTTTGATGATCTCGCCCACAGTCATTCTGGGGTTCAGGGATGCATAGGGGTCCTGGAAGATCATCTGCACCTCCTTCCGGAAGCGCTTTTCCTCTTCCTTTCCCAGCCTTGCGATGTCCTGGCCCTTATAAAGGACCTTTCCTCCGGTGGCCGGGTAGATCTTTACCAGGGTGCGTCCCAGAGTGGACTTTCCGCAGCCCGACTCTCCCACCAGGCCGTAGGTCTCTCCCTGGCCCACGCAAAAACTCACGTCATCCACAGCCTTTACGATCTGCTTCGGGGAAAACAGGCCCTTGGTCACGTCAAAATGCGTTTTTAAATGGTCTACCTGAAGAAGCGGGGTCCTCCCCTCTGCTTCTTCCTTTCTGATCTCTGCATCAGCCATGGTTCTCCCCCTTTCTCCTGTTAGCCTCCTCCAGCCAGCAGGCGCACTGGTGGGTGGCGGAATATGTAGTCACCTCCGGCATGTACTGCTTACATACCTTCATGGCCTCCGGGCACCGGTCCACAAAGGGACATCCTGCCGGCGGCTTTAAAAGATCCGGCGGAGAGCCTGCAATGGGCTTCAGCTTCTCCTTCTTTTCCGGATTATGGACGCACTGCAAAAGCCCCTTGGTGTAGGGGTGCTTCGGATCGTAGAAGATCTCCCGGTCGCTGCCGGACTCCACGATCTTCCCGCCGTACATAATAAGGATCCGGTCGCAGAGACTGGCCACCACGCCCAGATCGTGGGTGATCATGATCACCGAGGAATTCATCTTTTCCTTCATATCCCGGATCAGATCAAGCACCTGGGCCTGGATCGTCACATCCAGGGCTGTCGTGGGCTCGTCGGCGATGATGAGCTTCGGATTGTTGGCCAGGGCGATGGCAATGATGATCCTCTGGCGCATACCGCCGGAAAACTCATGGGGATACTGATTCAGACGTTTTTCCGGGGACGGGATCCCCACCTGGCCCATGAGCTCAATGGCGCGGGCGCGGGCTTCGGCGTCCGTAACCTTCTGGTGGTTTTTTATAACCTCTGTGATCTGCTTTCCGATCTTCACCACTGGATTTAAAAAGGTCATGGGATCCTGGAAGATCATGGCCATCTGGTTGCCGCGGATCTTGCTCATGGCCGCCTCATAGGCCTTGTGATCCGGGAAGGCGCTTTCTGTGATCTCCTGGCCGTTTAGGGAAACGCTGCCGCCGGTGATGGAGCCGTTTCCGGCCAGAAGGCCCATGACGGAATACATGGTCACGCTCTTTCCGCTTCCGGATTCGCCCACGATCCCCACAGCCTCCGATTCACCCACAGAGAAGCTGATGTCCCGCACCGCATGGACCGTACCCTGGTCGGTATGAAAGTCCACACATAAATTTTTTACATCCAATAACGCCATGGTACACCTCCTAACGGTTCTTGGGATCCAGCGCTTCTCCCACGCCGTCGCCGATAAAGTTTAAGGAAAGCACCGTGAGACAGATGGCAAGCACCGGCCACACGATCTGCAGGGGGTAGCTCTGGATCACCGATCTGGCCTCGCTGGCCAGGGTTCCCCAGCTGGCCTGGGGCAGGGAAATGCCGATTCCGATGAAGGCCAGGAAGGATTCGGTAAAAATGGCCTCCGGCACCATTAAGGTGGTGGAAACGATGATGGGGCCCATACAGTTGATGATCAGATGCTTAAACAGGATCCGGAGCTTTCCGGCGCCGATGACATAGGCCGCCAGGGCAAACTCCTGCTGCTTTAATGTCTGTACCTGGGTGCGGACCTGCCTGGCCATCCCGATCCAGGAGGATACGCAGATTCCCAGGAGCACAGAGCCGATGTTGGACCCGAATACCATCATGATAAGGATCACATACAGCATGGACGGGATGGAGTAGATACAGTCGATGATCCGCATCATGACCATGTCCACCTTTCCTCCCACAAAGCCGGAAATACCGCCGTATACCACGCCGATGATCAGATTTAAAAATGCGGCCACAAAGCCCACAGCCAGGCTGATCCTGGCCCCGAACATCAGACGCACCAGGATATCCCGGCCCAGCTTATCGGTTCCCAGAAGGTGGGCAGCCGACGGAAGGGCGTTGCGCATGTCCAGATCCTGGGCATCGTAGGTATAAGGGGATACCATGGGGACAAAAATGGCCAGGAGGATCATGACGGATAAAAATACCAGTCCCCCCAGAGCCAGCTTATTCTTTTTAAAGCACCGCCAGGCGTCCTGCAGATAGGTCTTGCTCTCCATGGCGATAAATTCCGTATTCTTCTCGCTGTCGTCCAGTTTTTCAAACATGGAATCGTCCAGGAGCACCTTTGTCTCTTCCATTTTACCGCCTCCTATCTGCCAAGCTTGATCCGCGGATCGATCATCGCGTTGGCTATGTCTGTGATGATGTTTGCAATGATGATGAATGCTCCGTAAAGGATCGTTAAAGCCATGATCATGGTGTAATCACGGTTGGTGATGCTGGTAACGAACTCCGCGCCGATGCCGGGGATGGAGTAAAGGCTCTCGATCACGAAGCTGCCCGTAAGCAGAGTGGCGATCATGGGACCCGCATAGGTGATCACCGGGAGCATGGCATTTTTCAGGCCGTGACGCAGGATCACCCGCTTTTCCGGCGTTCCCTTGGACCGGGCCAGCACCATGTAGTCCTGCTTCATCACCTCCCGCAGGCTGGAGCGCACCAGTCTGGCGATCATGGAGATGGGGGCAAAGGACATGCCAACAGCCGGAAGGACATAGTGGAGCGGGCTGTCCAGGCCCACAAAGGGCAGCCACTGGAGCACCACGCCGAACAAAAGAAGGAGCAGCACCGACAGCAGGAAGCCTGGCATGCTGACCCCCGCCGTGGCGATGACCAGCACCAGGTTCGCCAGCCACTTTTTCTTCGTAAAGGCCGCCACAGTCCCCAGAAAGATTCCTGTCACCAGAGCAAAGACAATGCTGACCGTGCCCAGACGCATGGTATAGGGGAGGCCGTTTTTAATGATCTTATCGATGCTCTTTCCCTTTCTGTAAATGGACACGCCGAAATCTCCGTGGACCACATTTTTTAAATACATCACATACTGCTCGGACACAGGCTTATCCAGCCCGTATTTTTCATACAGCCGTTCCTTCACCTTGGCCGGAAGCTTGCTGGTCTCCCCGGCAAAGGGAGAGCCGGGGATCACATGCATCAGGAAAAAGGTGACGGTGGCCAGAAGAAACAGGGTGAAAGCGCCCACTGCCAGGCGCTTTGCAATATACTTTAACATTCGCTTTTTTCTCCTTTAAGATACAGATCAAACCAGCCGTTCATCTCCTGTAAGCGGCGCATCCGGTGCAGGGGCTTTCCGCTTCTGGAGAGCTCGTGGTTCTCTCCCTCGAACAGCACAGCCTTAGAGGGGACTCCGTGGTATTTGATGGCCGCGAACATCTGCATTCCCTCTGACAGGGGGCAGTTGTAATCCTTTAAGGAATGGATGAACATGGTCGGCGTCTTTACCCGGTCTGCGTAAGCCACCGGTGAACGCTCCCACAGCTCCTTGGGGGCGGTCCATGGCGTCTTCCCGCCGTTTTCATTGACGTCGAAGGAGAAGCCGATCTCGCTGCAGCCGAAATCACTGAGCCAGTTGGAAAAGCTCCTCTGGCTTACGGCCGCCGCGAACCGGTCTGTATGGCCGATGATCCAGTTGGTCATCCAGCCTCCATAGCTTCCGCCGGTGACGCCGATCCGCGCCGGGTCGATGGCCGGGTACTGTTCGCATACGTGATCCACAAACTCCATGAAATCCTTAAAATCAATGGTGCCGTATTTTTCCCTCAGATCCGCAAACTCGTCGCCGCGGCCGTCGCCGCCTCTGGGATTGCAGAGCATAACGAAATATCCGTTATTGGCGAATACCTGCATCTCATGGAACATGGTATTTCCGAACGCCACCCTGGGTCCGCCGTGCATGTCCAGGATCGCCGGATACTTTTTAGAGGGATCGTAATCCTTGGGAAGGATCACCCAGCCGTCGATGTCCACGCCGTCGGAATCCGTAAATCCCGCCGGATGGAGCTCGCCCACATACCGGTCCTTTAAGGCTGCACCGTTGAGGTCAGAGACCTGGCGGTATGTATGGGAAGCGGAATCATAAAAATAGAGCTCCTGGGGCTTTCCGGGCGTTCTTCCCACCATAGCGAAGCCGCCCTCCGCCTGGCAGAAGCAGTCCACGGATCCGTCAAAATCCACCGCCGTAGCAACGCTGCCGTCCTTTACAGAAAGCACCGGGCCCTTGGTACGGACACAGGAGGTAAAATACGGAACGCCCTCCTTCACCAGGAATTTCCTTCCGCCTCCCAGGGAGATATCCCCGGTGGGAACAGATCCCACGGAATTTCCGTGCTTTGCAAAAAGCGTTTCTTTTCCATTTTCCCAGACGTACAGATCCGGATACTGGCCGCTGCCGTATTTGTCCATGGTGCTTCCGGCAAAGAATACCTTTAAGTCCCGGCCCTCTCCCCAGCAGCCGAACAGACCGATATGCATGTCTCCGTCCTTCACATATTCCGTGGTGGTCTTTTTCCGGCAGTCGTAGCCGTACATACCGTTTTTCATGGGCAGCACCTGGTCGTAGGAAACGCCGGTGTACACGATGGTCTCTCCGGAAAGCTCAAAGCCGCTTACGGCAAACAGGGGAGCCGTCACCCGCTCACAGGTTCCTTCTGCCTCCTGGTAGGTAAACAGGGTGTTTCTGAACCGGGATACAAAATATGCGCCGTTCTCCCAGTAAGGCAGCTCCTCGATGATGTGGTAGTCCTGGTATTCCTTCAGACCGTCCTCATCCTCCGGCTTATTAAGGTCCACGGTGGCAGAAAATACGTAGGAACCATCGGCCATTTTTTTCATATCGTTGACCGCATAGGGGAGCTCAAAGGCACGCTCCGCCTCTCCTCCCTTTAAGGAAAGACGGTAGAATACCGTTTTTTCCTTTCCATCCTTCGCCTGATCCTCATGCCTTCTCACAGAGGAGAATAAAAGCGTATCCTCGCCGTCAAATAAAAGATGGGATTCCGCGCCAAAGGAAGTCAGTTTCCTGACTTCCCCTGTGCAAAAATCCGCGATGTATGCCCATGAATCATAGCTGTTCTTTTTCTTGTTGGCCTGCTTTACCAGGAAGGCCGCCTTCTTCCCCGACGGGGATGCCGTGATCCCAGACAGGAACTTATAATCCAGTAAATCGCTGATTTTTATTTTTTCCATGACTGCTTTTTAAATCCTCCTATTCAAAGTACCCGTAAGAGTAGACCGGAACGTCGCCGGGGATCATGTACACGCCCTTTAAGCTTTCCTTCTTAAGGGCCGGCTCGTTGAAATCGAATAAGGGGATCACATATACGTTTTCCTCCACCAGGTAAGTCTCGATCTCATGGAGCTTGTTCATATATTCTGTTCTGTCAACGATCTTCGTCACGTCTGTCATCATCTGGTCGTAGGTATCGTCGGCCACAGCTGCCACCGGCTGCATGGCCTGGGTCCACTGATTTAAGAACTCGGACGGATCGTTGGTGCACATAAGCGCATAACGGGCCATCTCAAAGTCACCCTGGTCGATCTGGTCGTAGAATACGCCGGACTCCACTACTTCCAGCTCCACATTGACGCCCACAGCCTTCCACATCTGCTCTAACATCTGGGCCACATCGGCGTGGATGGAGTTGTTGGAATATTTATATTTTAAGGTCAGGGGATTGGATTCATCGTAGCCGGCTTCCTTTAAGAGCTCCTTGGCCTTTTCCGGATCGTACGGCTGATAAAGCTGCTTTGCGTCTCCCTCCTTACGGAAATCTCCCTCGGCTCCCTTCATTCCATAAGGAACGTATCCATACAGAGGCGTATAGAAATTACCGGCATTAATAGCCTTTACGATCTCATCCCTGTTGATGGAAATGGCCAGGGCCCGGCGCACGTTCACATCCTTTAATGCCTCCGGTCCCTTTTCTCCGGAGTTTAAGTCGATGGAATATACCGACTGCTGGGGACGGTTCCACAGCTCATTCTGGTTTTCATAGGTGGAAACGATGGAAGCGCTGATGGCCAGGGCTGCATCCAGATCGCCGGTCTTGAAGGCTGCCGCCTGGGCATCCATATCGGGCATTACCTGGAAGGTGATCTCGTCCACCGTCACATTCTCTGCATCGTAGAAGCTTTCATTTTTTGTAAGGACCACCTTCTCGTTCTCGTTGCAGTAATCCAGCACATAAGCGCCGGTCACCGGATAGCCCGGCTCCACAGCCCACTCAGAGAATCCGGCTTCCGCCACATCCGCCCTTAAGGGAAGGAAGCCGCCGCCGCATAAAAGTCCTGTAAAGAATGCGCAGGGAGTCTTTAAATGGTATACCACCGTTGTATCGTCCAGAGCCTCTACGCCTGCAAAGGAGAAGGTTTCCAGATCCACCTCTGTGTCTGCCAGATACTCCTCGGCGCCCTCCAGGTAGCGGACCATCTTATCTGTAACGAAGCCGTTCTCTGCGCCGTAGGTCAGGTTCCGGTTGATCCCAAAAACAAAATCATGGGCAGTAATGGGCTCTCCGTCGCTCCATACCAGGCCTTCCTTTAGCTTGATGGTATAGGTAAGGCCATCCTCGCTGATCTCCGGATCGCCTGCCGCCAGATCCGGTACCACGCTGCCGTCCTCTAACTTTTTATATAAGCCGGAATACATATGGGCCAGGGCAAACCGGTTGACGGTTTCCGTGGAAACGCCCGGATCCAGGGTCGTAAACTGCTGGCCAACGCCGACGGTAATAGAAACCGATTCCTCGTCCTCTGTCTCCTTCTCCGCAGCAGAGGAATCTGCCTCTTTGGCTGTTTCTTTGGATGTCTCCTTGGACTGGGCGCTTCCAGAATCCCCGGATCCGCTGTTTCCGCATCCGGCCAGGAAGCTCATACACATGGAAGCCGTCAGAACGGCTGAAAGGACTTTCTTTTTCATATCTGCTCTCCTCCTCATGCACTTGCTGAATGTTTATGCATGCTATTATACGACTCTATGAATAAAAATGCAAGTACATTTTATAAATATAATAGCCCCGGAGCCGTCTTTTTTGCATTTTCCTGCATTTCAGACGATTCCGGGGCTTAAAATATCCCTATTATTCCTGGATCTGGAGTCCTCTGGGGCCCACATGGGTGGCAAATACGATCTGGGTGCTGGTCTTTCCGAACTTCTGGAGCTGTCCCAGAAAGATGTCCAGCTTCATGGTGCTCTCAAAAGCCGCTTTCATGATCACAGAATATTCACCGGTTACACTGCTGCATTCCAGTATATTCGGTATAGATTCTGCATATTTGTAAAATTTATTCTTGTCCTCCGGCTGGACGTTCAGATTGATATAGGCCAGGATATGATACCCCATCCGGACCGGGTTCACTCTGGCCTCATAGCCCAGGATGATCCCCTCATTCTCCATCCGCTCGATCCTGGCAGATACCGCCGGGGAAGATAAAAATGTTTTTTCTGCAATGGTTTTTAAGGACATCCGTCCATTCTGCTGCAGAAGCTTCAGGATTTCCCTGTCTACACGATCGATCATATACGATTCTCCTTTAAGCCGATCTCACCATGGTATACCTCCACGGCCGGACCAGTCATATAGACCCGGTCGTTTTCCCGGTCCCAGCGGATATGCAGAATGCCGCCCAGAAGCTCCACATCCACCTCACAGCCGGTCTTTCCGTTTAAAGCGCAGGCCACGGCCACGGCGCAGGCTCCGGTGCCGCAGGCCAGGGTCTCTCCCGAGCCCCTTTCCCAGACGCGCATGAGCACATGCCCCTCATCCTCCACCTGGACAAACTCCGTATTGGTCCTTCCCGGAAAACGCTCATGGGATTCAAAGGCCGGTCCGATCTCCTTCAGATCCAGGTCCTTTACTCCGTCCATGAACACCACTGCGTGGGGATTTCCCATGGAAACTCCCGTAAACGCGTATTCCGTTCCCAGGACCGTAATGGCTTCCCCGATTTCTGAGGTCTGCTCCGGACGGCCCATGTCCACGGTCACTGTATCCACCGTTCCATCCTTCACATGAAGGCTTAAATGGCGGATCCCCGCCAGAGTTTCCACATCGATCTCCGTTTTGTCCACGATCCCATGGTCATAAACGTATTTTCCCACACAGCGGATCCCGTTTCCGCACATGGTTCCCCGGGAACCGTCCAGATTGTACATGTCCATCTGACAGTCCGCCTTCTCTGACGGCTTTATAAGGATCATCCCGTCGGAGCCGATCCCAAAGTTCCGACTGCTGACAAATCTGGCCGTCTCCTCCGGGTACTCCACGGTCTCCTCAAAGCAGTTGACATATACATAATCGTTTCCCAGTCCCTGCATTTTTGTAAATTTCATTTTTCTACTCTCCGATATGCTCCATCCCCTGGGCGAGGATTGTTTCTATGTGGCTGTCTGCCAGGGAGTAAAGAACGCTCCGGCCATCCCTGCGGAATTTTACCAGGCGCATCTGCTTCAGGATCCGGAGCTGATGGGAGATCGCCGACTGCCCCATATTTAAAAGGCTGGCGATATCACAGACACAGAGCTCCGACTGGCTTAACGCATAAAGGATCCGGATCCTGGTGGAATCCCCGAATACACGGAAAAACTCCGCCAGGCCCTGAAGCTCGTCCTCCTGGGGCATCACGTCCATGACCTGCTTTACCACCTGCTCATGGACGTGGATAAAATCACAGTGGGGGGCTATTTTTTCGTCCTCTCTTCTTCCCATTCTCTTCCCTCTTTTAGCGGACCAGAAGCTTACTGATCTCGAACTGCTCCTCTGAAATATCCTTCTTCATATTTAATGCCTCCTGGATATCGTAGTCCACAAACTGTCCGCCCCGGTACGCCACGATCCGGTTGCTCTTTCCTTCCCATAAAAGCTCCGCTGCCTTGGCTCCCATGATGGAAGCGTATACACGGTCCTTACAGGTGGGCGTTCCGCCTCGCTGGATGTGGCCGATGATGGTGGCCCGGGTCTCGATCCCCGTGGCCGCCTCGATCCGTCTTGCCATGGACGTGGAGTGGCCGATTCCCTCGGCATTGATGATGATGTGATGCTTCTTGCCGCGCTTTCTGTTTTCGATGATCCGGTTGATCAGATACTGCTCGTTGCCGTCATAACGCTCCGGAAGCAGAATGTCCTCGGCTCCGTTGGCGATTCCGCACCACAGGGCGATATAGCCCGCATGGCGGCCCATTACCTCAATGATGCTGCACCGCTCATGGGAGGTGGACGTATCCCTTACCTTGTCGATGGCCTCCATGGCCGTATTGACGGCTGTATCAAAACCGATGGTATAATCGGTACATGCGATGTCCAGGTCAATGGTTCCCGGAAGACCGATGGTATTGATCCCCAGGGCGGAAAGCTTACCCGCTCCCCGGAAGGAACCGTCGCCGCCGATGACGACAACTCCGTCGATGTCGTGCTTTCTGCAGATCTCTGCGCCCATCTTCTGCCCTTCCTCAGTCTGAAACTCTTCACAACGTGCTGTATAAAGGATCGTACCTCCCCGGTTGATGGTATCGGCAACGCTGACGCTGTCCATATCCACGATCTCTTCCTGGAGAAGTCCCGCATATCCTCTCATGATGCCCTTTACCTTGAGGCCTTTATTGATGGCCGTCCTTACGACTGCACGGATCGCCGCGTTCATTCCTGGCGCGTCGCCGCCGCTTGTCAGTACGCCGATGGTCTTAACCTCTTTTTTTGCCATATGTTCATTCCTCCAAATCACCTGCATGCTGATTGATGCCTAATCCTTAGTTTAATCTATTTTACCCCGCTTTTCAATGGTTTTTTGCACAACTTTGACATTTTTTTCACCAAGTAAAGTGTACAGTTCCTCCAAAAGCCTTCCCTGGGCGTCGATGGCCCAGCTGGGGGACAGCCGTCTCAGTTTTCTCTCCTCCTTTAAATACATGACCACCCGGTCCTTCCCCTCGGATTCCCGCAGAACGGCCATGACACTGTCCACGGTCCTGTCGTAAAAGGCCTGGTTCTCAAACTGGAGCCACAGCTCGTTGGGAATGGCGGAAAACGGGATCACTTCCTCGCATACCAGCTTTCCCACCGGGTCGTCCCCAATGGAGGCCCGGCCCCGCAGAAAGACCTTGGAATCCTCCGTCAGATACTCCTTGTTTTTTTCATAGATCTTCGGAAAGACCAGAGCCTCCACAGTGCCCACCATGTCCTCCAGGGACACAAAGGCCATCAGCTGGCTGGTGCGGGTGGTCTTTACCTTTTTCCCTGTGATCATGCCGCCCACCACCACGGTGGAATTGTCCTCCACCACCGTATGGCCGTCCTCGTCTACGATAAAATCCGAGGTCCGGGCCGTCACATTCTTCTGCCAGAGCTCCTGGTACGCCTCCATGGGATGACCACTGACGTAGATCCCCAGAGTCTCCTTCTCAAAGGCCAGCAAGGTTTCCTTGTCAAATTCTCCCACCTCCGGGAAGGATACCTGGAAATTGCCCTTATCCTCCTCCGGCGCAATGTCAAAGAAGCTCATCTGCCCTTCCATCACCGTCTTTTTCTCCCGGGCCTTATTTTCCAGGAGCTCCGACGACACATACAGCTTCTGCTTCCTGGTGCCGGGAAGGGAATCCAGGGCGCCGGATTTTATGAAGCTCTCCAGGGTTCTCTTATTGACCTCCCGGTTGGACATTCTGGATACGAAATCCTCCAGGGTAGAGAACGGTCCGCCTGACTCCCGCTCGGAGATGATCACCTCCACCACGGCGCGGCCCACGCTCTTAATGGCCGAAAGTCCGTAACGGATGCTGTTTCCCGAAACAGAAAAGCCGCTCACTCCCTCGTTGATGTCCGGAGGCAGGATCCCGATGCCCATATTCCGGCAGGCCAGGATATATTCCGATACCTTGGTGACGTTATCCATAACGGACGTCATCAGGGCGGCCATGAATTCCCTTGGGTAATAATATTTCAGGTAGGCCGTCTGATAGGCCACCACGGCGTAGGCCGCCGCATGGGATTTATTGAAGGCGTATTTGGCGAAATCGGTCATATCGTCAAAGATCTGGTTGGCCGTTTTTTCGTCGATGCCGTTGGCCGCGCAGCCCTTTACCCCCTCTTCCTCATTGCCGTAAACGAAGTTTTTCCGCTCTCTGGCCATGACGTCCGCCTTTTTCTTGGACATGGCCCGGCGCACCAGATCGCTTCTTCCCAAAGTATACCCGGCCAGGTCCCGGACGATCTGCATGACCTGCTCCTGATACACGATGCAGCCATAGGTGGGCTTTAAGATGTGCTCCAGCTGCGGGCAGGTATAGGTGATGGCCGCCGGATCGTTTTTCCCCTTTAAATACTTAGGGATGAAATCCATGGGGCCCGGACGGTACAGAGAGATCCCGGCGATGATGTCCTCCAGGCTCTCCGGCTTCAGCTCCTTCATGAAACTCTTCATCCCGCCGCTCTCCAGCTGGAACACGCCGTCGTCCTTTCCCGTTCCGATGGATTCCATGACCTTTTTATCATTGAAATCAATATGGTCCAGATCCAGCTTTACGCCGTGATCCTTCTGGATCATGGCCACAGCGTCCTGGAGCACCGTCAGGGTCCTGAGTCCCAGGAAGTCCATTTTCAAAAGCCCCAGCTCCTCCAGCGTAGTCATGGTAAACTGAGTGGTGATGGTGCCGTCGGCGCCCCGGGACAGGGGGACGTATTCGTCAATATTTGTCCGGCTGATGACCACTCCGGCCGCATGCATGGAGGTGTGCCTGGGAAGTCCCTCCAGCCGCCTGGACATGTCGATGAGCTTATGGACCTGCTCGTCGGTATCATAAAGGGCCTTCAGCTCCGGATTTTTCTTTAAGGCCAGGTCCAGGGTGATGTTTAGCTCCGCCGGTACCATTTTGGAAACCTGGTCGCAGAGGCTGTACGGCAGATCCATGACCCTTCCCACATCCCGGATCACGCCCCGGGCCGCCAGCGTACCAAAGGTAACAATCTGGGCCACCTGGTCCTTTCCGTATTTTTCCACCACATAGTCGATGACCTCCTGGCGGCGCTCATAGCAGAAATCCACGTCGATATCCGGCATGGACACACGTTCCGGGTTCAGGAACCGCTCAAACAGAAGCTGATAGCGGATGGGATCGATGTTGGTGATCTTTAAGCAGTAGGAAACGATGCTGCCGGCTGCGGAGCCGCGGCCGGGGCCCACGGCGATCCCGTGGGATCTGGCAAAGTTTATAAAATCCCATACAATAAGGAAGTAATCCACATAGCCCATGCTCTTTATGACGCCCAGCTCATACTCCAGCCGCGCCTTTAAGGTCCCGTCGTCCTCCGGATACCGTTCCTTAAAGCCCTCGCTGCACAGATGGTTCAGATAGCCCCAGGAATCGTAGCCCTTCGGGACCTCATACCGCGGCAGCTTGGTAACGCCGAACTCGATCTCCACATTGCACCGCTCTGCGATCCTTGCCGTATTGTCGATGGCCTCCGGGATATAGGAAAACAGCTCCCGCATCTCCTCCTCGGATTTCACATAATACTGGCCGCCCTCATACCGCATCCGGTTTTCGTCGGCCACCTTTTTTCCCGTCTGGATACATAACAGGATATCGTGGGCCTCCCAGTCCTCGGCATTGATATAGTGGCAGTCATTGGTGGCCGCCAGGGGAATGTCCAGCTCTCTGGAAAGGCGGATGATCCCCTGGTTCACCTGGCGCTGCATGGGGATCCCATGATCCTGGAGCTCCAGGAAGTAATTTCCCCGGCCGAAGATCTCCTGATATTTTAAAACGGCCTCCTTTGCCTCCTCGTAAAGCCCCCGCGCCAGGAATCTGGGCACCTCCCCGGCCAGACAGGCGCTTAAGGCGATGATCCCCTGATGGTACGTCCTAAGGACCTCCAGATCCACCCGGGGCTTATAATAAAAGCCGTCCACATAGCCCTTGGAAACGATCTTCATCAGGTTCTGGTAGCCCTCGTTGTTTTCTGCCAGAAGCACCAGATGGTAGTACCGGTCCTCGCCATGGACGTTTTCCCGGTCAAACCGGGAATCGGGAGCCACATAGACCTCGCAGCCTAAAATGGGCTTGATCCCCGCTTCCCTGGCCGCCCGGTAAAAATCGATGACGCCGTACATGGCTCCGTGGTCGGTGATGGCCATGCTGTCCATCCCCAGCTCCTTCGCCCTGACCGCCAGTTCTTTTATTTTACTGGAACCGTCCAGGAGACTGTACTCCGTATGGACGTGTAAATGTGTAAAAGCCATCTGCTGCCTCCTCTGTTAAAAAGAGGCTGTTTCCTATGCGAAAACAGCCTCCTGGACTTAATTATTGCTCAGATATTTCTCAATATCGTTGATCGCCTTTTCTTCATCTGCTCCGTCAGCCGTAACAACCACCTGTTCACCAACCGGAAGGTCCAGTGTCATCATCCCCATGATGCTTTTGGCATTGACCTTTTTATTGTCGCTCTGAACATAAATCCTGCTTTCATAGCTGCTCGCAAGCTGAACCAGCATTGCAATCGGACGTGCCTCCAGGCCGGAAGCCAATTCAATAGTAACGGTCCGTTTTGTCATAACAATCCTCCTCATAACACATGAACAGTAAACCTCACTGCTCAGTTCCCTGCCCCCTGCTCCTCCCTCAGGCGTTCTGCCAATTCGCAGAGTTTTCTCAGCCGGTGGTTGACCCCCGACTTTCCGACAGGCGGTTCCAGGTCTTCACCCAGTTCTTTCAGCGTCGCTTCCGGTTTTTCAAGCCTCGCCCTTGCGATCTGCGCCAGTCCCGGCGGCAGGCTCTCGAATCCGGCCGTATCCCGAATGTATACAATATCGTTGATCTGCTTCACCGCAGCAGACACTGTTTTATTGATGTTGGCGGTCTCACAGTTTACCTGGCGGTTGACATTTCCCCTCATCTCCTTCAGGATCCGGATATTTTCCAGCTCCATCAATGACAGGTGGGCCTCCATCACATTCAGCATATCGACGATCTGACTTCCCTCTTTAATATATGCCACATAGTACCGTTTCCGCATGACAATTTTTGCCTCCACGTCAAACGTCGCCATAATGGACTGGATCTGCCTGGCCTTTGGCTCTGTCGCACAGACGATCTCAAAGTGGTAAAACTTTTCCGGATCGCTGATGGAGCCGGACGCCAGGAAAGCGCCCCTCAAAAACGCGCGGCGGCAGCACGGGTTCTGTACTACTACGTTTCCGACCACAGAAAGGTTTTCCCCAATCTCCCCTTCCTCGGAAAGCAGCTTTGTGGCCTTCAATACGCGGAGCGCATCCTCATGCTGTTTTACACAGACGGAATAGACCCGGTTTTTTCCCAGGTGCGCGTTCCTGCGGATCGATATGTCAGCTTCTATATTAAATGTTTTTTTCAATAAAGTAAAGCACTTTCTTGCAACTGTTACATTTTCCGTATGGATCTTAATGGTATACCGGTCGTCCCCCGATATCTGGATCCCTCCGCAAAGGCTTAAGATCGCCGCGATCTCTGCGATCTGGCAGTGTCTGGCAGGGCTCATCTGCCGGGACAGCTCTTCTTTGATTCTGGCAGAAAATGACATCTATCTCACTCCATCCACATCTGCATCCCGGTGCTCCATGCGCACCTCATACCGTTCCGCCTCTTTCAGGCGCTTAAATACCTCGTGGGCAATGGCCACAGACCGGTGTTTTCCTCCGGTGCAGCCCACGGCGATCACCAGCTGGTTTTTCCCCTCCTGCTCATACCTGGGGATCAGGAAGGTGAGAAGGTCCATGAGCTTTTCTAAAAACTCCGCGGCCGTTCCTCCCTGCATCACATAATCCCGCACCGGCTCCTCCATCCCCGTGTGGAACCGCAGCTCCTCCACATAATAGGGGTTCGGCAGGAACCGCACGTCAAACACCAGATCTGCGTCCGACGGGATCCCGTATTTAAAGCCGAAGCTCAGGACCGTGATGAACAGGCTGCTTTTTTCCCGGTCCCTGGAAAACAGCGTTCCGATCTCCTTTTTCAGCTCCTTTGTCAGAAGCTTGCTGGTGTCCAGCACATAATCGGCCTCTTCCTTCAAAAAGGCCAGCTTCTCCCGTTCCAGGCCGATGCCCTTTTCCACCCGGCCGGACCGGGACAGGGGATGGCTCCTCCTGGTCTCCTTATACCGCTTTATGAGCACCTGGTCACTGGACTCTAAAAACAGGATCTCAAAGGGATAGGAGTTCTCCCTCCATTTATTGATAATGGTCTGCAGCTGGGGCAGCTCCCGCCCGCTGCGTATGTCGATGCCCAGGGCAATGTCGCTGGCGTTGTTTTCATCCCTTAAGGTCAGCTCTGCAAATTTTTCAATGAGCAGGATGGGCAGGTTATCCACGCAGTAAAAGCCCATGTCCTCGAAAAACTTCAGCGCCGTCGATTTTCCCGCGCCCGACATTCCCGTCACAATGATCAGTCTCACGGCCGTATCCTCCTAAAATTCGCCCAAAAGCTTTACCTCCAGCTCCAGCTCCACACCCGACTGCTCCAGCACCCGCCGCTTCACTTCCATACAAAGCTCATAGATCTCCGATGCCGTGGCTCCGTTCCGGTTGATGACGAAGCCCGCGTGCTTTTCGGACACGGCGGCTCCCCCCAGAGAAAAGCCCTTAAGACCGGCTTCCTGGATCAGCTGGCCCGCAAAGTGGCCCTGGGGCCTTTTAAAGGTGCTGCCGGCACTGGGGTATTCCAGCGGCTGCTTTTCCCTGCGCTTTGCAAAAAGCTCGTCCATCCTTGCCTTTATGGCCTCCGGCTCCCCGCCGGTTAAGGCGTATTCCGCCTCCAGCACCACATACCCGCTTCCAGGAATGCAGCTGGTACGGTAGCCCAGCTCCAGCTCCTCTGCCGGGATCCTCCTTACCTGGCCCTCCGGCGTCAGCACCGTGGCCGACAAAAGCACATCCTTCGTTTCCGAGCCGTAGGCCCCGGCGTTCATCACGCAGGCTCCTCCCACGGTCCCGGGGATCCCGGCGGCAAATTCCAGCCCCGTAAGGCCGCATTTCAAGGCCATGCTGGCCGCCCTTGAAAGCAGCACGCCGGCGCCGGCCCGGAGGATCTCCCCTTCTGTCTCCAGCCGGTCAAACCGGCCCGTGCCGATCATAAGACCGGGATATCCCCGGTCACTGACCAGAAGATTGCTCCCATTGCCCAGGATGTACCAGGGCATTCCGGCCTTCCGGCAGAGAGATACCAGGGCCCCCAGTTCATCCGCCGTTTCCGGCTCCGCGTACCAGGCAGCCGGTCCTCCGGCCCGGAACGAGGTATGTACCTTCATTGGTTCATTGATCCTTACTTCCATGAAACCTCCTGTCAGCTCTTCTTAGCCAGGTTCGCCTGAACCCGGTTATAAAGCTCTCTGGCCGCATTGTAGCCCATTTTTTTCTGGCGGTAATTGACGGCTGCCGACTCCACGATCACCGCCAGGTTCCTTCCCGGACGGATGGGGATGTCGTGGCAGATCACCTTGTTGCCCAGGAATTCCGTATACTGGTCTTCCATGCCCAGGCGGTCGTATTCCTTGCTCTTATCCCATTCCTCCAGACGGATCACCATATTGATGGACTGGGTATCCTTGACGCTCTCCACACCGAACAAGGTCTTCACGTCGATGATCCCGATGCCCCGGAGCTCGATGAAATATTTGGTGATGTCGGGGGCGGAGCCCACCAGAGTCTCGTCGCTCACCTTCCGGATCTCCACCACGTCGTCGCTCACCAGCCGGTGTCCCCGTTTAATAAGCTCCAGAGCCGCCTCGCTCTTTCCGATTCCGCTTTCTCCCGTAATGAGAACGCCCTCGCCGAACACATCCACCAGAACGCCGTGGATGCTGATGCAGGGCGCCAGCTTGGCCTTTAACCAGCGGGTCACCTCCGCCATCACGTCCGAGGTGGGCTTTGCAGAGGACAGGCAGGGAACGCCATAATGGCAGCAGAGAGCCAGCACATCCTCACCCGGCTCCTGGCCGCGGCAGAATACGATACATGGGATCTTGCTGGACAGAAGCTTGTCATACATGGCCCTGCGCCGTTCCGTGGTGAGGCCGGACAGATAAGCCAGCTCCACATTTCCCAGCATCTGGACCCTCTCATTGTCAAAGTGATCGTAAAAGCCCGTCAGCTGCAGCGCCGGGCGGTTTACATCCGGATGGGATAAAACGATCTTATCGGTATCGATCTCCGGCGTAAGATTTCTGAAATCCATTTTCTTGATCAGTTCCGTAATGGTAACCCCGTACATATTATTCTCCTTCCTGGCAATTCATTCCCGGGTCCGCCGCTTCATTGGCGTTTTCCGCCGGCCCCCCGTGGAAAAATCCATACACACTCTCTGCCGCCCTCCGGTTCATTCCCTCCGTGGAGGAAAGCTCCTCCAGGCTGGCGTCCCGGACCGCCTCCAGGGACTTGAACCGGCGCATCAGCGCCTTTCTCCTGGCAGGCCCGATCCCCTCGATGTCGTCCAGGACCGAGCGGACCTGCCCCCGGCTCCTCAGGCTCCGATGGTATTCAATGGCAAACCGGTGGGCCTCATCCTGGATCCTGGTGATCAGCTTAAAGCCCTCGCTGTACCGGTCAATGGGGATCTCCGCATTCTGGTAATAGAGCCCCCGGGTCCTGTGATTGTCGTCCTTGACCATGCCGCAGACCGGGATGGAGATCCCCAGCCGCTCCAGGACCTTTATGGCCACATTCACCTGGCCCCTTCCGCCGTCCATCATGATCAAGTCCGGAAAACGGGTAAAGCTTCCGAACCGATCCAGATCTCCCGGCGTCCCCTCCTGCGTCTCCGTTTCCATGAGCTCCTGCCGCTCAGACAGGCCGTGCTCAAACCGTCTGGTGAGCACCTCCTCCATGGAGGCGTAGTCGTTGGGCCCCTGGACCGTTTTGATCTTAAACTTCCGGTAATCGTTGCGCCTGGGCCTTCCGTCCTCATAGACCACCATGGAGCCCACCGACTCAAAGCCGCTGATGTTGGAGATATCGAAGGCCTCGATCCGCTTCACTCCGGAAAGCCCCAGCCATTCTCCCACCTGGTTCATGGCCCCGATGGTCTTAAGCTCTTCCCGCTTGATCTTTTCCTTATCCTGGGACAGCACTAACAGAGCATTCTTTGCCGCCAGCTCCACCAGCCGCTCCTTCTGGCCCTTTTTGGGGATCACAAATTTTACATTCTGGCCGCGGCGCTTTGTGAGCCACTGGCTCACCAGCTCCATTTCCTCAAATTCCTGCTGGACCCAGACCTCCCTGGGAATAAACGGCGTTCCGGCGTAAAACTGCTTTACGAAGCTGCCGATGATCTGGCTGTCGTCCCCGGCAGTGGAGGCCGATATGTGGAAATGCTCCCGTCCGATGAGCTTTCCGTCCCGGACAAAGAACACCTGGACCACCGCATCCTCGCTGTCCCTGGCCATGGCGATGATATCCCGGTCCTCCATGCTCTGGCTGGTGATCTTCTGCTTCTGGGCCACCTGCTTTACACTGTTCAGAAGCTCCCGGTATTCGATGGCCTTTTCAAAATCCATCCCATCGGAGGCCTGCATCATCTTTTCCTCCAGCATAGAGAGGACCGGCTCATATTTTCCGTTTAAAAAATCCAGGGTCTGGGCCACGGCCTTTCCATACTCCTCCTGGGAAATATAGCCCTGGCAGGGGGCCTGGCACTGCTTAATGTGGTAATTGAGACAGGGCCGTTCCTTCCCTATGTCCTGGGGAAGCCGCCTGGCACAGGTACGGAGCTTCCAAAGCTTCTGGATCAGGTCGATGGTATCCTTTACCGCCCCGGCGCTGGTGTAAGGGCCGAAGTACCGGCACTTATCCTTTTTCATGGTCCGGGAAAACAGGACCCTGGGAAAGGCCTCGTCCATGGTCACCTTAATATAAGGATACGTTTTGTCATCCTTCAGCATGGTGTTGTATCTGGGACGGTGCTCCTTGATCAGGTTACATTCCAGGACCAGGGCCTCCAGCTCTGAATCTGTAATGATATACTCGAACCGGGCGATCCGGGACACCATTTTTTCGATCTTGGCCGTCTTGCTGCGGCTTTCCTGGAAATACTGGCGCACCCGGTTTTTCAGACTGACGGCCTTTCCCACATAAATGATCTCGTCATGCCTGTCGTGCATGATATAAACTCCCGGCGAAGCTGGGAGTTTTTTCAGTTCCTCTTCTATATTAAAACCGTTCTCATCCTTCTCTGTCAACGCAGCCGCTCCCCATCAAATTTTTTCAGCATCCGCACATGCTGGCGGATCCCGGCGATCTGTTCCGCCGCCGAATCTCCCTGGGGACGGATATCCAGGACCATGCAGATATCGTCCACTTCCTTCTGTCCCGCCTTCTGGGAAAGCCTGGCCAGGGCTTCCAGCATCTTATCGTAGTTCCGCACATCCATGGCGTCAAAAAACTCCAGGAGATCGGGATTCATGGGCTTCTCCTCCTGGGAGCCCGTTCCCTCCCTAAGAGATCCCGGCCCAGTCTCCTCCCCGCCCTGAGATCCCGGCTCCATTACCCGTTCAAACCGGAAGTTCTGGTCTGCATCTGGATATTTCTCCCGGTCCACCTCTTCCATGAACATGGACAGGGGACGGACCCATACCTTAAAATCCCCGTACAAAGCCTGGTAGACCACCATGGCCTCTCCTGTTTCCGAGTGGGAGGCCACAGCCACGATCTGGTACATCTTATTTTTAAAATGCCGGTAAAGCTCTCCCGGCGCCGGTAAACTTCTCTGCTCCATCTGTTCCTCCCTACTGGGCCTCTTCCTTAAAATGATACCGGTTTGCGGCGCTCCACAGCATCCACTCGTCGTATCCGGCGTCCTTTACGGCCTGGATCTGCCGCTGGACCTCATTATATCCATAGGGGATATAATTTCCCTCGCCCAGGTAAGAGGCCGTAAAATCCTGGAGCCAGGGCCGGACAATGGCCTGGCTGCTCACATGGCCGTCGGCCTCCGCTGCCTGATCCATGACCAGCTGGGACTTTTTCAGCGCCTCCAGCACTGTCTCATAAGGCATGGTATCCGGGTGCTCGAGACCGAAATTTCCCGGTCCGTAATGGGACGGGTAGATCATGGGACAGATATAATCCAGATGCTTGGCCATCTCCGTATAGACCTGGCCAACGGCCTGGGCGTCGATGTCGCTGCCGATGATGGTGCCGAATACGTCGGCTGATACGAAAAGCCCCTGGGAGGCCAGGTTCTCATAGGCGTACTTTACAAATTCCGTGATCACGTCGGTTTTGCTGCGGCCTCCGGTCACCGCCTCGTCAAAGACCACATCCCGCATGGTCCCTTCGGTGGAAAAACGGATATAATCGAACTGGACCTCGTCAAAGCCGGCCTCCTTCGCCTCCGTTCCCACCTCCACCAGGTAGTCCCAGACCTCCTTCCGGTAGGGGTCCACCCAGGCCATTCCCTGGCGGTCCCTGTACAGGCTTCCGTCGGCCAGATGAAGGCTCCACTCCGGCTTTTTCTCCGCCAGCCAGGGATCCCGGAAGGCCACCACACGGGCGATCACATACAGGCCGCGTTCCTTTAAGGAAGTAATAAGACTCTTCATATCCTGGACATAGGGGCGGCAGGCTCCGATCTCCGACGCCACCGGAGAATCCACCGGACAGGTGATCCGGCCCTGGTCGTCCTTAAAATCAATGACCACCGTGTTGATCTCCGTCCCGGCGGCGCTGTCTAAAATATTCTGGAACAGCTCCGTGCTGCCGGCCATGGGACCGGAAATATAGATCCCCCGGACCTTCACGGCCTCCCTCCCGGGAAGCGCCGGATTGTTTTCATCCACGATCCGTAAGGATACGGTCCTGTCCTTATCAGGTCCCACATTTTCAATGACCTTGATCCCGCTGGTTTCCTCCACGGCGGGACTTTCCTCCACGGTTTCTGTCTCCGCCGGACTGGTCTCCTCCTCCGGCGCAGGCCTGGAACAGCCGGTCAGGGCCAGAAGACCGGCCATGGAAAATGCAAATAACCATTTTTTCATCGTATCGTTCCTCTTTACAAGCAGAATTCTGCGTATTTTTTTCCGTTATTTCTATATTAACATAAGTATAGGCATTTAGGAAAGAAAAAAATTCAAAAAACCTCTGTTCAAAACCCTCTTTTTGTACGATAATAGGAATGTATGCGAAAATCTATGGCAGACCACAGGAGGAGGATCATAAAAACACATGAGAAAGCAAGGGTTTGACAATAACAAATATCTGGCCATGCAGTCCGACCACATCCGTGAGCGGATCAGCCAGTTTGGAGATAAACTGTATCTGGAATTCGGCGGAAAGCTTTTTGACGACTACCATGCCTCCCGGGTGCTCCCGGGCTTTGAGCCCGACAGCAAGCTGCGGATGCTGATGCAGCTTTCCGACCAGGCGGAGATCATCATCGCCGTCAGCGCCGCCGACATCACAAAAAATAAGATCCGTTACGATCTGGGCATCACCTACGACGTGGACGTTCTTCGGCTTATCCATGCCTTTACGGATCGGGGGCTTTATGTGGGAAGCGTCGTCATCACCCACTACTCCGACCTGCCGGCCATCCTCCAGTTTAAGACAAAGCTGGAGAAAATGGGGATCCGGGTCTACCGTCACTACACCATCGACGGCTATCCCAGCAACATCCCCCTGATCGTCAGCGACGAGGGCTTCGGGAAAAACGACTATATCGAAACGGAGCGGCCTCTGGTGGTGGTAACGGCTCCCGGACCCGGGAGCGGAAAGATGGCTACCTGCCTCTCCCAGCTCTACCACGAAAATAAGCGGGGCATCAAGGCCGGCTACGCCAAATTCGAGACCTTCCCCGTCTGGAACCTGCCCTTAAAGCATCCGGTGAATCTGGCCTACGAAGCGGCCACGGCCGATCTCAATGACGTGAACATGATCGACCCCTTCCATCTGGAGGCCTACGGCACCACCACGGTCAACTACAACCGGGATGTGGAGATCTTCCCGGTCTTAAGCGCTATTTTTGAAGGGATCTTCGGAGAATGTCCCTATAAATCTCCCACGGACATGGGTGTCAATATGAACGGCTTCTGCATCATGGATGACGAGGCCTGCCGGGAGGCCTCCCGCCAGGAGATCATCCGCCGCTATTACCAGGCTCTTGGAAAAATCGTGGACGACGAGTCTGCCCGGAGCGAGGCATATAAGATCGAGCTGATCATGAAGCAGGCGAAGATCACCACCGATGACCGTCCGGTGGTCCCGGCTGCCCTTTCCCTGGCCCGGTCCCTGGGCGCTCCGGCCGCCGCCCTTGAGCTGCCCGACGGAAAGATCGTCCTTGGAAAGACCAAAGAGCTCCTTGGCGCATCCGCTGCCGTTCTTTTAAATGCCATCAAAGAGCTGGGCGGCATTGACCATGACCTGGATCTCATCTCTCCCGAATCCATCGCGCCCATCCAGGAGCTGAAGGTCCGGTATCTTGGGAGCACCAATCCCAGGCTCCACACCGACGAGGTCCTCATTGCCCTGTCCACCTGCGCCGCCACGGACCAGAACGCCAGGACAGCCCTGGAGCAGCTTCCAAAGCTCAGAGGCTGCCAGGTCCACACCTCCGTCCTCTTATCGGATGTGGACACCAATATCTTTAAAAAGCTGGGGATCGAGCTGACGTGTGAACCAGTCCAGGAGGATAAGAAATAGCAGTTTTCTGCGTTTTCTTATGGCTGTCCGGCAGGCCCGCAGACCTGGCGGACAGTTTTATAAATCTCATGCCGCCAGACGGCCGGTACAGAGCCACCCGGCGGCAGCGGGGATATTCTTCCCCATTATCAAATACAATCAGGAGGGTTACAACATGAACGAATTTCTGCCAAAGGAACTGAAGGACTACATCGCCCAGAACCAGGATACCCTAGTAAAGCTTCTGGACACCTTATGCCGCATCCCTGCCCCGTCCAACCACGAGGAGCTGCGGGCGGAATTCATCCGGGACTGGTTTGAAAAAGAGGGCTGCAAGGGCGCTTACATCGACAGCGCCTTAAACGTGATCTATCCGTTCCACTGCGAGTCCCAAAAGGACCTTCTGGCCTTCACCGCCCATTCCGATACGGTCTTCCCGGATATGGAGCCTTTTGATGTGGTCTATGACGGCGACATCATGCGGTGTCCCGGTGTGGGTGACAATACATCCAACCTGGCCATCATGATGCTTTTAGCCGCATGGTTCACCAAAAACAATTACGTTCCCAAATGCGGCATCCTCTTCGTTGCCAGCTCCGGAGAAGAGGGCCTCGGCAACTTAAAGGGCGTGCGCCAGTTAATGAAGGATTATGAAGGAAAGATCGCAGTCCATGTGGCTCTGGACGGCTCCTACGATTCCGTCGTCACCGGTGCTGTGGGCTCCCTGCGCTACCGTGTGGGCGTACATACCGAGGGCGGCCATTCCTATGGAAAATTCGGCAACCTGAACGCCATCCAGGTTCTGTCCTCTATGATCGACACCCTTTATTCCTATAAGGTTCCGGCTCCCGGAAAGAGCACCTACAACGTAGGAACCATCACCGGCGGCACCTCCATCAACACCATCGCCCAGTATGCGGAAATGCGGTTTGAATATCGCTCCGATGTGCGGGAAAGCCTGGCAGCCATGAACAAATACTTCCTGTCCGTCGTGGATGCATACCGGAACATGGATAAGGTCTCCGTGGACCTGGAGCTCCTTGGAGAGCGTCCCTGTACCGGAGACGTGGACCAGGAAAAGCAGGACGCCCTGGTCAATAAAGCCTTAGACATCATCGAAGCCTTCACCGGAAAACGCGTGGAATGCGAATCCGGCTCCACCGACTGCAACATCCCTCTGTCCACCGGCGTTCCGTCCCTCTGCTTCGGCGGACACATGGGCACAGGCGCACACACCCGCGAGGAATTCCTGAACGTCAAGGATCTTCACATGGGAATGGAGATCGTGGCCGCCTTTATGATGACATATATGAATTAATGACCGGAGGATATCATGAATCTTGACAAGCTGTTTCATTTAAAAGAAAATCACACGGACGTAAAGACCGAGATCATGGCTGGAATCACTTCATTCATGACCATGGCATACATCCTGGCTGTAAACCCCAACATCCTTTCCGCTGCCGGAATGGATCACGGCGCAGTCTTTTCCGCCACCGCCATCGCTTCCTTCCTGGGAACCCTGTGCATGGCCCTGTTCGCCAACTATCCCTTTGCCCTGGCTCCCGGCATGGGCTTAAACGCCTATTTTGCTTATACGGTTGTCCTGGGCATGGGCTATTCCTGGCAGGTGGCCCTGGCAGCCGTACTGGCTGAGGGACTGATCTTCATCCTTCTGTCCCTGTTCAACGTCCGGGAGGCCATTTTCAACGCCATCCCCTTCAACCTTAAAAAGGCTGTCAGCGTGGGCATCGGCCTGTTCATCGCCTTCATCGGTTTACAGAACGCAAAAATTGTCATCGGAGGCGCCACCCTGGTAAGTCTGTTCTCCCTGAAGGGCTATAACGAGACCCTGGCGGAGGGACTGACCGCCTCCATGAGCGATGCCGGGATCACAGTTCTCCTGGCCATCATCGGCGTGATCATCACTGCCATCCTGGTGGTGAAGAACATCAAGGGCAATATCCTCTGGGGAATCCTGATCACCTGGGGACTGGGCATTATCTGCCAGTTTGCCGGACTTTATGTACCCAATCCGGATCTGGGCTTTTACAGCCTGCTGCCCGATTTCTCCAACGGGATCTCCATCCCCAGCCTGGCTCCTATTTTCTGTAAATTCAGCCTGGATGGCGTGCCGATCCTGGAATTTGCCGTAATTATATTTGCATTCCTGTTTGTAGATATTTTTGATACCATCGGTACATTGATCGGCGTGGCATCCAAAGCCAATATGCTGGACAAGGACGGAAAGCTGCCCCGGATCAAGGGCGCGCTCATGGCAGACGCCATCGGCACCACTGCCGGAGCCATGTTAGGTACCTCCACAGTCACCACCTTCGTTGAGAGCGCCTCCGGCGTATCCGAGGGCGGACGTACCGGACTTACCTCCCTGACCACCGCTGTGCTGTTCCTTCTGTCCCTGCTGCTGTCCCCGATCTTCCTGGCGATCCCATCCTTCGCCACGGCTCCGGCCCTGATCGTCGTAGGCTTCTATATGGTAAGCGCCGTCAGCGACATCGACTTCAAGGATCCCAGCCAGGGCATTCCGGCCTTCGTCTGCATTGCTGCTATGCCGTTCTTTTACAGCATCTCCGAAGGCATTTCCATGGGAGTCATCTCCTATGTGGCCGTCAATGCCATCACCGGCAAGGCCAAAAAGATCAGCCCCATGATGTACATTCTGGCGCTGCTTTTCATCCTGAAATACATCTTCATGTAGCACAGGAACGCGCAGAAAGCCGCAGATCCGGCCTCCCGGCCTCATCTGCGGCTTTCTGTTTTATCTCTCTTTTTCCCATCCCATAGGCCCAACGTTTCTGCGCAGACCCTTTTCTTCCTCGCACAGCCGCCGTCAGCCGCTCATACCACCTCGATCCGGCTTCCGGCCCTGCCTCCGGTCCTGTCCTTTTTCACAACGATCTTCTTATCGATCCGTTCCTTCAGCTCGGTCACATGGGAAATGACCCCCACCATACGGTTTCCGCCGGCCAGTCCGTTCAGCGCCTTCACTGCCTGGTTTAAGGCCTCTTCGTCCAGGGATCCAAAGCCCTCGTCCACAAACATGGCGTCCAGCTGGATCCCGCCGGCCCGGGCCTGGATCTCATCCGAGAGCCCCAGGGCCAGCGAAAGGGATGCCATGAACGACTCTCCCCCGGAAAGCGTCTTCACGCTGCGCTGGCTTCCGTTATAGTGGTCTGTCACATTCAGATCCAGTCCCACCTTCCCCTGCTTCGTATCCTGATCCTTTTTCCTCACCAGCTCATACTGACCGCCGGTCATGGTCATGAGCCGGACGTTGGCCTTCCTTAAGATCCTGTCAAAATATGCCATCTGTACATATGTTTCCAGCTCGATCTTATGTTTCTGGGCCAGATTTCCATTGGCCGTATCCGAAAGCGCCTTCACCCAGATGTAGCGTTTTTCCGCCTCCACCATGGCGTCCCGGCTTTTTAAAACGGCGGCATAGATCCTCCGGTTGTTCTCATATTCCGCATATCGCCTGGTCCTTTCCTCCCGGACTGCCTCCCGTTCCTTTTCCTTCTGCTCCAATACGGCTCCAGCGTCCGCTTCCGTTTCCGTGAGCCGTGGATCGGTCTGCGCCTCCAGGGCAGCCAGCGCTTCCCGGAGCCCCGCCTCCTTCTGCATATATTCCAGATACGTCTTTTCCGCCGCGGAGCTCTTTTCGGACATGATCCGTTTCTTTTCCCGGGCAGCTTCTCCCCGGCTCCGGACCTCCTCCGGAGTAAAGGCCCCCAGCGCCGCCTTTTTTTCCTCTATGGAATCCAGGAGACCGGTCCGCTCCGTATCCAGCCGGGCCAGAAAAAGTCTTTTGTCCCCGGCCTGTGTCCGGCAGTCTCCTGCCAGCCGTTCCGTTTCCCCGGCCTCCTTTTCCAGCCGTTCCTTCCGAAGCTGCTTCTCCCGGTTTTCCTCCAGCTCCGCCCGCACCTTTGAAAGCGCGGCATTCAGATCTCCCAGCTCTCTTTCCAGGCTATGAAGCCAGCCCTCGTCCTTCGGATCCCCTGCCTCCGCCTCCATGGTCCGTCCATTTTCAGGGTCCGTCTGCTCTCCATATCCAGAAAGCGCCAATTCTGCCCGAATCTGGTCCTTCAGAGCCTCCATCCGGCCCATATCGGCCGCTTCCTCCCGGCGCTTTTCCGCCAGCGCCTCCTGGACGGCCTCCAGCCGCTTCTGGAGATCCGGACGGGACTCCCGCAGCTTTCTGTAACGGCCGGTTTCCTCCCGGAGCTTCAAGAGCGCATCCATCTTCTCCCTGCACTGCCGGGCCAGCTCTTCCGAAGCTGACTGGTCATCCGGAAGCCCCAGCTCCTCCAGAAACTCCGTTCTCTGGGTCCGAAGGCCCGAAAGTGCCGTTTCTGCTGCCGCTGCCGCTTCTTTGGCTCGTTCCGCTGTCCTCTGAAGCTCTGGGAGCCCGGCTTCCAGCCTGGCAGCCTTCCGCTCCACCCTGGGTCTCTGTTCCAGAAACTGTATCATAGACTCTGCCCGCTTCTTCCCCGCATCCAGCTCTTCTCCTACGGCCTGAAGCGCTCCGGCCGCCAGGCTCCGGAAATACGCTCTCCCGTTCCGGCCTTCCTGGTCTACTAAGGTTCCGAACAGCACCTCTGCCTCCTCCTTCAGGCTCTTCTCTTCCTCTCTGATACGGAGCCTGCCCTGCATGGCCGCCGCGCTGGCCTCGATCATGGCCTGTCTGGCCCGGTCCGCCTCCAGCTTCTTCCTTTCCAGCTCTGACTTTTCCGGCGCTTCCGTTAAAAGCCTGGCCGGCTCCGGATGATGGACCGAACCGCAGACCGGACATTTCTCTCCCTCTGTCAGATTTCTGGCCAGGAGTCCCGCCTGGGCATCATAAAACTGCTGCTCCATGTGTCCGTGCTCTGCCTGGACTCTTCCATGGACGGCGGCCGCCCGCTCATACTCCTTCTGCACCCGCTCCTGCTCCAGGAACAGAGTATCCAGCTTTTCCAGCTTCCCATAGAACCGTTTGACCGAGGTCAGACGGTCTTCCAGCTTCATCTCCTCCTGTTTCCAGGAAGCCAGAGACAGCTCCGTTTCATGAAGCCTCTTTTCTGTCTCTGCCAGGGCGGCCTGATCTGCCAGCATAGCCTCCAGCTGCGTTTCCGCCTGTTTCCAGCTCCGTTCTTCCATGCAAAGCCGCTCTTCCCCGTCCCGGATCCCGGTTTCCAGAAGCTCCAGCCGCCGCTTCTGCTCTGTGCGGCGCTCTGTTTCATGAGCCATGGCCTGTTCTCTGGTCTCTGCTCCTTCCATTTCCGACAAACGCTTTTCCAGATCCGCCTTTCGCTCCCGTTCCCCGGTCTCCTGCTCCAGAAGCTCTGAGATCCGCTCCCGGTTCCCGTTCAGACGTTCTCCGATCTCCTTCCACTGGAAAAATCTTCCCTCCAGCCCGGTCCTTCTGCTCTCAAGGCTTGTCAGGCGGCCCAACAGCCGTTCCCGCTCTCCATCCGCCCCCAGAAGTGAGGCAAGCTCCGTTTTTTTCTCCATAAGTCCCTGGTCCAGCGTATCCAGTCTCCGCAGAAGAGCTTCCAGTCCCGCCGCTTCCTCCTGCCTGCTCCGGTCCATTCCTGTCAGACGGGACTGTTCCCTCTTTAGCTCCTCATACTGCTTTTCCCATTCTGCGCATTCCCGGATCACCCGGTCCAGCTCCGGTACTGCCTCCTCAGCTTGTTTTGCCTCCTCCCAGGCGACGGCAGCCGCCTGGAGAAGCGGAAGGACCTGCCCTCTCTCCCCTTTCTTTTCCTCCAGCTCCCTCTTTCTTTTCCCGTTCTGGCGCACCCTTTCCACATATGCAGCCTGCTCCCGTACCTGGCCGTCCAGCTTCTCCAAACGGGCGTCCAGCTCTTCCAGCCGCCCGCTTCCACGGTCTGTCAGAACTTTTAAAAGCTCCAGCCCAGCCTCCACCTGGCCTTCAAAATTCACCCTTCTCAGCTCTGACAGGCGTTCCTCCAGATCCGGCTCGCCGGAGCAGTCTGCCCCATCCATGGACTGGGCAATGCTCCTCCGGATCTCTCTGTATTCCCCGTCACAGGCGCTTTTTATCTCTCTGAGCCGATTCTGTAAATCATAAAAAAGCTCCGTATGGAACAGCTGGCGGAAGATTTTCCCCCGCTCTGCTGTATCTGCCAGAAGGAGCTTTTGAAAGTCTCCCTGGGCAATCATGGCGATCTGGGTGAACTGCCCGTAATTCAGGCCAAGGATCTGCTCCACAGCCCTGGTCACTTCTCCCGTTTTTGTTACAGGCTGCCTCCCATTATAAAAATACAGCTCTGCCCTGGCCGCCTGGGTCGTAACTCCCTGGCCCCGCTCCTTTGGCCGCACATATTCGGGATTCCGGCGGACCCGGTACCGCTTCCCATGACTTAAAAACGTCAGCTCCACAAAGGTCGGGGTCCCGGGCTCTGCATATTTGCTCTGAAACATGCCGGCTTCCCGGACGGCTCCGCTGGCTTCCCCGAAAAGCGCAAAGGCAATGGCATCAAAGATCGTCGTCTTTCCTGCACCGGTATCTCCGGTGATCAGGTACAGGCCGCCATCCCCCAGCTTTGTAAAGTCCACCTCTGTTTCTGCCGCATAAGGGCCAAAGGCACTGATGATCAGCTTTTCCGGCTTCATACTTCTGCCTCCCCGTCCAATATTTTTTGTATCGTCTTTTCTGCCAGCTCCTTCTGCTCCCGGTTCATGGGCTGGTTATTCTGGAGTTCATAAAACTCTTCAAGCAGCTCCAGGGGCGTCCGGTCCTTCTCCTGGCTCCCGGCTTCCACCTCCCGGTCCTCCCTGGTCCTCCGGTTGTCATACTCCAGCCGCATCAGGTTCGGATAAACCGTCCGCAGCTTCCGGATCCCCTCGGGGATATCATCCTCATCCGTGAGCGTGATCTGGACATAATCCTCCGTATTCATCTCCTTGTAAAAATCCCGGCTGGTGACCTCCATATATGTGCCCCGGAGCTTCCTCATATCCCGCAAAGGCCTTAAGGGAATCTGGGAGACCTTTATCGTTCCTTTTTCAAAAAGCTCCACCATGGTCACTGATTTCTCCTGGGATACCTCAGAAAACGAATATTTTAAAGGCGTCCCGCAGTAGCGCACGGTCTCCCGCCCCACATGCTGGGGGCTGTGGATATGGCCCAGGGCCACATAGTCGAAGGGAGCGAACACCGATACACCCACCTGATCCAGACCGCCCACAGACACCTCCTCCGACTCGCACCGGAAGGCTCCCGTCACAAACTGGTGGGACACCAGTACGTTCCGCGTTCCCGTATCCACCTCCAGGCGCTCCACCGCCGTCCGGACCGCATCCTCATACGTTCCGATCTCCTGGTCCGGAAATGCGTGCCGGACCACTGCCGGCTTCAAAAAAGGAAGGAGCCATATGGTCACCGGACCGTACTGGTCCTCCATAACGACGCTCCTTCCCGTTCCATCGTACACCGGAGATACATATACCCCGCGGCCGCTCATGATCTCTGCCCCAAATGCGATCCGTTCCGGAGAATCGTGGTTCCCGCTGATCAGAAAGACCGGGACCCCACGGTCTGCCAGAGCCGTCAGAAATCCGTCCAATACCTGCACCGCCTCCCCGGACGGCACAGTCTTATCATAAATATCCCCGGCCAGAAGCACGCCGTCGGGCCGCTCCCGGTCCACGATCCCCAGAATTTCACCTAAAATATATTTCTGATCCTCCAGCATGGAAAACTCATATACCCGTTTTCCAATGTGAAGATCCGAAAGATGCAGTAATTTCATATGCACAAACCTCCCTGGCCGTTTCCTGCGTCTTTTCTGCTTCCATTTTCTGTTGTGCCCGGATCAGGCTCCGCCGCTTTCCTGCGGCTGAAAAACAGCCGTTCCGCCGCCGAGGATCTGTTCCTCACCCGATCCTTCCCTCTTTTTCCAGGTATTCCAGAAACGCCGTACACCCAGTGACCACATCCCTGTACGTTTCATCAAAGGCACCGGAATACCAGGGATCCCGGCAATCTGCTGTGGAGCCCGCAAATTCAAGCAGCTTTCTGATCTTTCTCCCCTTGCGGCGCCCCGTCATACGCTCTATATCTCTGATATTCATAGAATCCATGCCGATCAGGTAATCATAATACTCATAATCCGAGGCCTTTAGCTGAACAGCCCGCTTCCCGCCGCAGCATATCCCGTGCTTTGCCAGCTCCTCCCTTGCCGGCGGATAAACAGGATTCCCCATCCCATTCCATATTTCTTCTGTGCTGGTGGCCGCCGACGCGATCTCAAACTGACCGGCTATGCCCCGCCTGGCTACCATATCCTTTAAAACAAATTCTGCCATTGGGGAGCGGCAGATGTTGCCGTAGCAGATGAAAAGTACCTTTATCATAAAATTTTTCTCCTGATTTATCTCGGTTTATCTTGATTTTTTCTAGGTTTTATGCGGGTTTGCGCGATTTTCTCTTCTTCCGCCAATTTTTTGAACTTGTCTTTTTTCGGCTTATTTTGACCCGTTCTGGCGTGTTTTTCCAACCAAACTGTGTAAAAATCTGTGTAAAAACACCCTTCAAAATCCGTTTTACACATCGCCGATTTTTTCAGCATTCTCATCTTTATCAAAGCAGAGGAAAACAGAATAGCCATCAATCATCGGCTCAACTTTGAGCTCCGGTCTTGCAGCCAGAATATTCTTGAACGCCTCATACACATCATCCGTCATCGGAATCACCCATTTACCGGCATAGGTCTTGGTGGTATCCATGTACATCAAGGTTCCAGTCTTCTGGAGCTGATGATCCATATTGATGATTCTGTTCTCAAAGGCCAGATCCGATAACGTCAGTCCTGTAAATTCTGAAATGCGCATCCCGATCTTGAACAGGATGTACATTCCATCATAATACTGGCGGTAATGTGTGTCGTTCTTAATGAAATTCAAGAAAGTTCTTTCTTCCTTCTTTGTAATCGCTTCACGAATCACTGAGTCGTTCACCAGAATGGTTGCCAGCTGAAATGCAGGTCTCATCACACCTCGGATGGTATGGATGGTAGAAAAACTCTTTTTGTCTTCCTGCTACAGCTTAATCAACCATGCCTTTGCATCAGAAATTTTCACCTTATCAATACGCTTGCTCCCAAATGGATCCGCTTTCAGTACATTGATGACAGTTCCATATCCTGCCCGTGTGGTATTCTTAACTCCTGTCTTCTGGGAAATATATTTTTTCACCAGGCTGGGTACCGTATGTCCATCACCCTCAGGAGTAATGTCATCATCAATATCCCGCTGAACCTTCTTTTCTAAATCTTTCAGTGCCCCATTATCTTTTTTGCCCTCTGGTACTGTATCTGTCCTCACTAGCTTCCAACTATACAGGCACTGTAAATTGGGAGAGCCCTGCTGACAATTCCTTTTATGAGGAACATGAGAATGTATGCGCCCATGTCCTTAAAAAGGATATCACAAACAAAGCTCTTAAGCTACCATAATTTGAAAAATTCTTTCCGTCAGGTTCATCTGACTGTCCACATACTTTTCAAATTGCTCACGTTTAATACGAGCACGATTACCATTCCATCTGAAAGAATTGAAAGACAGCGGCGAAGAAATCACCCCGAAGGCATGGCGGCGGGAGATCGACCAGCTGGCCGCCGGAAAGAAGACGGACACGCTTGCCATGAAATCCATGCGGGAGGATTTGAAAGCAGTGGAACGGCTCCGCAAAACCGCCGTACAGGTTTCCCCATACGGCGGCAGACTGTTTATTTGCCGAACAA
>CAJMRM010000021.1 GCA_905215775.1 uncultured bacterium
TGATACCAGTATATCAAAAAAAGCCAGCTTTCGCTGACTTTTTTGACAGTCTGACCTCTTACAAAGTGAGAGGCGTTCTCCTGAGGGAGGGACCTTATAAAATCTTTGCCGGCTGCTTGAGCAGGGCGGCAGTTTCGGAATTTTTAAGCAGTTCCAGCAACATGGGAAAACGGGAATATGGAACAGCTTTTCTCATGTTTCCAGAGATGGCGGCTGTGGTAATCCTCCTGCTGGTATGTTTATTTTGGAAATAACCCGTCCAATGGAGTGCCGCAAACTTCCCTATGGTAAACGGCGTATTTTTTTCTTTCAGCATTTTTGAAAATCTCCCCTTGACTGTACTGCTGCTGTACGGTTTATTATAAAAATGTTATGAGAAAATACAAGGAGGATTTTTATTTATGCCAAGCGAGAACGCATACAGCCGGCCGGTAACACTCAAAAATGTTTTGAAATTTGCTGTTCCAACGATCGTTATGACAGTATTCATGTCCTTTTATACAATGGTGGACGGTCTGTTTGTATCGAATCTGATTGGTACAGACGCACTATCCGCAGTCAATTTGACCGCCCCTGTTATTTCACTGGTAACCGCCATTTCTACTATGCTTGCCACAGGCGGAAGCACCGTCATTATGAGAAAGGTCGGAGAACAGAAGGAAGCGGAAGCGAATGAGGACTTTACCTTTTTGATTGTTGTAAATGTGATTGCAGGGTTGATGATGTCTGCCTTAGGCTGCCTTGCCATGGACGGAATTTTTGGAAGCATGAACCTTTCTTCGGCTGTATTTGATCACTGCCATGATTATTTGAGCCGCTATTTGATTTTTACCATTCCGATTCTGCTGATGAACAACTTTACCCTTTATATGATTGCCGCCGGAAAGTCGGAGCTTTCTATGCTCTGTTCCATTGCGGGCGGCGTGCTGAACATGGTACTTGATTATGTTCTGATCGCTGTATTTGATATGGGAATAGCAGGGGCGGCGATTGCCACCGGCTTAGGGTATTCCGTGACGGCAGTTGTGGGCATTGTACTGTTTTCTCAAAAAAACAGCCTGCTCCATTTTGTAAAGCCGGTGTGCCGGAGAAAAACCCTGTGGAAAGCTGCCGCAAATGGCAGTTCGGAAATGGCGACTGCCTTAGTAACAGGCATTGTCACGATGATGTTCAACTGGACAATGCTGAAATATGTGGGAGAAAACGGCGTAGCAGCCATCACTATCATCATGTATGTGCTGATGTTCGCCACCTCTCTTTACACCGGCTATTCTTATGGGGTCGCGCCTATGATCAGCTTTTACTATGGCGAACAGAATCATGGGAAATTAAAGAAATTGGTACGCATGAGTGTTCAGATTATCAGTGTGATTGCCGTTGTGACCCTTGTGGCTTCGCTGACCCTTACAGAACCGCTTGTGTCGGTGTTTGCCCGCCCGGATAACCCGGTATATGATTTAGCGGTTACGGGAAACCGTATTTGCTCCCTTGCCCTTATATTCATCGGATATAATGTTTTTGCCAGCGGAATGTTTACGGCGCTGTCTAATGGATTGATTTCAGCAGTGCTTGCTTTTTCACGTTCTTTTGTATTTATGGTAATCGCTATGCTGATACTTCCCGCATTTTTTGGCGTGACCGGCGTGTGGTTTGCCACACCTGCTGCGGAGTTTGCGGCAATCTGTTTGACATTTGTTATGCTTGGAAAATACAAAAAGAAATATGGGTATTAAACGGAGGGACTATTTATGGTATGGATTTCCGGAATTGTTTTGATTGCAGGAGTGAAAACACTGTTATGCAAAGGATTTTCATTAGGAATTTTTCTTCTATTGTTTTGGATAAAGGGCAAGAAGTTGAAATTTTGCAGTGATGAATGGGATAATTTCTTTTTGCAAATGTCCCCGCAGTCGGTACAGCGATATGTCATAGCAATTTATATTGTATCTGCTGTTGTTTCATCTGCAATCAGTTCTGTTGTTCTGGATTGGGCAGGCTATGAACATAGTTTCGGGCTGGCTCTGCTGCTCCTTATTGGTGGCTTGCTCATCACAGCATACAAATGGAACAAAAAGGGGAAAGATTACTTACTGAAACGGTATCAAGAAATATCGCAGACAATATTAGCACGAAAAGATAAGGACAGATTTACAACCGGATATATTCCATAATAGATCGTAAAGCCCAAAAGGCTGCCATTTTTTCAGACAGCGGGCAAAATACAGCTTCCGAAACGCATGATTGCCGGGAAAGACCAGGCCGCCGGGGTATCCAATTTGCTTTTTGCTCATTTTTCTCCTGTCAACGACGGGCTGCTTGCCGCTGTTGGGAGGCGAAGTGATCTTCCCAAAAAAGGGACGTTTATGCATAAAAAAAGCCGCCGCTCCATAGATGATTACTTGTCTATGGAGCGGCGGCCTCTTTTATTTATGGTGTATTTCCTATCTTTTGCAGAAAACAGATACGCAGGTATCTGCTGTCATTCGATCGCAGCCCCTAGATCCCGGTCTGGTGCTCAAAATCGGAGACTGGCATGGGCTTTGCGTAAATGTATCCCTGGATCAGGTCACAGCCGCATTCCTTCAGCTTCTCAACCTGATCGGGCTGATCGACGCCCTCGGCCACAACGCTCATTCCCAGGTTATGGGCCAGCTGGATGAGCTGGCATACCACCATCCAGGATTTTTCATTTTCATTCAGCAGGAACTGCCGGTCCAGCTTGACGGTGGTTACATTCAGATCCTTCAGCATGGTCAATGAGGAATAGCCGAAGCCGAAGTCGTCAATGGAGCAGAGAAAACCCATATCCCGTATGCGGTTGATCATGGTCATCACCAGATGCATTTCCCGCCGCTCCAGCATCAGGGATTCTGTCAGCTCCAGGTCGATGAGGCCGTCGGGAATCTGATATTGCTCCTTCAATGCCTTGAAACGGTCCAGGAAGGACATATCGCTGGAGATCAGGTGGGCGCGGGAAAGGTTGACAGAAAGGGGAACCGCAGTTCCCTTCTTAAGCCATTTCCGCATCAGCCGGCAGGTTTCCTCAAACATATAAAAATCCAGGGCGCATATTTTTCCGTTCCGCTCAAACAGGGGGATGAATTCCCCTGGGAAGATCATTCCGAATTTCGGATGCTGCCAGCGGACCAATACCTCGCCGCCGCAGGTCTTTTCCTGGAAGGGACAGACCTTGGGCTGGATATAAAGCTGGAATTCATGGTTTTCAATGGCATGCTGGAAGGACTCGTCCAGTAAATATTCGCGTTCCAGCTGCTTTTCAAAGGATGCATCATAAAGACGGCATTCACCCGTCTGCGCCTGGTCTCCAGCCCGTTTTGCCCGGTCGATCAGAACGGTAAATTCCTTTTCCGGACGATTCAGAAGATATGCGCCGGCCGCGATACTGGAGCTGGTTATGAGAAACTGCGCCGGAAGCTGTTTTTCCAGCTGATGGAACATAGCGACTGTGCGGTCCAGGAGCTCCTCTTCGCTGGAGCATTTTAACAGCAGGAAAAAGTGATCAGCCGCCGCCCGGCAGATCAGCTCTTCCTCCTCCAGACATGTGTTCAGGGTCTTGTGGATCTGGCGCAGGAGCATATCGCCGGTTTTTGAACCAAATTTTTCATTGATCCTCTTAAATCCGCGGATATTCATATATACAATGGCCAGATTCTGCCAGGAATACTTCTGGAACAGGTGTTCCGCCTCGATCTGGAAGGCAGTCCTGTTTTTTCCGTCTGTGAGAAGATCGGTCAGTGCGGCGGTCTGGATCGCCCGGAAGGATCTCCAGTAGCTCCAGATCACGCAGAAAAAGACGAGAAGTATCGCAAGCGCCAGGAAGGCGATGATCATAAAATACCGGATCAGATAGGGCTCGGTGCCATCGCTGAACAGGTTGGATGGGAGCAGAGTCAGCAGCATCCAGTCATTGATGCCCAGGAAGTTATAACAGAATACCAGAGATTCTTTGCCGCTGCTCTGGAAATGCGTTATGCCGGGGCGCTGCTCCTTAATATCATTCTGTATCTTTTCCTGAAGCTCGTTGTCCTCTTTTGCTACTAAACCAGATCCGAAGATATCCTGCAGTGCGGAAAAGGGGGCTTCATCGGTGGCGGACACGATGACGGTTCCATCGGAATCCACGATACAGCTTAGGCCCTGGTCCCGGTAATCCACCTCCTGAAGCATTTTCTGAAGCGTTTTATTGGAACGGACGCCGATCAGAACGGAGGTTTCGCTGCTGTCCTGCCAGAAAATGGGGGCCGAAAAGAGGACCTCTTCGTGACTGGAGTGGCAGATGTGCGGGGTTTCATATATATCCGGGTGGTCGGTCTGGAATTCCTTCAATTCCGGGTGAACCTCGTCAATACCGGCGGGAACAACTGAGCCGTCGGCGTTGATGAGAAAGATCGCATCCATTTCCAGAAATTCTGCCTTACGTTCAAAAAACTCTTCCGTCAGAAATTTCATGGGCATCCTGGCGATGGTATCGGCCAGATTGCGTATATAGATCTCCCTCATATTCATACGGGAAGAGATATTGCTGGTCAGCTGGCCGGAAATATCTTCCGCATAGCGCTCGGTGCTCTTGCGAAGCTGGCGTTTCATATCTGCCGTATTGGACGCCAGGGCGGCCAGTACGGCCAGCAGAAGGAGGATGCTGATCAGTATGGGGATGATATAGTGGAGCACGATATTCTTTTTATGGATCAGGGAGAGATCAGACAGATGTTTCATATTGCTATCTTCTTTCTTTTATTCCGGCTTCATGGATTTGTCATCCGGCGCATCCGGGGCGTATGGCCCTGGCAGCATTATAGGAGAGCAGAACGATCGGATATCCGGCGCCAGCCATATATTTAGTCATATAATACCAGAATCCGTCCAAATTGTACATGGTGAAAATGAACATATCCGGTCCAAATTGTAAATTTTTACTGAACGCTTTGCTGCGGAGCGGGGAGGCTGAATTTCATTGATGATTTTCTATGATTACCGGTTGAAATAGATGGAAAATATCGTTATACTTTTTATAGTAAGAGATTTTTCTGCATACAGCCGGAGGACAGCCCGGGGAGCAGATGAAAGGGAGGTGTGGTATGAGAGAGCGAAGCCTGAAGGAGACCCTGCCAAAGCTGACAGGGGTGATCCTGCTTCTGTTTTTGCTTTTGATCCTGCCTCTGAATTTCTGGCTCCAGCTCCATCTGCTCCACCAGGGCCATATGGAGAGTACAAAAGAGATATTCAGCCAGCTGGAACAGCTGATCTGGACAACCGAAGCGGAGCTAGCCAGTGAGGAACAGGAATTTAAAGAGGAATGTATCTGGGCGGCCGATATGGTGGCGTACCATATCGGGCATACCACAGGAGATATAAACGATCTGGATTATGTGAGGGAGCTGGCACAGAAGGTAGATGTGGATGAGATCCACTTTTTCACGCCGGAGGGAAGGATCTTTGCAGGGACTCATCCCCAGTATTATGGGTATACCTTTGATTCGGGAGAACAGATGCGCTTCTTTCTTCCCATGCTGGAGGATCGGTCCTTGAAGCTCTGCCAGGATATTATGCCCAACACGGCGGAAGAAAAGGAAATGCAGTATGCGGCGGTATGGCTGGAGGATGAAAGCTGTATCGTACAGATCGGAATGGAGCCCTGGCATCTGCAGAAGAAGATACAGGAGGAGAGCCTGGAAAATATCGTATCCGGAATGCTGTTTGAAACGACGGGATATCTGCATGTTTTCAATAGAGAAACGGATACCATCGTCGCTTCCACTTCCAGGAACATTTATGGAAGACGGATCGAGGAAGACGAAGAGATGCCGTATGAGGACGGTCAGATCCATATGACCCATACCTCATTCCAGGGGGACTGGTATTGTGTTTACATGAAGCCGTATAAGAATTATATTCTGGTACGGACGTATAAGTCCTTTCTGCTGATAAAGGATGTGCTGGGATCGACGGTTTTTGTGACCGTATATGTACTGCTGGGAGGCTTTGGGATCATTGCGCTGCTCCGGTGGTATGTGCAGAAAAAGCTGCTCCGCAGCATGGACAGGATCATTAAAGAGCTTCAGAAGATCGAGACAGGCAGCCTGGATGCGATCAATATCCATACGGGGATCACGGAGCTGGAGGAGCTTTTGTTTTATATCAACCAGATGTTAAATTCGCTCTGCTTTAACCGCAACCAGCTGAAATATATCCTGAACCAGGCGGAGATCCCCTTTGGCTTTTTTGAGATCAATCATTTTTATAACAAGTCCTATGCCAACAGCCGGATGATGGAGATCCTGGGGGCGGAGGATTATGATATTATGGACCCGGAAAAGCAGTATGCCTTCCTGGAGAGAGAACTGAAGCAGGCGGAAAAGGATCCGGTCAGCGAGTCGGAAGGCGTATACAGATATTACAGGAAGGGGGAGGAACGGTATCTTCAGATAAAAACGGCAGAGGATCCCCAGGGCAAGATCTATTACGTTACGGATGTCACCTACCTGTGGAGGAATGTGAGCCGTGTCCGTGAGGAAAGCCAGAGGGATGAGCTGACAGGACTGCTCAACCGGAGAGGGTTTTATGAGCATATGAACCGTCTGTTTGAGCTGGAGGAGCCCCTGGGCTTTGCGGTGATGCTGATGATCGATGCCGACGGGCTGAAACAGATCAACGATATTTACGGCCATTTTGTCGGAGACCAGTATCTCAAGCGGATCGCCGCCGCCATTGAAGCTGCGGCGGGAGACAGGTCTGTCTGCGCCAGACTGGGCGGCGATGAATTTGTCATTTTCTTATATGGATTTTCCAGCATGGACGCCTTGAAGGAGCAGATCCATAGGATCGGAAGGGAGAGAGGACGCACGCTGGAGGGCTGTATCCACACGATTCAGTTTTCCATGGGAGAGGCCTTTTACCCTGCGGACGGAACAGACTTCCATATTTTGATGAAGACGGCGGACGAGCGCATGTACCAGGAAAAAAAGGCCAGGAAGGAACAATGACAGATGCCTGCGTCTTAAACAGAAAACGTGCGTTTTGAACAAAGCCGGTTGTTTTTTCATTGACAAGCTGTTATTTTAGAACCAGATTTTCCAGACAGGAAGATCTGGTTTTTTTGTTTACGGGAAAGCATGTTTTATAAAATAAAAATGCTCGGCGGGGAACGCTGCAGGAAAAAAGAAAACAAATGATAAAGGAAGGGAAATACATTGACAGATATTTCAGTTGCCCGGACAGAGAAAAAATACGGCATTGACTGGGGCAGGCAGAGCGTGCTGCTCCGCCGCCTGGAGCCGTATATGAGGATCGATCCCCATGGAGGGCGGGAGGGGTATACGGTACGGTCCCTGTATTTTGATACCGTCTATGATAATGATTACTTTGATAAGGTAAACGGACTGGAGCTCCGGAAAAAACTGAGGCTGAGGATTTATCTGCCGGACTGCCAGGCCGTTAAGCTGGAGATCAAGCAGAAGCAGGGAAGCGCCCAGAGAAAGGACAGTCTTTTAATTTCCAGGTCCCTGGCGGAGGAAATGATCTGCGGCAGATATACCGGTCTGGCGGCCATGGGATCGGAGCTGGCCATGCGGGCGTATCAGATTCTGGAAACGGGCCTTTACCGGCCGAAATGTATCGTGGAGTATCACAGGATCGCCCTGGCGGAGGAGAGCAACGACATCCGGATCACCTTTGATTCCAGGATCGGGGCGAGCCACCGGTGGGGGAGCTTTTTTGACCGCCATCTGGAGCTGCTTCCGGTGCGGGACCAGCCGGTCCTGGAGGTAAAATATGACGGCTTTTTACTGAGCGGAATAAAACAGGCCCTGGCCTCTGCGGATGCGCCGGAGCTGTCGGTCAGTAAATACGCAATGTGCCGGCAGATCTTTGGCCTGTAAACAGAAATAAATATAAAATTTAAAAATAAATGAAAACTGGAGGAATCAAAATTGAAGGAATTTATCATGCAGTATTCACAGGAGGTGGTCCAGGAGCTTACGGTCCAGCAGATCGTCCTAAATATGTCGGCCGCCCTGGTGCTGGGACTGGTAATTTATCTGTCCTACCGTTTTTCCCATTCCGGAGCCGTGTACAGCGCAAGGTTCAATGTGTCCCTGCTGATGATGACGCTGGTTACGACCATGATCATGAACGTGATCGGAAATAATATTGCCCTGTCTCTGGGTATGGTCGGCGCCCTGTCCATTGTCCGGTTCCGGACGGCGATCAAGGACGCCCGGGATACCACCTATATTTTCTGGGGGATCGCGGTGGGGATCTGCTGCGGCGTCTCCTATTATGCTCTGGCGTCCATCGGGACCGGCTTTATCTTTGTGGTCCTGCTGGCCATGGGCAGCATCCGGTCCAACGACCGGTATCTTGTGGTCATCCATTCGGATAAGGAGGAAGCGGACAGAGAGATCGAGGAAACGGTGCTGCTGGGCTACCAGGGAAAGGCATTGCTGCGGGTGGCGGACCATGGAAATGGACAGCTGGAATATATTTATGAGCTGACGGAGAAAAGCCTGGAGGCGGGGAAAAAGCAGGAGAAGGATCCGCTTCGGCTTCTAAAGGAGATCGACGGCGTATCCCGTGTGAACCTGGTGCGCCAGAATGAGGAGATGAGCAGATAGATGAAGGAGAAAGAAAAATGGATCTCCCTTCTTCTGATCCTGGTCCTGCTGGCAGGAGGCTGGGCGGTGTTCAGCCTCGAGGAAAACCGGTATCAGTTTCCCGGGACTCCCAGGCCGGCGCAGGAGGAATCCTCGGATCTGTGGGAGCAGCGGATCCGGATCGGGCCGGATTTTAAATTGGAGGAGAAGGCCGGCGTCACCGGCCGGACCAATTACAGAAATAAGACCATCCTGACCGACGAGTCCTTTTCCAGCAATCTGCCGCTGGTCATCATAGACACAAAGGGACGGGAGCCGGGAAGGGGAGTCGTATGGGACAATGAAAAAGGATACCATGTTCCCACCGGGGAGGATCCCTATGCGTATGGAGAGATCTCCGTTATCGACAACGGGACGGACCTAAGCCGGCCTGGAGATCCGGAGAAGCTCCATTCCTTCTGCAAGATCAAGATCCGGGGAAATTCCTCCGGAAACTATGATAAAAAGCAGTACCTGCTGAAGCTGACGGACGAAAATGGCAAGGCAAAAAAAGGAAATGTCCTGAATATGGGGGCTGACAGTGAGTGGATCCTCAATGTTTCCTTCATCGATCCGTCTCTTCTCCGCAATTATCTGGCCTATACGGCGGCGGGAGAGATCATGCCCTATACGCCGGACGTGCAGTTTTGTGAGGTCCTGTGGAAGGAGGAGAACGGATATCGGTACGAAGGCGTGTACCTGATGATGGAGAGCGTGAAGGCGGGAAAGTACCGGGTGGATCTGCCCCAGTATTCGGAAAACAGCTCTGTTACCCCGGCGCTGCTGCGGAGGGACCGGTATAACGTAAATAGGATCATGCTGGACAATTATGCCACCGAGCGCAGGCTTACGGGGGAGTTTCTTGGAATCGAATATCCGGACCGGGAGATCATCACAGAAAAGGGGGTACAGAATATCACGGAGCAGGTCAGCCGGTTTGAACGCGCTCTGTATGCGGATACCTGGGAGGATTTTATCCAGTACAGGAGCTTTGTGGATCTGGATTCCTTTGTGGATTATTTTATACTGAACGAATTTTTCCTCAACTATGACGCGGGGTATCATTCCACATATTTTTATATGGATTACAGCGGGAAGCTGTCCATGGGGCCGGTATGGGACTTTGACCAGGCAATGGATAACGACCAGACGGCAGCGGCTGTTCTGGAGACGACCGCATTCCATTCGGCTCCCTGGTTTGACCGTATTTTACAGGATCCGGTATTTACGGAGGCGGTGATCAGGCGGTATGGAGAGCTGCGGAAATCCATTTTATCCGATCAGGCCATCGCGTCCTTTCTGCGGGAAACCGTGGAATACCTGGGGCCGGCCATTGAACGGGACTGGGCAAGATGGGGCTATTACTATACATATGGATCGTATCCCAAGCCCGGCCCCGAGGAAGAAAGGGAGTGGAATGCAGAGCTTTACCGGCAGGAAACAGAACAGATACAGAACGTTCTTGCCCGGCATGGGGGCTGGCTGGATGGGAATATGGACAGCCTGTATCAGTTTAAAATGATCTCTCTGGAACGGGCACAGGCCCTTGCAGGCCAGAATACGGAGGATTTCCGGCCTGCGCTGGCAGTCGTTTTTGTGGGGATCTTCCTGATCTCTGTCCGGCTGGTCTTAAGATACGAAAGTGAATAAAGGAAAAGGAGAGGGACAGATGAAAAAGAAAAAAATATGGTTCTGGCTGATGACGGTGACCTCCGTGATCTATATTTTATGGAGACTGCTGTTTACGCTCCCCCTGGACGCCGGGATCGTGGCTTTTACGGCCGGGATTGCCTTATTCGCGGCGGAGTTTATCAGTATGCTGGGGGCGGTTATCCATTATATCTGTATGAGTAAGGACCGGCTGCCGGAATTTCCGGCAATAGAAAAAGAAGACTATCCCCATGTGGACGTGTTCATCGCGACCCACAGTGAGGAGTCGGAGCTGCTGTTTAAAACAATCAACGGCTGCCGCCATATGGAATATCCGGATCCGTCGAAGGTACATATTTATCTGTGTGACGATATGGACCGCCCGGAGATGGCCAGACTGGCCGGAGATATGAAGGTGGGCTATCTGGGGCTTTCCGGAAATAAGCTGGCCAAGGCGGGAAATCTGAACCATGCGCTTTCCAGGACCAGCTCTCCGCTGGTGGTGACCTTCGATGCGGACATGATCCCCAGGAGCCGGTTTTTAATGGAAACGGTTCCTTATTTCTTCCTTCCGGAGATGATCTGCGAAGATGGCGTATGGCGGAAGCGGACAGAGGAGGAGAAGGATCCGGATTATAAGATCGGCTTTGTCCAGACGCCCCAGAGCTTCTATAACCCAGATCTGTTCCAGTTTAACTTTTTTGCAGAAAACAACATTCCCAATGAGCAGGATTACTTCTTTAAGGAGGTAAATGTAGGAAGGAACAGCAGTAACTCCGCCATTTATGCAGGCTCCAATACGGTGATCTCCCGCCAGGCCCTGGAAGAGGTGGGAGGGATCCGCACCGGAACGATCACGGAGGACTTTGCAACGGGCATCGATATCCAGTCAAAGGGCTATACCTGCTTTGCCGTCGACAAGGTCCTGACCTCCGGTCTGGCTCCGACTGATTTTCCGACGCTTCTGAAACAGAGACAGCGCTGGGGACGGGGCTGCGTCCAGACGATCCGCAGCTTCCGGTTCCTGTTTGGAGGGATGCCGTTTCTGTCAAAATTAAGCTATCTTTCCTGTCTGCTTTACTGGTGGACCTTTTTGCGAAGGATCGTCTACATCCTTTCGCCCATTCTGTTTACGGTATTCGGGGTGCTGGTGGTAAAAACGGATATCAGGGGGATCGCGCTGATCTGGCTGCCCTCTTATCTGATCTACAACCATTCCCTGCGGCTTCTGTCGGGGAAGGTGAGGGACCAGAAATGGAGCAATATCGTGGATACGATCCTATGTCCCTATATGCTGTTCCCGATCCTGGCAGAAACCTTTGGTATCCGGATGAAAAAGTTTCATGTGACCAATAAGGAGAAGACGATTTCTAAAAGCGCAAAGCTGATCTATGCCATTCCCCATATGATCCTGCTGGCAGCTTCTCTGGTGGGAATCTATTTCAGCATAGAGCATATGCTGCTGTACCGCAATGTGCTGGGGATCGTGGTTCTATTCTGGCTGTGCATGAATACCTATTTCCTGGCCATGGCTGTGTTTTTCCTGACGGGCCGGATCAATTACAGAAGCTCAGAACGGTTCCGGGCGGAAATCCCGGTCCGCTGCTTTGTCGGGGAGCATGAGGTTCATGGCGTCACCTGCGATATTTCTGAGAATGGCCTGTCCTTTACCACTGATTTTCCGGAGTTTATTTACGGAGTGACCGCATACCGGCTCCAGGACGGAGCGTGGAGCGCAGAGGTTAAGGGAACGGTGGTACATGTGGCTCCGGCCGGAGACAGATGGAGGTATAGTGTGAGGCTGGAGCCCCTTTCGATGGAAGACCGGGCAGATTATGACCAGATCGTATTTGACCGGGTTCCGGCGCTGGCCACAGAGATCCGGACCCATGCCCTCAAGGATCTGCAGGTGTTCTTCCGGAGGAAAACGGCCCGTTCCGTATCATCAAAGAGAAGGCTTCCCAGAATCCGGCTGGACCGTGTGCTGGAAACGGAAAATGGAGCCGGTGTCCGCGTCCTGGATTATAACTACCAGTACATGGCCCTTGCGGGAGATATTCCCTCTCCGGAGCTTTGTGTAAAACTGGGAGAGCTCCGGCTGCGCTTAAAAAAGGTCCAGTCAGAGAATGGGGGAAGAAAAACCCTTTTTGAAGCGGAGGACTGGCAGACAGTTTCCAGATCGGAGGAGCTAAGAAGGGAGCTTCAGAGACTTCTGCAGGAGGAGCAGACAGATGAAGGAACGCTTCAGAGCGCATAAAAGGAAGCTGGTGTCCGCGGTCTGGAAGGCCGCGGCGGCCAGTACCGCGGCAGCGGCGTTGTGTTTACTTTTTTTGTGGTCGGGGCAAAGAAAACAGAACCGGGACCTGATGGCGGAGCAGGCGGGGCTGCAGGAACAGAACCAGAGGCTGGAGGCCGAGATCCAGGCGCTGACGACAAAAAAAGGCGGGATCGAGGAGCATGGACGGCTGCGCGTAAAAGGGACGCGGCTGTACGACCAGCACGGGGATCCGGTGGCGCTGCGGGGGCTCAGCAGCCATGGGATCGCCTGGTATCCGGAATATACGAACTATCAGGCGCTGGAAACTTTAAAGGATTATGGGGCCAGCGCATTCCGGATCGCCATGTATGTGGAGCAGAACGACGGTTATCTGGAGGAACCGGAATTAAATACAAAGCTGCTGTATTCTGCCATCGAAAATTCTCTGGCGGCTGATCTTTATACCATTGTGGACTGGCACGTTCTCCGGGATGAGGACCCGAACCACTATCTGGAGGAGGCCGTTTCGGAGCTGGAGAAGGTGGCGGAGCGGTATGGGAATCATCCGGGGATCCTGTATGAGATCTGCAACGAGCCCAATGGGGACACCACCTATGAGGATATCGCAGCGTATGCCGCAAGGGTCATACCGGCCATCCGCAGCCATGCCCCGGACGCTCTGATCCTGGTGGGTACGCCGGATTTCTGTACCTCGCTTTCCGGGGCCATTGAGGACCCGCTTCCCTATGAAAATCTTTTGTATACATACCACTATTATGCGGGGGTTTCGGATTGCGCCTTTGCGGTCAAGGAGATCGGGAGGGGGATCCGGAGCGGGCTTCCGGTATTTGTCAGCGAGTGGGGGCTGGACAGCCGCGGCGCAGAGGAGGAGCACTGGGAGGAAACGCGTGTATTCCTGGATTTTTTGGAGGGAAACCAGATCGGCTGGATCAGCTGGTCCCTGAGCAATAAGGACGAGGGCTATTCTATGATCAGGCCGGACTGCACAAAACTCCATGGCTGGACGCAGGACGAGCTGACGGACACAGGCCGTTTTGTTCTCCAGTATCTGTCCGGGAAGAGAGAATAGGACCCGTCCGGAAAAGGGCAGGGGAAAATGAACGTCTGGAGGTGTGGGTATGAGAACAAGGAGTCTGAAAAAAACGCTTCCTAAGATGACCGGGATGATCCTGGTCCTATTTCTGTTCCTGATCCTGCCGCTGAATTTCTGGCTCCAGCTCCATCTGCTCCATCAGAGCCAGAGGGAGAGCACAAAAGAAATGTTTGGCCAGCTGGAGCAGCTGATCGGAACAACGGAAGAAGAGCTGGCCAGCGAGGAGGAGGAATTTAAGCAGAGGTGCATCCGGGCGGCCGACATGACAGCATACCATATGGAGCACACGGACGAGGATATCCGCGATCTGGATTCCATCCGGGAGCTGGCTGGGAAAATGAACGTGGATGAGATCCATTTTTTCACGCCCCAGGGGGAGATCTTTGCGGGAACCCATCCCCAGTATTATGGATACACCATGGATTCCGGAGAGCAGATGCATTTTTTCAGCCCCATGCTCCAGGACCGTTCCCTGAAGCTCTGCCAGGACATTATGCCCAATACGGCCGAGGGAAAGGAAATGCAGTATGCCGCAGTATGGCTGGAGGACGGGAGCTGCATCGTACAGATCGGAATGAAGCCCTGGCGTCTGCGGCAGAAAATGGAAGAAAAAAGTCTGGAAAATATCGTGGGCGGGATGCTGTTTGAGATGGACGGATATCTGCATGTGCTGGATGCGGAAACAGGCGCCGTCGCCGCCTCCACATCCAAGGGGCTCATTGGGGAAACGATCCCAAGGGAAGAGCGGACGACGCGGGAGGACGGCGTGTCCCGCGTGTTTCATGTGTCGTTTCAGGGGGACAGATACTGCGTGTATACGAAGCCGTATAAGAATTATATTCTGGTACGGACGTACCGGTCCCGTTTTCTTTTGAGAGATACGCTGGAATCGACGGTGTTCGTCATCGTGTACGTTTTGATCGGAGGCTTCGGGATCATTGGGCTGATCCGGTGGTATGTGCAGAGAAGGCTGATCCGGAGCCTGGATGGGATCATTGGCGAGCTTCAGAAGATAGAAACGGGAAACCTGGAAAATATCAATATCCGGACGGGGATCACAGAATTTGAGGAGCTGCTGTTTTATATCAACCAGATGCTGAATTCGGTCCGGTCGAACCGCAAGCAGCTGAGATATATTCTGGATAAAGCAGAGATCCCCTTTGGTTTTTTTGAGAAGAATAATTTTTACAACCAGTCCTATGCCAACAACCGGATGATAGAGATCCTGGGAATCGGAGACGACGATACCCGGCCTCCCGAAAAACGGTGTGCCAGGATTGAGGAAAGGCTGATGCAGGCGGAAAAGAACCCGGTCAGCGACCAGGAAAGTATATACCAGTACAGCAGACAGGGGGAGGAAAGATATCTGAACATAAAAAAGGCGGAAAACGCCCAGGGCGTGATCTGCTATGTGACGGACGTGACCCATTTATGGAAGAACGCAAGCCGGGCCAGGCAGCAGAGCCAGAGAGACGATCTGACGGGCTTATATAACCGCAGGGGACTTTATGATCAGATGAACCTCCTGTTTGGGGAGCCGTCTGCCCTGGGATACGCGGCGATGCTGATGATCGACGCCGACGGCCTGAAACGGATCAATGACCAATATGGTCATTTTACTGGAGATCAGTATCTGAAGCGTATTGCCGCCGCCCTCAGGGAGGCGGCGGGAGAAGGGGCCGTCTGCGCCAGGCTGGGCGGCGATGAGTTTGTGGTCCTTTTGCACGGCTTTTCCGGTATGAAGGAGCTGAAGGACCGGATCTGCCGGATCGGAAATCAGCGGGGGACCATGGCCGCAGACTGCCGGCAGACGCTCCAGTTTTCCATGGGAGCCGCCTTTTATCCTGGGGACGGGGCGGATCCCCATGTCCTGATGCAGGCTGCAGACGAACGCATGTACCGCGAAAAAAAGTCCAGAAAGCTGGAAGGCGGGGCATCAGAGCTCCATGGTGATCCCAACAAAAAATGACGTGTCATTGGAGACGATATCCAGATCGCCGCCATGGGCTTCGACGATCTTTTGGACCGAGGCAAGGCCGAGCCCATGATAGGGGGAGCTCCCCTTCCGGGAAAGGAAATGTCCGTCTGCCTGCTTAGCGGGGCCGCTGCAGGTGTTTTCAACCTTTAGAAAGAGCATGCTTCCCTGGGACTCTCCGGCCAGCAGGATCCGTCGTTCTCCCTGGTCCTGGAGGCTGCAGGCCTCTACGGCGTTATCCAGCAGATTGCCCAGAACGGTACACAGCTCCACGTCCGTCAGGGGCATCTGGTCCGGGAGGCTGAGACGGACCTGGAGCTCCGTCTTTTGTGCCTGTGCCATACCGGAGTAGAATTCGATCAGGGCGTTGACCGCGGGATTTTTACAGAAGGCTGCGAGGGAATGGCCGGGAGCGGACGCCACCTGGTCCTCCACCTGGGAAAGAAAGGCGCAGATATCGGTCTGACCGTGTTCGCGCGCCATCTGATCCAGGGTGCGAAGGCAGTGCCGGATATCGTGGAACAGCCGGCGGTTTTCTGACACCGCCTCAGAAATCTTCCGGTCGTATTCTTCCTGCATGGCGAGCTGGCGCTGCACCTGTCTGCATTCTTCCTGGAGGATGAGACTGTTCCGGTACCCCTCCACCATATCGTTCCACAGGGAGCTGCCGATGGCGGCCGTGACAAAAAAGATCCCCCATTCCATGAACCAGCCGCCGATGAAGGGCTCATAGGAGGGAAGGAGCCGATCCCAGGCCGAAGCGCAGGCAGCTGCAACAGCGGCGTAAAAAACAGCACGGTGAAGCTTCAGGCCGCGGCGCAGGGCCGCCATGGCAGTAAGAAGCAGATAGAGGGAGAAGGCCACCTTGCAGAACGAGACGGATGCGGAAAAAAGCCGGACGGCAGCCGGGGACAGCCGGGAGGCCATGGCCCCGTAGCCCAGAGCGGCAAGAAAAAGGACGCCTCCCGCCGTATTGCTGACCGCCGCCGGGACCAGTCCGGGGCTGCAGATCCGGTTCTGGAGAAGGATGACCAGCCAGATCACCAGATAGTTGCAGGCAAGCTCCAGCATATACCAGGGAAATACGGGGACTGCGGCCAGCATGTGCAGCACAGGGTAGGAGGAAAGGCCGCAAAGGGAAAGGCAGATCATCCCGAATAGCTGTGCGTTTTTCTGCTTCATCCTCAGGCCGAAATAAAAGGACAGCAGAGCACAGATCAGGGTAATGGTACAGAAAAACAGACATACAGCGAAACGGACGCCTCTGGCCGTATTGACGGCCAGGGGCGTTCCAAAGGCAGGCGGATAAACGATACCTCCGTAAAAATGGTCATAGTTGCTGACTGCCGCAGTAAGGGTGACAGGCTTTCCGCCATAAAAGGTAATGAGACGGTGCTGGATCACCGGCGTCCCGGCGGCCGGGTCCCCCATTTGGAGGATCAGGTCGTCGTCCAGGTAAAGGAGGCAGGAAGAAAATACCTCCGGGAGCTCCAGGGCATAGCCGCCCTTCCGCTCCGGCAGGAAAAAGGTCATCTGGTACGTGCCGCAGCCGTAGGGAGAGGCAGAATCCGGACTGGAAAAGCCGGTCTGCTCCCCGATGGAAATGTAGCGCATATAATGGACGGAATCCTGGAGCTCTTCCGGCGTCAGAAGGACGCCGGGATAAAAAGCCCAGCCGGACACAAGAAAGCGCAGAGGCGCTTCCTGGAGATCTTTTTCGGAAAGGGCCAGGATCCCGTTGGCAGCCTGGATCGTTTTCTGACTGTATTTGTTGTTGAACCGGTACAGGCCGAGAAAGAACAGGGAAGAACTGACGCAGACGAAAATCAGGACGGCGTATTTTTTCAGGATGGAAGGACTCATTTGGAATTTCCCCCTTTTTTAAAAAGAAAGATCCCGGCGGGCAGGAATGGAAGGACAGCCGGAAGCCAGGGAAAGCGGTTCTGGGACGGCTGCTCTGGCTCTCCGGCGGCAGTTTCCACCGGGAGAGCTTTGCGGTCTCCGTCCTGTGCGGGGCCGGAAGTTCCCGCCGGGGGGAGCGTCACGTTCCCCGCTTTTTGTGGATCGGCGTTTTCCGTTTGCGAGCTCTCGCTGCCTCCGTTTTGTGTGAGGCCGGCGGTTTCTGCCGGTGGAGCGATGCTGTCTCCGCCCTGCGTGAGGCCGGCGGTTTCTGCCGGTGGAGCGATGCTGTCTCCGCCCTGCGTGAGACTGGCCGTTTCTTCCGGGAGGGCCTTGCCGGCCTCCCGGAAGGTCATGGTGTAGGAGCCGGTGCGGCCGATCTGGAAGACAGCCGCCTTTGCCGCGTCATCATAAGCTGTCATGGGATATTCGGTCCCAGTCTGATCCGTAAGGAACAGCGTACCCTCTTCCGGTTTCCGGGGGCAGGGCAGCATAACGGTGACGCCTGGAAGAGCCTCCAGGGAAGCGTCATTGATGGAAAATCCGAAGAAGAATTCGTTTTCCCGGCGCTTCTGGATGGTGAGACAGATCTGGTCTGTATTTTTGACAGAAACCGGAAGGGCGTCTCCGGGAATACGCAGGGTGATCCCCTGCTTGGAAAATACGGCGTGCTGGTTCCCTGCCTGGAGCATCATTAAAAACCGCACGCCGGAGATCCGGTCAGAGGTCCGGCTGAAGGATTCCAGGAAGGGCTCCTCTTCCTGCCCGGCCGTCCCGGAGCCGCCGTCCGGAGAGGAAGCCGTCCCGCCTTCCGTGTCCGGAACAGGGGGGTGCGGGCCAGGCTGGACCATGTCCTGGGGCTGGTTTCCGTCTGCGTCCCCGCCGTCCCGGTCTCCCTCATGATAGCCCTCCAGAATGATATGATCGGAATATATAAAGGACAGGATCCCGGTCTGGCCGCCGTCATAGAACGCCTGGAGCCGGTAGCTGCTGCGGGGAGTCAGAGAATAAGTGAAAAGAGAAAGAAATTCCTCTGTGATATAAGAGTCGTTGTCCATACAGATCCAGGGGCCTTCGTTTTCCGACAGATATACATGGACCTGCTCCAGACCTCCTGGAGGCGTAACCCAGGGGAAGCAGAGACTGCCTCTGGATAAGAACAGACAGTTAAGCTCCGGCCTTCCGGCTTCCTGGATGGAGACAGGAATGGAGATCTCCGGCAGAGCCAGGCCATCTGTAAAAAATGTCCCCTCCGGAGCCGGGAGCGTGCCGGAGACAAGGTATACTCCTGGCGTATCCGGATCAACCGCTGAAAAATCCCATTCCACAGTGGAAACATAGCTGTCTCCGTCGTCCGTATAGCATTTCAGCATGTACGGTGAAAAGGAAAACATTTTTTCCAGCACATCCAGAGAGCTGCCCCGGGGGAGCGCAAAGGCGTCTGTATAGGGATGCCAGGGCGCCACAGAAAGGACGGCGGCGGGAGGCAGCTCCTTTACCAGAACATGGATCCGGAGCTCCTGGAGCACATTTTCGTCAAATACATAGTCCTCGGGCAGCAGGATCTTTCCTACGGCGTCATACTGGCCGGCTGTGGTCTGGTCGATGTCTGAAAAATCCCATGCCACAGAAAGGGCCATCCGGCGGCTTCCTTCCTCTGATACGGCCACAGCGTCCACCGTCTGATACCGGATGGCAATCTGGTAGATTTTTTCCAGGCTGCCGGCGGAGGCGCTGCTTCTGAGGGGCAGGAGGACGGAGGGAAGGGAGGCCAGCTCCTCCTGGTCCGGCAGGGCTGTGATCCGGACGGCGGCCCTGGCCTCCTCCGGCGGAGGAAAAGGATCTGCATCGGACGGGGTCAGAGAAACGGAGCCAAGGGCGTCCATATTCCGGGAAAAGCAGAGCAGGACGGCCAGGCAGGAGAGCAGGAAAAGTCCCCGGAGTTTTTTCATGTGAGGCCTCCCATTCTGGAAAATATATATTGGCGGCAGGTCTCCCTCAGCTGCCTTCCGTTGCGGAGGGTAATGGGGAGCTCTTCTCCGCTGGTCAGCCGGAAGGACTGGGGGCCGATCCGGTCAATGTGATCCATATTGACCAGGATCCCCCGGTAGCAGATCAGAAAACGCCGATCCTTCTGGAGAACAGAGGTCACGTCCTGGAAGCTTCCGCTTACTGGGAACACCTGGTCTGCCGTGTGGACCCGGGTTACGCGGTCCTGATAGTCGATATACAGGATCTGCTCGGTGGGAAATTCCAGCTGCTGACGCCGGATCGTTACCGGAAGGGTCGTTACCTCACATGAGGGCTTCAGACAGCACAGCTCCATGGCCTCCGTAAATTCTTCCTGGCGGAGAGAAACGGGCTTTAGAAGGTAATGGGTGGCAGACAGGCTGTATCCCATACGGACATAGTCCTCGGTGATGGTGAGAAAAACGAGCCTGCACTGCCTGTTTTTCTGACGGAGCCGTTTTGCCGTTTCGATCCCGTCCATGCCGTTCATATAGATATCCATAAATACAAGCTGGAAACAGATCTGTTCTGCTGCACGCAGAAAGTCTTCTGCATCCTCAAACTCAGACAGCGTATAGTCCAGACGGTTTTTCTGCATGTACGCTCCCAGACAGGAGGCCAGCTCCTTCCGGTCCTCTGCATTGTCATCTACGACTGCAATCCGCATCGGATCATCTCCTTTCCATAAATAGCCAGTATCAGTATATCATAAAAATGGCGCGAAAAACTGCGTCTTAAACAAAAAAACTGCGTCTTAGACAAGCTGGGACGCAGATAAAAAAGCATGAGATCTGGGGATTGACAAAAAAGAGATGTTCTCATATAATTATCAAAGATAATTACTTTAGATAACTATATGGAGGCGCCATATGAAGATTGAAACGATCAAAGCAATGTTTGACGCATGCTACCAGGCGAAGAGGATCAGGGATCTGCTTCCGGCACTGCCGGAGGGCGTCACATCCTCCTATATCCAGTATCTGGATACGATCGAGACTCTGGAACGGCAGGGTATCCGCGTAAAGGTGTCCGATATCAGCGCCGCGCTGAATCTGCCCAGACCGGGCGTCACCCGCACTGTAAAGGAAATGGAGGCCAAGGGCTACCTGTGCAAGCAGGAATCGGACCAGGACGGACGTGTCACATATCTTTCCATCACAGAAAGCGGGAAACGTCTGTCTGGGATCTACAATGAAAAGTATTTCAGCAGGCTGGCTCCGCTGCTGGAGGATATTTCTGAAGAGGATGCGGAGCGCACCATCCGGACCATTGAAAAATTTTATGGAGTGATGGCGGAAAGGGGGCGGTCCCTTGAATAGTGAACGGACAGACTTTACCCAGGGCAGCATTCTGAAAAAGCTGTCCTGGTTCATGCTTCCTGTTCTCGGCTCTCTGATCCTCCAGGCGGCGTATGGGGCGGTGGATCTTTTAGTCGTCGGAAGATTTGGAACCACCTCCGGACTTTCGGCCGTATCGACGGGAAGCCAGGTGCTGAACCTTGTGACCTTTGTGGTGACACAGCTGGCCATGGGGATCACGGTCCTGATCGCAAAATATCTTGGAGAGAAGAGGCCGGAGCAGATCGCCCCCGTTCTCGGAGGGGCCTCGGTCGTATTTTTGTGTATTTCCTGCGTTCTGTTTGTGATCCTGACCGGGTTTGCAGGACCAGTCTCAAGGCTCATGCAGGCGCCGGAGGAATCGGCGGAGCTTACGGTAAGCTATGTGCGGATCTGCGGCAGCGGGATCTTTTCGATCGTTGCATACAATGTGCTTTCCGCTGTTTTCCGAGGGATGGGCGACAGCAGATCCCCGCTTATTTTCGTTCTGGCCGCCTGTGCCGTCAATGTGCTGGGAGATCTGGTCCTGGTGGCTGGATTCCATATGGATGCATCCGGCGCAGCCCTGGCCACGGTTGCAGCCCAGACGGTCAGCGTTTTCCTGGCCGCCGTCCTGCTGATAAAGAAGAAACTGCCGTTTTCCATGAAAAAGACGGATTTTGGCTTTCATCCGCAGTGCCGGAAATTTCTGCAGATCGGAATTCCTCTGGCTCTGCAGGAATGTCTGACCCAGATCTCCTTTCTGGCGCTCTGTGCCTTCGTAAACCGCCTGGGTCTGGAGGCCTCCTCCGGATATGGGGTCGCCAGCAAGATCGTCAGCTTTGCCATGCTGATCCCCAGCGCGCTCATGCAGTCGATGGCCTCCTTCGTTTCACAGAACGTGGGAGCCGGGAACCAGAACCGGGCGAAGAAAAGCATGTTTACGGGCATTGGAATGGGGCTGGCGTTCGGTCTGGCTGTATTTTCTTTTGTAATGGTGAAGGGAGATGTCCTGTCGGGATTTTTTTCAACAGACGATGCAGTCATCAGAAACAGCTTTGCCTATTTAAAGGGATTTGCGCCGGAAACCATTGCAACGGCCATTCTGTTCAGTATGGTCGGTTATTTTAACGGAAACGAAAGGACGGTATGGGTCATGGTCCAGGGGCTGATCCAGACCGTCCTGGTGCGGCTTCCGCTGGCCTATTTCATGAGCATCCAGCCCGACGCAGATCTGACGAAAATCGGGCTTGCCGCTCCGGTTTCCACGACAGTGGGAATTTTCCTGAATATTCTATTTTACATATACCTAAGCTGGAGACAGAAAAAGGAAGCGGGGAAATAGGGGGCCGGGAGGGCCGGCATGGCAGAAACGGTGTGGAAACATGCCGCCGCTTAGGGCACCAGGATCAGCTCGCAGGTACATTCCTGGAATTTTTCCCGGGCTTTTTCATTTAATATCTCCAGCGCGTCGGACAGGTCCTGGACCTTCAGGCTCCCGGCATCGATCTTAAAATAGACGGCGACCCACAGATGCCGCCCGGTCCGTGTGATGTCGAAGAAGACCGGAGCGAAATGGTACTGCTCCAGGACCGGCCCGCAGAGGGCTTTGATCTCGTCCATAAATTCCTTATCCGGGGAGAACAGGAAGATATCCCGGACGGCGCCCCAGAGGACCTTAATGCTTTCCGGGAGCATGAATACCATAACCAGGACGGCCACGATCTGGTCAAAGTATGGGGTGACAAAGCCCAGGGGCGTTGTTTCCAGATAACGGGACAGGAAAAAGGCCAGGGCCATGCCCAAACTGTATACAATATCCAGCTTCCAGCCCAGAAGCTCTGCGGTGATGGTGGGGGAGGACAGGTTCCGGTTCAGCCGCTTCATCAGAAGAAAAATGAGGATGCTGGCTGCGCCGAGGCAGAACTGGAACAGGGAGACCTGGGCGTTGTTTATGGGATTTCCGCCGGATAAAGCGGAATCCAGGACCTCCGCCGATACACCCATGGTCACGGACAGCATCATAACGCCCTTGATTATGACAAATATGGATTCCAGCTGGAAATATCCATAGGGATGCTTTTCCGATACAGGCTTATGGAACAGCGGCGTCAAAAACAGGAGCAGGGCAATGAAGACCAGCTCCGACACATCGTATACAGCGTCCGTCAGGGCAGACTGGGAATGGCTGTATATGGAAAAAATAAATTCTGCAATGGCGAACAGGAGTCCCGAAAAAAAGGACATCATTAAAATCTGTTTTTCTTTCTTTTCTGTGATCATGCTGCACCTCTTTGAATGTATGTTTATGTTCAGGCCTATACAGGCGGGATATCCTCTCATTTTTTAAGGGTTTAAAGCCCATTATACTAAATAGCGGAGCAATTGTACAGCCTTTGGGGATGAAGTCCGCAAGGTCCTCTGGTCCAGGTCTGGGGGAAAGTTTGCTTTAAAATGGTGGAAAAACTGCCTGTAATGGATTAAAATAGTGGATAAGAGAAATCACAAGGAGGGATCTGCAATGCTGGAAACAGGAACAAAAGCGCCGGCCTTTGAGCTGCCGGATCAGAACGGAGTGATGCACAGACTGGAGGATTACAGAGGAAAAAAGGTGATCCTGTATTTTTACCCCAAGGATAATACCCCGGGCTGCACGAAGCAGGCCTGCGGATATTCGGAGCGTTACCCGCAGTTTGCGGAGAAGGGAGCGGTGATCCTGGGTGTGAGCAAGGATTCTGTGGCATCCCATAAACGGTTTGAGGAAAAGTACAGTCTTGCGTTCCCTCTGCTTTCCGACCCGGAGCGGACGGTCATCGAGGCCTATGATGTGTGGAAGGAAAAGAAGAATTACGGGAAGGTGTCCATGGGCGTGGTCCGCACCACCTATCTCATCGACGAGGAGGGCATCATCATCCGCGCCAATGATAAGGTAAAGGCGGCGGATGATGCGGAGAAGGTGCTGGGAGAGATGGAATAACAGGCAGAAGGAAAAGAACGGAATCGCTGGGAAAGGAGTCCCCCAAATGAAGGAAATTAAGATCCAGGAGCTGGAAAACATAAAGATCGGAAGCGCAGAAAACAAGGACGCCGCCACCGGCTGCACGGTGATCCTCTGCGAGCAGGGCATGGCAGCGGGGCTGGATGTGCGGGGCGGCGGTCCGGCGTCCCGGGAATCGGAGCTTTTAAAGCCCACGGCTGCGGCAGAGTCGATCCATGCGGTGCTGCTGTCCGGAGGCAGCGCCTTCGGGCTGGATGCGGCCGGAGGGGTAATGGAATACCTGGAGGAGCGGAACATCGGCTTCGACGTGGGGATCACAAAGGTTCCCCTGGTGTGTGAGTCCTGCCTGTTCGATCTGATGGTGGGCGATCACCGGGTCCGTCCGGACAAGGCCATGGGCTATGCGGCCTGCGAGAATGCAGAAAAGGGCAATTACCGGGATGGAAATTTCGGAGCCGGGACCGGAGCCACGGTGGGAAAGCTTTACGGGGCAGAGTTTTGTATGAAGTCGGGCATCGGAAGCTATGCGGTACAGATCGGAGAGCTGCAGGTGGGAGCCATTGTGGCGGTCAACGCTCTGGGAGATATTTATGACTGGAAGAATGGGAGAAAGGTGGCCGGACTTCTGGCAAAGGATAAAAAGTCCTTCCTTTGTACGGAGGATGAGGTTTATAAGAGCTATGAGGTGGTAAAAAATAAGTTTGTGGCCAATACCACCATCGGCGCGGTGATCACCAACGCGGCCTTCCATAAGACCCAGCTCTGCAAGATCGCGTCCATGACCCACAACGGCTATGCCCGTTCCATCCGCCCGGTCCATACGACGGCAGATGGGGACAGTATCTACGCCCTGTCCACAGGGACGCTGGAGGCGGATCTGGATATGGTGGGTACTCTGGCCGCCCAGGTTATGTCAGAGGCCATTCTCCGGGCTGTCATGAGCGCAGAAACGGCTTATGGCTTTCCGGCTGCCAAAGACTTATAAAAAAGAAGAACGCTCCGGGGCGGAGGCGCCGCAAGGGCAGCCGGATCCCGGAGCGTATTTTACTGGAAATTTTACTTCTGCTTCTGGTAGACCACATTTCCTTCAATGAGGACTGTGGCAGCCGATGTGTAGAAGTTAAAGGGATCGCCGTCCCAGATTACAATGTCGGCGTCCTTGCCGGGCTCTAAGCTTCCTACCCGGTCCTCCAGGCCGCAGGCGCGGGCCGCGTTGATGGTTACGGCCTCCAGGGCTGTCATGGGGCTTAAGCCCTTTTTCACCATCAGCGTCATCTGGACCATGGAAAGCTCCACGTTCATTTCCGGATGGCCGGTGGTGGCGGCAAATTCGATGCCGTTTTCCTCCAGGACAGAGCCTGCAATGGGATCCCGGTAACGGTTTTCACTGTTCTTTTCTCCGTAAACTGGTCCCAGCACGCAGCGGACGTTGTGTTTCTTCAGATCCTTTGTGATCTTCCAGGCGTCCACACAGTTTTCCAATGTATAGGTGAGTCCGAATTCCTCGGCAATGCGCACGGCGGTCATCATGTCATGGCCGCGCTTGGCGATGAATTTTACGGGCATTCCGTCGAATACGCGCATCAGGGAGTGGAGCTTCATATCGAATTTCGGCGGCTTGTTTGCCGGATCCTTCTGGGAAGCGGTCCACTGGTCATGATAGCGCTTCGCCTTCATCAGAGCCTCGCGGATCACGGCCGCTGTGCCCAGTCTTGTCATGGGCGATCTCTTTCCGCCGTATGTATTTTTTACTCCGTCGGTGAGGCACATCTTAATGGCGATCTCGGGCACCATGACCATCTCCTCCACCGTATTTCCGGTGGTCTTGACGGCGGCACAGGTTCCGCCGATGGGGTTTGCATTGCCTGGACAGGTGATGGCTGTGGTCACGCCTCCGGCCAGAGCCATTTTAAAGCCCTCGTCCCTGGGATTGATGGCGTCCATGGCCCGTACCTGGGGTACGATGGGATCGGTGGTCTCGTCGGCGTCGTTGCCCTCAAACCGGAATACCTCTTCCTTTACGCCAAGGGAGCAGTGGGGCTCGACGATACCGGGAGTCACATAGCTTCCGCAGGCGTCGATGATCACGTTGCCCTGGCCGTATTTCTGGCAGGCGTCGTCGCAGATATCAAGGACCTTTCCGTCCTTCACCACCAGATCCTTTTTTTCTTTGTAGATTCCGGCCATGTTGATCAGATTACAGTTTTTGATAATCAACATTGCTTTCACCTGCCTTTCTTTCATATGCGATCTTTCCGTCGATGAGGACGATGCCGGCCTGGTACATGGTGTCTAACGGCTCCACGTCCCAGATTACGATGTCAGCGTCCTTACCGGGCTCGATGCTTCCGACCCTGGAGTCGATGTCTGTGATCTTTGCCGCGTTTAAGGTGACGCTGCGGATTCCCATTTCCCTGGACATGCCGTTCTTTACATAAAGGATGACCTGGAGAAGCTGGTCCTCAATGGGAACGAAGGGAGCGTCGGTGATCAGGGCGAAGGTGACCCCGGCCTCTTCCAGGATCCGTCCGGCTTCGTAGGAGCGGTTCTGGCATTCGATCTTGCTCTTGCCGCCGACGGTGGGCCCCAGTAAGCACTGGGCGTTGTTTTTCTTTAAGAATTCCGGGATCATCCAGCCCTCGGTGCAGTGCTCGATGGAGTAATGAAGGCCGAATTCATTGGCTACGCGAACAGCGGTCTGGATATCGTCTGCCTGATGGGCATGGATCTTTACCCGCATGCCTTCAAATACCCGCATGAGGGAGTGAAGATGGAAGTCAAACGGGAAATCCGGCTCCTGGCCGTGAAGCTTATAGTTTTCATAGTATTCTTTCGCCTTAAAAAGCTCCTCCCGCATAAGGGCGGCGCTCATCATCCGTGTTCTGGGAGCCTTTCCGCGGTTTCCGAAGGTCATCTTCGGGTTTTCGCCCAGGGCCATTTTCATGGCCAGCTCCGGGCAGATGAGGCGGGATTCCATGTCCTCGCCGGCGGTCTTGATGGCTAAGAAGGTTCCTCCGACGATATTGGAGCTTCCGGGGCCGGTCACAACGGTGGTGATGCCCTGGCGAAGGGCCGCGTCAAAGGTGGCGTCCTCCGGGTTGATGGCGTCTAAGCCCCGCAGTCCCGGAAGGACCGGTTCGGTATACTCATTTCCGTCCATTTCTTCGCGGCATGCGGTTCCCCAGAGTCCCGCATGGCAGTGGGCGTCCACAAGGCCGGGGGTTACGGTACGTCCGGCGGCGTCGATGACCTGGCAGTCCTCCGGCACCTGGCCCACCTGGCCGACCTTTACGATCTTTCCGTCGTCGATCAGGATATCGCCGGTCTGTTCATACATTCCGGCCATGGTGATTAAATTTCCATTTTTGATCAGCAGCAATTGAAAAGCACGCTCCTTTCTTAGATCATAGCTCTAAATCAGTACTATTGTACAAATTTTTTGTGAAAATGTCAAAGAAATTATGAAACATAGAAAGACAAAGCTGGAGAGGATGACAGGGGAAGGGGAATCTGGTTGTTTTTCAGTATAGAAACGGTTATAATGGAGGATAAAAGATTATACAGGGGGGTATACATTGGATAAACCCACGATGCTGCTCATATCCCAGAGCTCCACGACGAATGTAGGAATGCGGTCGTATCTGAATCATATATTTAGTAAATATATCCATCTGGAAACCTGCCTTGCGGCGGATGCCGACACGGAACGGATGGAAAAGGCCGATCTGGTATTGTTCAGCTCCAGATCCGCAGCCAGGATGGCAGAGCCTCTGATGACGCCGAAGATCCGGTATCTGATCTGCATCCGGACCTTTAACCATACATATCTGAACAGGATCCTTTCGATCCCTTCCAATTCAGAGGTATACCTGGTCAACGATTCAGAGGCCTCGGCCAGAGACAGCATACAGCTTCTTTATACCCTGGGGATCACCCAGTACCGTTTCATTCCGTATTACCCGGGCTGTCCGGAAACGGACGCCAGGATCCAGTATGCGGTGACGGTGGGAGAAAACAAGCTGGCGCCCAGGAACGTCCAGACGCTGGTGGATATCGGGATCCGGATCGCCGATATTTCGACGATCTCAGAGATCGCCTCATTTTTCCATCTGCCCTTAAGCCTGACGGATGTGGTGTCTTTAAATTATATCAACCAGTTCGTGCAGCTTCTAAAAATATCCAATCACCAGCTGAGCCAGGCCACCAACACAAAATTCATCACCCAGAGCATCATCAGCAATATCGACACCGGCATCTGCATCGTAGATGAAGAGGGAAAGATCCAGATGATCAATAAGCAGTTTAAGGAGGCTCTGGAGATTCCCAGATCCCATCTGGTAGGCACGCTGCTCAGGGAAGTGGTTCCGGGGCTGGACGGCATCAGGAAAAAAGCCCAGGACCAGCGTTCCCCATTTTTACTGGTCCGCCGGGGCAAGGAGGATCCTTTGAAGCTGACGGTCCAGGAGATCCGGGATATGGACCACCGGAGACTGACCATGATCCACTGTCATACGGACCAGCCGGCCCTGGACCAGCCGGCCCCGGAGGGAGAGATGGAGGGGCCCGTTTTAAAAAGGGAAGGGGCATACTTTCATTTTGATGATTACCGGACGGCCAACAGCCGCTCCCTGCGCATGGTGGAGGCAGCCAGACGGATCTCCCTGACGGACTACCGGGTGCTGATCTCCGGAGAAACGGGGACGGGAAGAGAAGTGCTGGCCCAGGCCATTCACAATAATTCCAGACGGAGCGGAAAGCCCTTTGTGAAGCTGAACCTGACGGCACTGAGTGAAGCGCAGGTCATGGAGGAGCTGCTTCCCGAGGATGGGAGAGAGGGGATCCTAAAGCGGGCAGAGGGCGGGACCCTGTATCTGAATGGCATTCACTGTATGTCAATACCGATGCAGAAGGAGCTTTTAAATGTGATAGACCAGATGCCGGATGTACGGTTTATCGCCTCCACAGAGGCGGATCTTTATGCCATGTGCCAGGAGGGGCGGTTTTTAAAGGCGCTGTTTTATCTCGTTGGGGAGGTATCCCTGGAAACGCTGCCTATCCGCCAGAGACCCGAGGATATCCCGCTGTTATTTGAATACTTTATACGGAATATCTATAATAATTCGGCCTTGCGCTGGAACGATATGTGCAGCGAGGAGCTGTGGAGCAGCCTGACGGCGTATTCGTGGCCAGGCAACGGAAAGGAGATCGAAAATCTCTGTAAGTACGTTTACTGCTTCCACTCAGAGGGAAAGCTGACCATCCGGGAGCTTCCGGCCTACATACGTCTCCAGATGGTGAAACGGGCTTCGTCGCTTTCCCCGCTGGAAAAAAGGATCTTACAGGCGGTGGCCCAGAATCCGAAGACCGGGCGGGCCGGCCTGCAGGAGATTCTGGAGAGCGAAGGGATCCAGGTGGCAGAGGGAAAGATCCGGAGTCTTTTACAGGGGCTTTCCGAGAAGGGACTCATAAAGGTGAACCGTACCAGAGGAGGCTGTGAGATCACAGAAACAGGAGAACTCCAGCTGGAGCAGCTGGCGTAGGATACAAAAGGGATTAGGTTATTTAAAAGCAGGAGAGATCCGCTTTAAAAACCTAATCCCTTTATTTTGTCTGACAATTATTGTTCTGGATAGAAAATGACAGTTTCTGCTTTGACACACAATCTGTACATTTGTATAATAAACACAATGAAATTTAAATAATAATTCAAAATATGTACAGAATCCACATAAATAACCGAACCATATTTAGTAGAATGCAATGGTTAAAAACAGAGAGGCCAGCATAAAAACACCTCCGGCCAGGAGCGGTTCCTTATAGGTGGCAGCCGGTTTTTTCTGGGTCAGATAGTCGGAATAGGACCCGAGCTGTTCGGGAGCGGGAGCAGCAGAGCTTCCGGGATCTTTTTCTTCCTGTGAAAGGTCAGAGTTCTTTCCCGAGCGGGCCAGCTTTTTATGGGAGTAGACCAGCAGGTCGAAGGAGCCGGCGTATTTGGCCAGGCGGAAGCAGCCCAGGATCATTGGAAGCATGCCGCCGATGAAGAGGCCGTCGATGAGCCGGTAGAGGAAGATCTGATCCTTCTGGAAAAAAATGTAGGCAGCAGCCACAGCGATTCCCAGGACCACGTAGTTTTTCAGGTTTTTGACTGAAAGTGAAGACATAGATGCACCGTCCTTTGTTTCTAAAAATGATTATGAGTCCTATTATACCTGGATTGGAAAGAAAGTCAAGAAACGCCAGTTGTTATTTATGGGCGGAAGCCCTGCAATAAAAAAGGAGGAATGAGTGAATGAAGAAAAGAGTATTAGCAGCAATGATGGCATGTGCCATGGCAGCCGGCCTGCTTTCCGGGTGCAGCAGCGAACCGAAGAATCCCGGGGATTCCAATGAGCCGGTGACCACAGCCGCCGCAGGTCAGACCGAGGCCGGGGATGCCACGGCCGCAGCCCAGGAGGAGTCCGGGCCGAAGATCTTCCACGACTATATGACGACAGATGTGGATACCATCAATCCCCATATTTATACTATGAGCGTTTCTGGCGATGTGATCGCCAGGACTTCCCTCCAGCTTTACCGCCAGTATCCCAACGCGGAAGGGACCAGCTTTGAGTACCTTCCGGAGCTGGCAGAAAAAGAGCCGGAGAAGGCTGATGAGGAAGGAAAGGTATGGCGTATCAAGATCCGTGAAAATGCCAAATGGGAAAACGGCGACGCCATTGACGTGGACGATGTGATCTATTCCTTTAAGATGTGCCTGGATCCCATTATGGTAAACAGCCGGGCCTCCCAGCTTGCCAGCGACTATATCACCATCACCAAGGCGTCGGACTATTCCCTCCAGGGGAACGCAGGAACGGTTGCCTGGGAGGATGTAGGCATTAAAAAGGCCGATGACTATACCCTGGAGCTCCAGCTGGACGCTCCCGTGACGGAAGAGGATATCAAGGCCCATTTTAACTATGTATGGACCTGCCTGGTCCATGAGCCTACCTATGAGGCCTGCATGAGTGAGGACCGCAGCACCAATACCTACGGCTCCACCAGGGAAAAATACATGAGCTGCGGCGCGTTTATCCTGGACCAGTGGATCGCAGGCTCCCAGTTCGATATGAAGAAGAACCCGGATTTCGTCCTGGGTGATAAGATCAAGCTGGACGGCTATAATTATAAGATCGTGGGCGACCGGAACACAGCCCTGGAGCTTTATTTAAACGGAGAGCTGGATGCGGTTTCCTTAAGTCCGGAATCCATCGAGCAGTACATCGATGATCCCAGTATTAAGAAAGCCCCGGCTACCTCGATCCAGACCCTGACCATCAACCATGGAAACACCAACAACAATGGGATCCTTGGAAACTTAAACTTCCGCAAGGCCTTATTCTATGCCATTGACCGTGAGAGCATCGCAAAGATGACCAACGGAATTCCTGCCAATTACCTGGTAGCCAGCAAATGTCTGGGCTTAGACGGCCAGGCTTACCGCGACATGGAAGAGTCCCAGGCCCTTTTAGAGCCCAATCTGGGCTATGATCCGGCAAAGGCAAAGGAGTTTTACGATAAGGCTCTGGAGGAATGCGGCCTTACGAGCCTGACTCTGACCTTACAGTACAACGAGACCAGCGCCAACAATAAGGCGGCTTCTGAATTCCTGCACAAATCTCTTCCGGAGGTATTTGGCGACAGCTTTACCCTGGAGCTGATGGCTGGCTCCACTTCTGTATTAAACAGCTATATCAAGGGCTGGAAGGAGGGCGATCCCAACAGCTTCGAGCTTCAGTGGAGAGGATGGAATACCAGTACTGCGGCTCCATGGAATGGTCTTAAGGTTTACAGCAGCATGTATTCCAATAAGAACGAGCCGTATTACAACGACGAATTTGACGCCCTCTGGGAAAAGGCCAACTACGATATCGAAGCGAAGCTGGATCCCGCATACCGCATGGACCTCACAAGACAGATGGAAAAGATCGTTCTGGATGAAGTGGCGGCCTGTCCGGTCTATGAGGCTCCGTCCTACAATCTGATCAGCTCTAAGATCCATCTTGTTTGTGACGAATATATCCCCGGCTACGGCTTTGGATACATTCTCAGTACAAAGGACTGATCATTTGCAGAATGACTGACAGGAACCAGGATGGGGATGCTGCAAGGCTGCTGTTTTGCGGCATTCCCGTTTTCTAATCTGATGTGGAAAGGAACATGTCTTATGGCGAAGTATACGATCCAGCGAATTTTAGCCATGCTGCTGACCATGTTTATCATACTGACCGTGGGATTCATGGTGATCCGGCTGATGCCCGGAGGGATCTTTGACGATGCGGTGGATATGACCCATGAGCAGAGGGCGGCCCTGGAGGCAAAATATAACCTTGATAAGCCGATCATCGTCCAGTATGGTCTGTTCTTAAAGGGCCTGATCTTAGAGGGAGACTGGGGGACTTCCCTTAAGATGAACATTAATGTGCCGGTCTGGGATATCATAAAGACCAAGATCCCGGTAACGCTATACATAAATTTCTTCTCGCTGCTGATCTCCCTGCCTCTGGGAATCGGCCTGGGGATCGTGGCAGCCATACGGAAAAACTCCATTACCGATTACCTGATCTCGTTTCTGGTGGTCATCTTTATTTCCGTGCCGTCGTTTATCTTTGCGACGCTGCTCCAGTATTTCGCGGCGTTCAAGGGCGGGCTGTTCCCGATCATCTTCGACGCCACATCCACAGGCTGGGCCAGATTCCACGGACTGGCGCTGCCGATCCTTGCCCTGTCCCTGGGCCCCATTGCCCGCGTCACCAGATATTTAAGGGCAGAGCTGGCCGAGACCATCAATTCGGATTTCATGCTCCTTGCCAAGACCAAGGGCCTTACGGAGCGGCAGGCTACCTTAAACCATGGGATCCGCAACTCCCTGCTTCCGTTAATGAACATCATCGTTCCCATGTTTACGAGCATCATGGGCGGAAGCCTGGTGATCGAGACGATCTTCTCGATCCCCGGCATGGGCGGCATTATGGTAAAATCTGTCAACGCGCCGGATTATACGGTTACGCTTGCAGTACTGATTTTTTACTCGCTGGTTTCTCTGATCACGGTTCTGATCGTGGATCTGTCTTACGGCATTGTTGACCCGCGTGTGAGGATGGGAGGGAAGAAGTAATGGCAAAATTTTATTCTTCCGATGCGCCTGAATACCAGGTGGAGCCGGAAAGCTTTGAGTTTGTCCAGATGGAGGGCGAGATCGCCGATGAAAAATTCCAGGATAAGCCCATCGGCTTCTTTAAGGACGCCATGCTGCGCTTCTGCCGCAGTAAGGTTTCCATCATCGCCTTCATAGGGATCGTGATCGTCCTTCTGTTCGCTGTGTTTGCCCCGGCCCTCAGCCGCTGGGACTACAACGATCAGGATTTAAACCGCATCAATCTTCCGCCCAAGGTGCCGGTGCTGGAAAATTATGGGATCCTGGACGGGACCCGATGGCTCACCAACCGGCGGGTGGACTCCCTGGAGGATACATCCCGGTATCCAGAGGGCAGTATCTTAAAGGTCATCAACCACCGTATGGTCCAGGGCGTGGAAATGTGCGACATAAAGGTGGATTATTATAAGTATTCCGGAGTGGAGGACGGAACGTATTTCTGGATGGGGACCGACTATCTGGGCCGGGACCTCTGGGTGCGCATGTGGCGCGGAGCCAGGGTTTCCCTGCTGATCGCCTTTATTTCCGTGATCTGCAACGTGTGCATCGGTATCGTATACGGCTCCATCGCAGGCTATTACGGCGGCAAGGTGGATATGATCATGATGCGTATCACCGAGATCATCGGCGCGTTCCCGGAGATCGTGGTGGTGACGTTGTTTATTCTGTTCTTCGGTACGGGGATCCTTTCCATCATCCTCTGCCTGGTGGTCCAGAACTGGATCGGAACGGCCAGGATGATCCGCTCCCAGTTTTACCGCTATAAGGGCAGCGAGTATGTGCTGGCGGCCAGGACCCTGGGCGTAAAGGACATGGCTCTGATCTTCCGCCATATCCTGCCAAACTCCATCGGCCCCATTATCACCAGGGCCATGATCGCCATTCCGGGCGCGATTTTCACCGAGTCCTTCCTGGCTTACATCGGACTGGGGATCCGTGCTCCGGAAAGCTCCATCGGCGTTCTCTTATCCCAGGGCCAGAAGGTCATGCAGCAGTATCCCAACCAGGTATTTTTCCCGGCGGTGGTGATCTCCCTGTTAATGATCGCCTTCAATATGCTGTCCAACGGCCTGCGCGACGCCTTTGATCCGACCCAGCGGGGCGCATAAGGAAAGGAGAGAAAAGTATGGAACCAATTTTAAGCGTAAAAGATCTTTCCGTATCCTTCAATGCCTTTGCGGGAAAGGTACATGCGGTGCGGGATGTGAATTTTGACCTGTATAAGGGCGAGACCCTGGCCATCGTAGGGGAGTCCGGTTCGGGAAAATCTGTGACCACTAAGGCGATCCTGGGGATCCTGGCCAAAAACGGCCATATCGACAGCGGCAGCATCCTGTATCAGGGCCAGGATATGGCGAAATATAAGGAATCTGATTTTTATAAGATCCGCGGGAAACGGATCTCCCTGGTATTCCAGGATCCGCTTTCGGCCTTAAATCCCATTATGAAGATCGGAAAGCAGATCACTGAGGCTCTGATCTTAAGCAAGGCCATTGAAAAGTCCAAAGCCAAGGCCCGGGCCATCGAGCTTATGGAGGCCGTGGGGATCCCCAACGCCGCCGAGCGGTACGATGCCTACCCCTTCCAGTTTTCCGGCGGCATGCGCCAGAGGATCGTTATTGCCATCGCTCTGGCCAGCAATCCGGAGATCCTGATCTGTGACGAGCCCACAACGGCTCTGGACGTGACCATCCAGGCCAGGATCCTGGAGCTGATCAACGATATGAAGCGGGAGAGAGATCTTTCCGTGATCTTTATCACCCACGATCTGGGCGTGGTGGCCAACATGGCGGACCGGGTCTGCGTGATGTATGCAGGACGCATTGTGGAGGTGGGGACCTGTGAGGATATTTTCTACCGGCCGGCCCATCCCTATACCTGGGCGCTTCTCTCGGCCATGCCGGACCTTCACACCGAGGAGACGCTGTTTGCCATCCCTGGTGCGCCGCCCAACATGCTGCATCCGCCCAAGGGCGACGCCTTTGCGGCCAGAAATAAGTATGCCATGAAGATCGACTTTGAAAAGGAGCCGCCGTACTTTAAGATCTCCGATACCCATTATGCCGCCACCTGGCTGCTCCATCCCGACGCGCCCAAGGTGGAGATGCCGGATATCTTAAAGCACAGGATCGCCAGGATGAAGGAGGAGGCAGGATATGAAATCGGATAACAGGAACGGGCGTGACCATATCCTGGATGTGGATCACTTAAGTATGCACTTTACCACGAAAAAACGTGGAAAAACCTCGGTGGTAAAGGCGGTGGACGACGTTTCCTTTTATGTGGAACGGGGAGAGACCTTCGGGCTGGTGGGAGAATCCGGCTGCGGAAAGACCACCACGGGCCGCACCATAATCCGTCTGTACGATCCCACCAGCGGGACCGTGTCCTTTGACGGAAAAGAGATCAGCGGGAAGATGGATAAGAGCCTGAGAAAGTATATCACCGACAACATTGCCATGATCTTCCAGGATCCCATCGCCTCTTTGAACCCCAGAATGACCGTCCAGGAGATCATTGCCGAGGGCTTAAAGATCCGCGGGGTAAAAGACCCGGAGGAGCTGCACCGGCAGGTGGTGGCCATGCTGGAGCATGTGGGACTCCAGGCGGAGCATGCTTCCCGGTATCCCCATGAATTCTCCGGCGGCCAGAGACAGAGGATCGGCATTGCCAGGGCGCTGATCGTAAAGCCTCAGATGGTGATCGCCGACGAGCCTGTGTCTGCCCTGGACGTTTCGGTCCAGGCCCAGGTCATCAACCTGCTGAACCGTCTGAAGGAGGAAATGGGGCTGACCATTCTTTTTATCGCCCATAACCTGTCGGTGGTCAAGTATTTCTCCGACCGGATCGGCGTGATGTATTATGGAAAGCTGGTGGAAATGGCGGATTCCGACGAGCTGTTTAAGAATCCCATGCATCCGTACACCCGGGCGCTGCTTTCTGCCATCCCGGAGCCGGATCCCATCAATGAAAAGAAGCGGAAGAAGATCCATTATGATCCGGAAATGCACCATTACGGGGATGGAAACCAGCCTTCTTACCATGAGATCGCTCCCGGGCATACCATTTACTGTTCGGACAGTGAATTTGAAGAGATCAAGAAGCAGTGGAAGGCGTAATGGGAAACCACAGAGCCAGGGCGGCTTACTCTCTGATGATTCGGAGAGCCTATAACCCCTCCGGACCAAAGAGGAAAGGAGGGCGCTGCCTATTAAGGGAAAAAAGCAGCCGTCAACTACCGAAAATAGTTGACGGCTGGAAATTACAAGGATCAGCCCCCCGTTTTATTTCCCGGCCTGTTTGGTGAGCTTTAAGTACAGGGCCAGTTCCATTTCCAGGGCGATGGCCAGTCCGCGTTCATCCAGCTGGAAGCTGCAGTTGTGATGGGGACTGGAGGTGATGGGACGGTCCGGATCGGCCATGCCCACATGGAAGTATGCGCCGGGCTTTTCCATCAGGAAGTAGGCGAAGTCCTCCCCGCCCAGGGAACCGGATTCCTCCACCGGCGTGTAGCCCATGGTATCTGCCGCGTCTGCGATCACATCTGCATATTCTGGCGTATTGATGGTGGCCGGGTATCCCAGGGTGGTGGTCACGTCACAGGTCATTCCGTGGGCCTCGCAGATGCCGCGGCTGATGGAATCGATGTGGCCGAAGATCTGCTGGATCAGGTCATTGTCCTGGGTGCGGATGTTGCCGCCCAGGGTAACGGTGTCGGTGATGATATTGGGGTACTGGCCGCCGTTTATGTAGGAAACGGTAAAAACTCCGGTATCTGCGGGAGCCTTCTTTTCTGCCAGGATCTGGTTTAAGGCAGAGGCCAGGAGGCAGGCCACAGGAACCGGGTTCTTAGCGTTGTGGGGAGCGCTTCCGTGTCCTCCCTTGCCGTGGACAGCCACTTCATAAATACCAATGGCTGCGGAGCTGGAGCTGTGGCTTAAGGTGATGGTCCCCAGGGGGTGGTTGGAGGAGCTGTGCATTCCGAAAACCATGTCCACGCCGTCCAAGGCATGATCTGCGCAGAGGGCCTTTGCTCCGCCGGGAAGCTTTTCCTCCGCGGCCTGGAAGATGAATTTTACGGTTCCTTTTACTAATTCCGGGTGGTCGGATAAGATCCGGGCCAGCACCAGGAGACAGGCGGCATGGGTGTCATGGCCGCAGGCATGCATGACGCCTGGGGTCTTGGATTTATAGGGAAGATCATTGTTTTCGTCCACGGGAAGCGCGTCGATATCTGCCCGGAAGGCAATGCAGGGACCGGCCTCCCGGCCCTTCAGGATCCCCACGGTGCTGGTTCCGGTGATCCCGTCCTGGAGGGCGATCCCCATGGACTCCAGAGCCTTGCGGATGTACTCGGCAGTCCTGTATTCCTCAAAGGAAAGCTCAGGGTTCTCATGGAGATGGTGGCGGATCTCTTTTAACGGCTCTTCATAGGAGTGGACCAGGTCTTTGATAAATTGTCTCATTTGTGTGTTCCTTTCTTATATTTTATGTTTTCTGATAAAATAAAGTATATAAAGATTCCGCGGATTTTACAATAGCGGGGAAGGAAAAAGGATGGTATAATGTCTGGAGGACATGGTATCATGCGTTTAGACAGGAGGCGGGGAATATGATCGAGCTGGACGGGATGATCTCCATCCCATACCTGAAAAAGACCACGTTTACGGGAAGCGAGAAGGAAATGAATTTCATGATACGGAAGGAAACGGGGGAAAACGGCGACGTTCTTCAGGCCGCTGTCTGGCCGGGACCGTATATTTTTTCTGTGACAGAGGATGAAAAAAAGACGTTTCAGGAATTTTCCTTCGATAACGAGGGGATCCGGAATGCGGTGGACTGGCTGAACCGGTTTTATAGAGAGAACTACGGAACAGATGAGGAAAAAGCGGATACAGAAAAAGGGCAGCCTTGATGGACTTTGGGCTTCCTTTTCCGTATCCGCTTTCGCTTTTATACGGTCACAGACCGGGCGGAAAGCTCCAGGAGCACCTGGGAGAAATCTGGCTTTAAAAGCTCCAGGACCTCCAGGCGCTTTTCGGCCAGAAGGGAAAACTGGGATTCCGTAAGCTGGAGCCTGGCGTTCCAGGAATCCTGGCCCGCCGGATCCTTCTGGACGCGGACGCGGAAATCAGAAAATCCCAGCCGGGTGAGACCGGTCTCTGCCCGCTCGATCCTTTTAAGGATCTCCTGGTCGATGGAGCAGCCGGCGGGGACCCTGGTGGCAAGGCAGGCATAGGCCGGCTTGTTCCAGGTAAAGAGTCCCGCGTTCCGGGAATATTCCCGCAGGGCTTTTTTCGTGATGCCGCAGGACCGCAGGGGAGAGAGGACATGAAGCTCCCGCAGGGCCCGCATTCCGGGCCGGTCTCCGGCATCGTCGGAGGCGTTGGTGCCGTCCATGATCTCCAGGAAGCCATCCTTCTCTGCCGCCTCCAGGATTTTTGAAAAGATCGCATTTTTACAGTGATAGCAGCGGTCAGATGGGTTTTCCCGGACGGCGGCCAGCTCCAGAACGTTTAAGGGGAGTACGGTCATCCCGGCGTTCAGGGAAACGGCCAGATTTTTCGCGTCCTCCAGCTCAAAGGCCGGCTGGAAGGGGGAGGCTGCGTAATACGCCTGGACGCGGCAGCCGCAGGCCCTGGCGGCATATAAAAGATAGGCAGAGTCGGTCCCGCCGGAAAAAGCCAGGGCCATCTTCGGATGGGCCTGGAAAAATTCCCGGAGGGCGCCGGGGATGGTCTCGCCGAAGGTCTCCATATACAGGTCCACGGCCTCCAGGGCTTCGCGGACCAGAGCCTTGGCAGCAGGATCCTTAAAATCCGTCCGCGCAAAGGGCTTTTTATAATAGCCCTGTTCTTTTACGATCTGGATGCTTTCCCGGTAGTTTAAGTCAAACACAAAGCATAGAAAGCTGATCCACTGGTCCAGATGGGTTTTCCGGGCGCGGCGGTCCACGGAGGCATGCTTCCGCAGGGCCTCCATAACCTCCGGGGTAATGGTTTCCCGGGAGATCTCCTCCTCGGAGGCTCCCACCACGTCGGTCATGTCATCGGTGGCAAAGACGCGGAAGATGTCGCATTTATCGGCGTCCCGGATGAGGCGGCACAGCTCCAGGACTTCTCCGGCGGAGCAGCAGGGCCCAGGCGCTCCTAAGCTTTGGGCGTCATCGGGACAGGAAGAGGCTGCGGCCGTCACTGTGGGATCGATCCTCAGCTTGTTATGGTTTTCGATGGCAGTGAGGACGGCTTCCCTGTCTGTCTCGGGCAGCCGGTCCAGCACATGGTTTTCCCGCAGGACCTTACAGCTTAAGGATGCGTGGTCTACGCTTTTATGGTCCAGGAAGGTGTCGTACTGTTTTAACTGCTCAAACCGGCCGATATCATGGAACAGGGCGCATAAAAGGGCCAGTCCGGCGGTATGGGGCGGCAGGCAGCGCAGCCGGCAGAGGGTCTCCATGACGGAGACGACGGCATAGGTGTGGACGATCTTAAGGGCAACGCGGCCGTCGGCCTTATCGTAGCGGGCTGCGTAAGTATCAAAGTATGTTTTATATTCATTGAAATCGATCATTGACAGAAAAATTCCTTTCTTCAGAGGATGGAAGTATTATATCACGACCAGGGAGGTTCCACAATACGGGGGGCTCCGGGGGATAAATTTTCACACGGGAAACCCTTGGAAGAATCGGTTTCGGAGTGCTATAATAAAACCGCCAGGTTCATGGCCCGGCTCTGGCGGCAGCCAGAAAAACAGATAGAAAGAGTGGAAAACCATGCCGGCAAATCAGACAGCAAAAAAGAAAAAATACGACATGCTGACAGACCATCCGGGGAAAGCCCTTTTGTTCTTTGCCCTCCCCATGATCTTCGGCAATCTCTTCCAGCAGCTTTACAACATTACGGACTCGGTGATCGTGGGCCGCTTCGTGGGAGAAAACGCTCTGGCGGCCGTGGGCGCGTCCTACGCCATCACCAACGTGTTCATTGCCATCGCCATCGGCGGCGGCATCGGGAGCTCTGTGATCATTTCCCAGTTCCTGGGAGCGGGGAAGATAGGGAAAATGAAAACGGCCGTATTTACGACCATGATCAATTTTCTGGTGATCTCCGTGATCCTGGGAACCGTAGGCGCCGTTTTTAACCACCAGATCCTTTCCTGGGTCAACACGCCGGAGGATATTTTTTCCGACGCGGCCCTGTATCTGGCCATCTATTTCCTGGGACTTCCGTTTTTATTTATGTACAACGTCCAGGCGTCGATTTTCAATTCCCTGGGGGATTCCAGGCGGCCTCTGTATCTGCTGATCTTTTCGTCCCTGCTGAACATCGTTCTGGACATGGTGTTTGTGATCTTCTTTCATCAGGGGGTCCGGGGCGTGGCCGTGGCAACGCTGATTGCCCAGGGTGTTTCGGCGGTGATCTCCTTCCTCCTTCTGCTGCGGAAGCTGAGGGGATACGAGGAGGAGGAAGCGTACGGCTATTATGATTTCGGGATGATGCGGTCCATGGTGAAGATCGCCGTTCCCTCCACCCTCCAGCAGTCCATCGTCCATATAGGGATCCTTTTGGTCCAGTCGGTGGTCAACAGCTTCGGCTCTGCGGCTCTGGCAGGTTATTCAGCCGGAAGCCGGATCGAATCCTTAAGCATCGTTCCCATGCTGGCCATGGGAAACGCCATGTCCACCTTTACAGCCCAGAACATCGGTGCGGGAAAGCTGGACCGGGTAAAGGAAGGCTATAAGATGTGCTATGTGACCGTGTTTACCGTGGGAGCGGGACTGTGCGTCATGTACCAGCTGTTTGGCGGAGCGTTTGTGTCCATGTTTTTGGAGAGCGGCGGGAGCACCGCCTACTCGGTGGGCGTTTCTTATGTGAAATTCCTGTCCTTCTTCTATGCCTTCATCGGGCTTAAGGCCACCACCGACGGCCTTCTCCGGGGAGCCGGGGATGTGGCGGCGTTTACGGCAGCCAATCTGGTGAACCTGTCCATCCGGGTCATCGTCACCAACGTATTCGCGCCCATTTACGGAATCCAGGTGGCGTGGATGGCCGTTCCCATGGGCTGGGCGGCCAACTATATCATTTCCTTTGGCTGGTATCTGACGGGGAAATGGAAACGGATCAAGGTAATATCCGCTGACCGCGGAAAAAACGCATAAAAATCTAATTTGAGGGAGGAACCCATATGGAAGAGAGGCTGTTAAACTATTTCAGGGATCATGAAGCAGAGATTTTCGGAGATCTGGAGCGGCTGGTGAAGGCAGAGGCCAGCACATCGGATCTGGAGGCGCTGGCTGAAACCAGGAAGGCCCTGGAGGCTCTGATCCGGGAGCGGACGGGGGAGGAGCCCTTTGTCTATAAGAGAGAGGGCGGACATGATCTGGTGCGGTTTGAGATGGGAGAGGGGAAAGAAAAGCTCCTTATCATTGGCCATTATGATACCGTACATCTGATCGGCGCTCTCCAGTACCGTACAGAGGGAGACCGGCTGTACGGCCCGGGTGTTTCGGATATGAAAAGCGGTCTTATCTCTGCCATATGGACGGCCCGGGCGTATAAAGAGCTGGGGATCGATCCGGGAAGAAGGCTGATATTTATCTTCAACGGAGACGAGGAGACGGGAAGCCATGAATCCTCGGACATTATCTGCGGACTGGCAGAAAACGCCCGGGCGGCTCTGGTCTGCGAGCCCTGTGTGGGAAACGGGGATCTTAAGACCGGAAGAAAAGGAAACATAAAATTCAATGTGACGATCCATGGGAAGGCCTCCCATGCGGGAAATGCCCACAAGGAGGGAATCAACGCCATCCAGGAGATGGCTGCGGAGATCCTAAAGATCCAGGCGTTGACGGATTATGAGGCCGGTACCACAGTCAATGTGGGCGTCTGCCAGGGAGGAACGAAGGTCAATGTGGTCCCGGCGGCGGCCAGCTTTTCTGTGGACTGCCGGTATAAATCCATGGAGGAGGGGGAGCGGATCCGGCGGGAGATCCGCGGCCTGCCGGTATCGGTACCCGGCACCTCCAGGGAGGTGGAGATCGTGGAAGGAAAGCTTCCCATGGAGGAGACTCCGGGGAACATGGAGCTGTTCGCGGTCGCAAAGGCGTGCGGCGAGAAGCTGGGGCTTTCGTTTTCCCATCAGTTTGTAGGAGGAGGAAGCGACGGAAACGCTGTGTCAGCCATGGGGATCCCGACCCTGGACGGCCTGGGAGGCTGGGGAGACGGAGCCCATTCAGAGGGCGAGTATCTGCGGATCAGCCAGTATATCCCGCGGATCGCTCTGCTGGCTTCGCTGATTCTGAATATTAAATAGTATATTTAGAGGATAGATACCTTAAAAAGGATCTATCCTTTTTGTATTCGTATCTGTCTATAGAGGTATAGCCGATAGTTCTTTTGACATTTGTTTCATTTTAGTAACGATAGCATTAATATGTTCTTTTGTGGCGCGCTGAACCGGCAGGGCAACACAAAGAGAAGCGATGATTCTTCCGGTATATTTTGTTATAGGTACAGCAATATTAACAACCCCATCCTCGTATTCTTCGTATTCGATAATATAAGAGTTTTGACGTGCCAGAGAAATCTGCTGTTCTAATTTATCTAAAGAGGGCATTAGATTACTAGGACATTGATCATTAGTGATCGCATCTGTAAGAACGTCCCCTGTTAAACAGGATAAATACATTTTTCCATAGGCAGTACAGCATAAAGGCGTCCATTTACCTAAAGAAAAAGAAACTTTAACGGGAAGGGTCGAGTCCAGATAGCTTGTACATAAAGCCTGTGTATGTCCATTTATTTTTGCATAGTGATAAAGGCCAACCGATTCATTAAATTGATCAACCAGGCGTTCCATGTATGGTTGGCAAAAAATATTCAAATTGACATTTTGGTAAGCCTTCAAAGAGAGTTCAAACATTTTTCCGCCCGTTTTATAATATTGGGAGTCTGGGCTCTGCTCAATATAACCGCGAGTTTCTAAGGTTTTTAAAAGGTGAAAGGCTGTGGTTTTATTAAGATGGCAGTAGTCTGCGATTGAGGACAGTCTTTGCCCATCTCCCTTTTCTACAAGAAATTCTAGGATATCCAATGCGCGATGAACGGATTGTATGGTTTTAACGGGTTTGTTTTCAGTAATCATAAATAACCTCCTGTATACAAATAAGATTATACTACACCCTTAAAAGTTTTACAATATAAAACGATTATAAAAATAATTTTATAATATTAAAAATATATTGACAAATTGCAATTATTAAGTTTATACTTTAT
>CAJMRM010000022.1 GCA_905215775.1 uncultured bacterium
TACGACAGCGCGGTTAACAGCCGCGTGCTCTACCGACTGAGCTATCGAGGAATAGTTGTTTCAAACAACGATGATATTATATAATAGAGGAGAAGAAATGTCAAGGTTTTTTTTAAACTTTTCTCCTTTTTAAAACTTTCAAAAGTAAATTCTATCGTCCGCTTGGGGGTGCGGAATTTAGTCTTACATACCAAATATCCAGAGGTCTCTTTTCCATGTCATAAACTCAGATATTTTATGAGAAGTCAGCTTAATTATACCAGTTATCTAAAGATTTTGCTCATTATAATTCAATAAAATCAAGGAATTTTATTGTCCGGTGGAATTTACCACTGCACTGGAATTTAAAATTTCAAGTCAGCCTTTTCTCCCTTTCCTGGATTTCCCGAATTCTTCCCGGAACCCTGAAAACCACCGCCCGTTCTGCTCCCGGAAAGACGGAGCGCAGCGGCCTGGATCACACGCTCCCCATAGCCGCCGCCATCCTTTTCCGCCCGTTATTTTCCCACTCGCTCCAGCTTTACCACGCACTCGCAGTGTGTTGAGGGTGTGATTTAGATTTCTGGAAGGCAGAATTTATCCCTGGCGGAATCCATTTACTCGCCTAAAATTCATTCATAGTTTTCTGTATAATCCTCACCTATTTCTGTTTCCTCTGGTATTCTGGGAATCAAAATACTCTGAATTGGTTTTTTCTAACGATGTTATATGATATAGAATCACTTTTTTCCCCTTACATATTAGATTCTTAAATTTAAAACTTCCCATTAAGCAATCTATAATACATTTTAACTCATAAAAGGGGTACCACCTTCTGGCAACCCTTCTATCATTTTTTACTGCAAAATCGATCATATTTGTAATTACTGCTAAATCAAGCTCCTCTTTTACCCGCCAATGCTCGAACCTCCTCTACAGATAACTGAGAAATTTCAGCAATCTCCTCAAAAGACATCGCACCTTTTTTCAAAAGTCTGCTTGCCACTTCTTTTCTTTCCTCTAACCGAGCTGCCAAAGCAGCCTCATTCCGCATATCCTCCATCGCCTTACACATAGCAGCCACTCCTTTCTCATCTTCCTTGAAATATCTTACACGTTCTGCCAATGCTCTATACTTCATATCTTTGGCATCGGTACAGGAAAAATCATGCATCAGAATCCCTATAGGCGACTCATCCCGGTATTCACCGTTCACATATAAAATATGTGCCTCATCGCCAAAATTCTCGCCGGTTTCTTTGATTACCCGGTCAATATGATAAATTGGTTTTCCCTTTCCCAGCACATCTCGTTCTGTAATAAAGATTACATAAGTCTCTACCAGATTTTCCAGCTTCTCTCCTGGCTCCGTCACATTGGCATCGATCAAACTGCTGTGATACCTGGCTCTTTTTGCTCCCGCACCGCGATCTTCTCGCTGGATCTCCACATTATATCTTTTTCCAGCATGATCCGTAGCATAGATATCAAAAATAATTGATCTGCCCTGCAGATTTTTAAGCTGATGCTGGATTGCTACCTTTTCCACCTTCAAATCATCCCTGCCAAGCACAATCTGCAATACCAGCTCCGTACACTCAATATTTTCCTCAAAACATTTTGACATAAAGTCATCATCCATCAGGCGAAATCCACGAAGTCGCTGCAGATCTTCCGCCCTGAACTTTTCTTCCCAATCCTTACTCATATCTGCTCTTCCTTTCTCTGCCTGTTTTTATCAGAAGCATATACTTCCCCTGTCATACCTAAATTTTATCACAGGCACACTTTTGTTGCAAGGTTCATTCCAACTCCGATTCTTATGCCAAAAGACGCAAGAGCCTTTCGCTCCTGCGTCTCTATCCTCTCACTTTTTAGTTCATTCTCTCCAGCTTTACCACGCACTCGCAGTGTCCTCCCATCGGAAACATATCCACCGGCCGTACCCGCACCGCCCGATAGCCGTTTTCCTCCAGGAACTTCACATCCCTGGCCAGGGTCGCCGAGTCGCAGCTCACATAGACCACCCGCTCCGGAGCCATCTTAAGGATCGTTTCCAGGCACACCGGATCACAGCCCTTCCTTGGCGGATCCACCACGATCACGTCCGCATGGACATGGTTCTTTTCATACTGCTCCGGCAGCACCTCCTCGGCCTTGCCGACGAAAAATTCCACATTCCCGATGCCGTTTCTCCTGGCGTTCTCCCTGGCGTCCTCAATGGCCTGGGGAATGATCTCCACGCCGTAGACCTTCCCTGCCTTCTTCGCCAGAAACGAGGAAATGGTCCCGATGCCGCAGTAAAGATCCCATACGGTCTCGCCGCCGGAAAGATCCGCAAACTCCAGGGCCGTGCCGTACAGCTTTTCCGTCTGCACCGGGTTCACCTGATAGAAGGAAAGGGGAGAGATCCGGTACTCGATGTCCCCGATGGTGTCTGTAATATAACCGGGGCCATAAAGGTTCATGATCCTTGTGCCCATGATCACATTGGTCCGCTCAGTGTTGACCGAATAGGACACGCTGGAGACCCCCGCCGCCTTCAGGCGCTCCGCCAGCTCCTCTCCGTGGGGCAGACGTTCTCCGTTGATGACCAGACAGACCATCAGGCCGCCGCTGGAAAATCCCTTTCTTAAGAGCACATGGCGCACCAGGCCTCTGTGAGCCGTCTCGTCATACGGCGAAATTTTATATTCTTTCATGAAATCCAGGATAATTTTCAAAAGATCCTTATTTTCCCGGCAGCCCAGAAGACAGTCCAGGTCCGGAGCCGGGATCAGGGAGTGGGTACGGCCCGCGTAAAATCCCGCCGTCGGCTGCCCGTCCTTTCCCAGTCCCACCGGATACTGGGCCTTGTTGCGGTAACGCCAGGGGTCCTCCATGCCGATGATGGGCTCCATGACCACAGCGCCGGGAACACCCTCGGCCTTTTCCCGGTCCTCCGGCAGGAACAGGCGGTCCAGATTCCCGATCCTCTTTAAATGGTTATAGACCTTTCTCTCCTTAAACCGGAGCTGCTCCGTATAATCCAGCTCCTGAAGCTGACAGCCGCCGCAGGACCTGGCCACCGGGCATCTGGCCTCCACCCGTCCCGGCGCAGGCTCCAGGATCTTCACCAGTCTGGCGAAGCCATAATTTTTTTTCATCTTCATCACCGACGCCTGGATCACATCCCCAATGAGCGCGTCCTTGATGAACCAGGTATAGCCGTCTGTTTTTCCGATCCCGGCCCCGTCCTCGCCCATGTCCTCAATGGTCACGGTAAACACGTCGTTTTTCTTCATATTCCGTCCTCCGGTTATTTCTCCTGGCCGTCGCTGGTCCGTCTCACGTTGCTTTCCATAAACCGGTTATAGCCCAGCCAGCCCATGTTGTCGCCTGCGCCCTTTAAGATCTCGGTCATGGTCTCCAGCTTCGCGTCGGCGTTGTCGGCCAGATTCAGGGCCAGCGCCTCGATCAGGGCCGGTTTCTTGGGGGAGCCGTATTCCAGCTCGCCGTGATGGGCCAGGATGCAGTGGATCAGCTCATGCTCCAGCTTTTTCGGAAAGCCGGGCATGGCGGCGATCCTCTCCTCCAGCATCTGAGCGCCGATGATGATATGGCCCAGGAGCTGGCCCTCGTCGGTATAATCATTTTCCGGAAATGCAGACAGCTCCTTCGTCTTTCCGATATCATGGAACATGGCGGCCGTTAAAAGCAGGTCCCGGTTTAAGGCCGGATACTGCCTGCTGAAGTAATCGCACATCTTCACAACGCTTAAGGTATGCTCCAGAAGCCCGCCTACAAAGCCGTGGTGAACGCTCTTGGCTGCGGAATGGAAGGAAAAGGCTTTCATAAAGGCGGCGTCGTTCATGAAAAAGCCGGCGGCCAGCTTCCTGAGATACTCGTTCCGGATGGTGGTGATATACTGGGTCAGCTCATGCTGCATGGTCTTTACATCCTTGGAGGTCACCGGAAGATAATCACCGGGCCTGTATTCTCCCTCGTCGGCCTTGCGGATCCGCTTTACGTTCAGCTGGAAGGCCCCCTGGAACACCGTCACATCCGCGTCCACGAACACATAGTCCATGGCTGAGAACTCATTGATCCCCGGGGAATTCAGCTCCCAGATCTTGGCGTCCACGGTTCCCGTCTTATCCTGCAGGGTCAGAGAGCCGTACTCCTTTCCGTTTTTCGTCAGTGCGATCTGCTTTGTCTTGCACAGATACACCTCCGATACGTGCGCGCCCTCCCGGAATGTCTCGATATATTTCATACTATATTTTCTCCCTTCTTCAATATCCTGCCGCCCTTCCGGCATTCTCATACCGGGCAGCTGTCTTTTTTATACCAGAATCCTTTGTTTTCCAGAATTCTTTATATCCCAGAACCCTCTGTGCGCCGGAGCCGTTTTTTCCGGCCCCGGCACATCATGAGCCAGGCGAATCACCTGGCTCCAATGATCACTTTGTATTCAATTTCCTTATATTCTCCCAGTCCCATCCTCTGGACCGTCACCGCGGCTTCCGTCCCGGCGGTCTGGTCCTCCAGACACGTCTGATAGTCCCGGATGGAGCCGATCTCTGTCCCCTGGATCCTCGTCAGGATATCTCCCGCCTGGATCCCGGCCAGATAAGCCGGACCGTCGGCAATGACCTCCGTAATATAAAGTCCTCCGGGAATCCCCTCCTCCTGCATGGCCTCGCTGACATCCTGGCCCTTTATGCCCATATACGGGATCTGGATCCCGTTCATCAGCTTCTGGAGGTTTCCCTTATATTCAGATACCGGAAGCGCAATGGTAAAGCCCTGGCGGTCCTCCGCCCCGTAAAGCTCCGTAGCCCATCCCACCAGCTGTCCGGACAGATTTAAAAAGAATGTCCCGGTTCCCGTCTCGCAGCCGCAGTCTGTGTAAAGAACGCGGGTCTGTCCGTCAGCGGTCTGGACGTTCCCGGCCACATAAGAAACAGCTCCCTGTTTTATGGAATGGACGATCCCGGCGGGACTTCCCACAGCGATCACCAGATCCCCGGTTTCCAGACTGTACGAATTTCCCAGCTCCACGGCTCCGATCCGCTCTCTTGTGGCCTCCGGGACCTCCGCCTCTGCCACTGATACCACGGCCAGGCCGCCCAGGCTGTCCTTCTGCTTTAAGGTTCCGGCCGCCGTGCTTCCGTCCTTAAAAACGACCCGCAGGGAATCGGCCTCCTCCACCGCCGCAGTACCCGTTAGGATCATGATCTCGCCGCGGCTTATTGAAAGGATGATCCCCGCATACTGGCCGGTGCTCTCCACTGGATTATCAAACCAGTCCACCTGGTGCTTTACGGATGATACGGTCACGATACTCTGGTCTGCCTCTTTCCCGATCTCCTGGAGGACCTGGCTCATGCCCTCCACCTTATCCCTGGTCCAGTCAAAGGTCTCCAGCTCTTTTTTTACGATCCCCTCGATCTCTTCCCTGGCCGCCTCCGACTGGCTCTCCGGAGGAAGGGATTCGCTTTCCGCCGTCTGGCTCTCCTCTTCCTTCCCCGGCTCATCCCGCTCGATGGTGATGGTGGGGGCCGGAGTCGTATCCGGTTCCTTTCCCAGGAACCGTTCCGCCAGCGGTCTTGAAGCCACAAAGCTCACCGCTGCCACGGCTCCAAAAATGACCGCACTGAAGCACAGCCGGAAAATGCGGACCGCAGTTTTCCGCCTGCTCATCGGGGGCTTTACGATCTTTTCCCTCATGAACGGTTTTTCATTGGATCTCTTTTCGTCTGGTGCGTCGGCCATATCCCATAAAACTCCTCTCCTTTTCATTATAGTTTTTTTGCCGGGTTTATGCAACAAAAATATCTCTAGGATATTCCAATGCTTTGTGTTATACTTTTGTAAATGGGCAAAGTCTCTGCCCGCTGTTTTGAAAGGACCCTTTTATGAACCAGAAAGTATTAAAAACCTTAGAATATCATAAGATCATAGAGAAGCTGACCGAGCACGCCGCCTCAGAGCCAGGAAAAAAGCTGTGCCGGGAATTAGAGCCGTCCTCGGATTTTGAAGAGATCGTCCAGGCCCAGACCGAAACCGCCGACGCAGTCACCCGGGTACGCCAGAAAGGAAGCGTTTCCTTTGCCGGGGTCTCCGATATCGGCGGTTCCTTAAAGCGGCTGGAGATCGGAAGCTCCCTAAGCATCCATGAGCTTCTGGCCGTCAGCTCCCTTTTGACCTGTGCCGCCAGAGTCAAAAACTATGGCCGGCGCCAGGAATCCGAGCTTCCCGACGACTCCCTGGACGAAATGTTCCGTACCCTGGAGCCTCTGACCAACGTAAACACGGAGATCACCCGCTGCATCATTTCCGAAGAAGAGGTGGCTGATGACGCCAGCCCGGGACTGCGCCATGTGCGCCGCCAGATGAAGATCACCGGCGACCGGGTCCACACCCAGTTAAACGCCATTTTAAATTCCAGCCGGACCATGCTCCAGGATCCGGTGATCACCATGCGGGACGGCCGCTACTGCCTGCCCGTAAAGGCCGAATATAAGAGCAGCTTCCAGGGCATGGTCCACGACCAGTCCGCCACCGGCTCCACCCTTTTTATCGAGCCCATGGCCATCATTAAATTAAACAACGAGCTGCGGGAGCTGGAGATCCGGGAGCAGAAGGAGATCGAAATGGTCCTGGCCGCCCTCAGTATGGAACTGGTCCCCTATGTGGAGACCATCCTCATAAACCTGAAGTTCCTGACAAAGCTGGACTTTATCTTCGCCCGGGCCGCCCTGGCCAGGCATTATAACTGCTCCATGCCGAAATTCAATAAAAACGGCTATATCCACATCAAGGACGGCCGCCATCCGCTGCTGGACCCGAAAAAGGTGGTTCCCATCAACGTGTATCTGGGAAAGGACTTTGACCTGCTCATCGTCACCGGCCCCAATACCGGCGGAAAGACCGTGTCCTTGAAGACCGTGGGGCTTTTCACCCTCATGGGCCAGTCGGGCCTTCAGATCCCGGCCTTCGACGGGTCAGAGCTGGCGGTATTCGACGAGGTATTTGCCGACATTGGAGACGAGCAGAGCATCGAGCAGAGCTTAAGTACCTTCTCCGCCCATATGACCAATATCGTGAAGATCCTGGAAAAGGCCGACAGCCACTCCTTATGCCTCTTTGACGAGCTGGGAGCCGGGACCGATCCCACCGAGGGCGCAGCCCTGGCCATCGCCGTGCTGTCCTTCCTCCACAACATGAAGTGCCGCACCATGGCCACCACCCATTACAGCGAATTAAAGGTCTATGCCCTGACCACTCCCGGCGTGGAGAATGCCTGCTGCGAATTTGATGTGGAGACCTTAAGGCCCACCTACCGTCTGCTCATCGGAATTCCCGGAAAGAGCAACGCCTTTGCCATCTCCCAGAAGCTGGGCCTTCCCGATTTCATCATCCAGGATGCAAAATCCCGGCTGGAGGAGGGCGACGAGGCCTTTGAGGACCTGCTGGCCAGCCTGGAGGAAAGCCGGGTCACCATCGAAAAGGAGCGGGAGGAGATCGCCTCCTATAAATCGGAGATCTCCCGGTTAAAGAGCCGTCTGGAGCAGAAGGAGGAGCGGCTTGACGAGCGGAAGGACAAGCTGATCCGCAGCGCCAACGAGGAGGCCCAGAGGATCCTCAGAGAGGCCAAGGAGACCGCCGACCAGACCATCCGCCAGATCAATAAGCTGGCCCAGTCCTCCGGCGTAGGAAAGGAGCTGGAGGCAGAACGCACAAAGCTCCGGGAAAAGCTTGACAAGGTCGATAAAAGCCTGAGCCTTAAAAATGAAAAAGGGCCAAAAAAGACCATTTCTCCAAAGAAATTAAAGATCGGGGACGGAGTAAAGGTGCTGACCATGAATTTAAACGGCACCGTCAGCTCCCTGCCCAACGCCAAGGGCGACCTGTACGTGCAGATGGGGATCCTGCGCTCCCTGGTGAACATCAAGGACCTGGAGTTCTTAAACGAGCCGTCCATTTCCGGCCCCGGTATGGATCTGATGAAGAAAAACAATACGGGCAGCGGCAAGATCAAAATGTCCAAGTCCTTCTCCGTTTCCCCGGAGGTGAACCTGATCGGCATGACCGTGGACGAGGCCATTCCCGTACTGGATAAATACCTGGACGACGCCTACCTGGCCCACCTTCCCAAGGTTCGGGTGGTCCACGGACGGGGCACCGGCGCCTTAAAGGCCGGAGTCCATAAGCATCTGAAAAAGCTGAAATACGTGAAGGAGTTCCGGCTGGGCGATTTTGGAGAAGGCGATACCGGAGTTACCATTGTGACATTTAAGTAAAACTGACAGGGAGGAACATGGAATGGTTGATAAACAGAGGATCCTGATCGTGGACGACGACGCCAATATCGCGGAGCTGATCTCGCTGTACCTGATGAAGGAGTGCTATGAAACAAAGATCGTAGGAGACGGAGAATCGGCGCTCCGGGAATTTCCGTCCTTTAAGCCGAACCTGGTGCTGCTGGATCTGATGCTGCCGGGGATCGACGGCTACCAGGTATGCCGGGAGCTGCGCACGGTCTCCCAGGTCCCCATCATCATGCTTTCGGCCAAGGGAGAGATCTTCGACAAGGTCCTGGGGCTGGAGCTGGGCGCCGACGACTATATGATAAAGCCCTTCGACTCCAAGGAGCTGGTGGCTCGGGTAAAGGCCGTCCTGCGCCGCTACCAGGCCGGTTCCTCCGCCGCTTCTTCTGTGCCGAAACAGCAGGGAGAGTTTGTGGAGTATCCGGATCTCGTCGTAAACCTGACCAATTATTCCGTGCTCTATAAGGGCCGTTCCGTGGACATGCCCCCAAAGGAACTGGAGCTTCTTTACTTCCTTGCGTCCTCTCCCAACCAGGTCTTCACCAGGGAGCAGCTCCTGGACCATATCTGGGGGTATGAATACATCGGAGATACCCGCACCGTGGACGTACATATCAAGCGTCTCCGGGAGAAGATCAAGGACAACGAATACTGGTCCCTCTCCACCGTATGGGGGATCGGCTATAAATTCGAGGTAAAACGATGACACATTCCCTGTATTCCAAGTTTGTCCTGGGCTATCTGCTGTTCGGCCTTCTGGGCTTCGTCCTCATCGCCACCTTCTCCTCCCACATGACCCATGAATATCTGGTCCGGGAGCGGTCCGACGCCATGTACGACGAGGCCAATCTCCTGGCCTCCACATACAGCGATATCTACCAGGGAAAAAGCATATCCCTGGCCACGGCCAATCCCCAGCTGGAGGCTGTGGCCACCTATCTGGGCGCCTCCGCCTGGGTCCTGGATCACAGGGGCGCTGTGGTGGCCGAGACCTCTCCCGCCTCCCATTCGGGAACGGCCATCGAGGGCTTCGATCCCACGGTCACAGGAAACCAGTCCTATATCATCGGGAACTTTTTCGGCATGTTCCCTGATGAGACCCTGTCGGTGCTGGCTCCCATCACCGGAAATTTCAATACATACGGCTATGTGGTCCTCCACATGCCCATGGCCAGGATCCTGGAAAGCCAGAACCAGATCCTGAATATTGTATACATCACTGCGGCCATTATCTTCTTCCTGTCCCTGATCATCCTTTTGGTATTCACCAGAACTGTGTATTTTCCTTTGAAAAAGATCACCGCCGGAGCCATGGAATACGCCGACGGCAATCTGGACCACACCATAAAAGTAAAGACCAACGATGAGATGGGCTATCTGGCCGACACCTTAAACTATATGTCCAGCGAGCTGGGGAAGATGGAGGAATACCAGAAATCCTTCATCGCCAATGTGTCCCACGATTTCCGCTCTCCCCTGACCTCCATCAAGGGCTACCTGGAGGCCATTTTGGACGGCACCATCCCGCCGGAGCTGGAGGAAAAATATCTGGGGATCGTCATTACGGAAACCAAGCGGTTAAACAAGCTGACCGAGGGAATGCTCACCTTAAACTCCTTAGACAGCAAGGGCTTTCTGTCCCGCAGCAATTTCGACATCAACCGGGTCATCAAGGACACGGCGGCCTCCTTTGAGGGCACCTGCAGCGCCAGGGACATCGTCCTGGACCTGACCTTCACCGACGACGTACTGATGGTCTACGCGGATCTGGGAAAGATCCAGCAGGTCCTTTATAACCTCCTGGACAATGCCATCAAGTTCAGCCACAACGGCTCCGTGATCTATATCCAGACTGCGCCCCGGTACGAAAAGGTCTTCGTTTCCGTCAAGGACACCGGCGTGGGGATCCCCAAGGATTCCTTAAAAAAGATCTGGGACAGGTTCTACAAATCTGACCTTTCCAGAGGAAAGGACAAAAAGGGAACAGGTCTGGGCCTCTCCATCGTAAAGGAGATCATCCAGGCCCACGGGGAAAACATCGACGTGATCAGCACCGCCGGCGTGGGCTCGGAATTCATCTTCACCCTGCCGCGGGCTGTGAATTTGTGATCGGGGCAGGAAATAACCGCAGCCAGCGGCTCCGGTGCCCCGGGACGAAAAAAAGCGCCGCCCGGCCCCTCGCGCATCAGACGCGGGGCTGGACGGCGCTCTGCCGTTTTTAGATCTCTTCTGCAATGTCGTAAAGCAGCCGCTCGGATTCCTCCCAGCCCAGGCACGGGTCGGTGATGGATTTTCCGTAAATGTGCTCGCCGATCTTCTGGCTTCCCGGCTCCAGATAGCTTTCGATCATCACGCCCTTTACGAATTTATGGATATCCGGGGAATAGCGGCGGCTGTGAAGGACCTCCTTCACGATCCGCACCTGCTCCTCATAGCGCTTATTGGAGTTGGAGTGGTTGACGTCCACGATACAGGCCGGATTCACCAGCTCCCGCTCTCCGTAAAGCTGCAAAAGCAGCTCCAGATCCTCGTAGTGGTAGTTGGGAATGCACTGGCCGTGCTTGCTGACCGCTCCCCGGAGGATCGTGTGGGCCAGGGGATTTCCGTCGGTGGTCACCTCCATGGTGCGGTAGATGAAATCGTGGCCGTGCTGGGCCGCATAAACGGCGTTTAACATAACGCCCAGATCTCCGCCGGTGGGGTTCTTCATGCCCACAGGCACGTCCACACCGCTGGAGGTGAGCCGGTGCTGCTGGTTTTCCACCGACCGGGCGCCGATGGCGATATAGGACAGCACATCCGATAAATAGCTGTAATTTTCCGGGTATAGCATCTCGTCCGCCGTGGAAAAGCCGTAATCCTGGATCGCCCGCATATGGAGCTTCCGGATGGCCACCAGGCCCTCGTACATATTGGGCTTTTTCTCAGGATTGGGCTGGTGGAGCATTCCCTTATAGCCGCCTCCGGTGGTCCTGGGCTTGTTGGTGTAGACCCGGGGAATAAGGATCAGCTTATCGCTCACCCTCTCGCCGACCCGGGCCAGCCGCTCCATATATTCGCATACAGAGTCCTCCCGGTCCGCCGAGCACGGTCCGATGATCACCAGGAATTTATCGCTTTTCCCGGTGAACACATCTGCGATCTCCTTATCTCTTTTCTCCTTTAACTCCACTGCCTCGTCGGACAGGGGAAATTCTGCCTTGATCAGCTCCGGCGTTGGGAGCAGACTTTTAAATGTAAATGCCATGATGACGCTTGCCTCCCGTTTCTTTATTCTTCCCGGCGCGAAAACGCGCCTCCGATCCCCAGCTCCATCCTGTATTTGGCCACTGTACGCCTGGAAATGGCCATTCCCTCGGCTTCCAGGAGCTTTGCCAGCTGTTCGTCGCTGCAGGGATGTCTCTTGTCCTCCTGGTCCACCAGGGCCTTTAAACGGGACTTCACCGTATTGCGGCTCACGTCCTCTCCGGTCTTTCCGCCGCCGGAGATCCCGGTGGTAAACAGATCCCGGATCAGCAGACAGCCGATGGGAGTCAGGATATATTTATCCCGGATCGCCCGGCTTACGGTGGATTTGTGGATCTCCCGCTCAGCGGCGATCTCCTCTAAGGTCATGGGCTTTAAGGGCTCCTTTCCCAGGAAATACCCGGCCTGGCGCTTCAGGATCCCCTCTGTGATCCCCTCCAGGGTCTTTCTCCTCTGCTCCACGGCGTTCATGATGAACCTGGCCCGTTTCAGCTTTTCCTCGAAATAATTCTTTAATTCCTCGTCCTGGGCCGTTTCCATCATATGTACATAAAACTCGTTGATGCTGATATTCCCGGCCCATTTGTCATTGAGGCTCACGCTCCACTGGCCGTCCTGGTAGCTCAGGATGATATCCGGGAACACGTACTGGGCCCGGTCTCCCCCATAGCCGTTTAAGGGCCTGGGGTTCAGGCCGCGGATCACATGGATCAGCTTCCGCACCTCCACGGAGGAAAGCCTCAGCTTTCTGGAAATGGTGCTGATCTTTCCGTCGGCCACATCCTGCAGATGATTCCGGATAATGGCGCAGAGAGCGGCCTCCTGCTCCGTTCCCAGTACCTGGAGGACCAGACATTCTTCCAGACTGGAGGCAAAGATCCCCACCGGCTCCAGCGCCTTCAGCCTGGAAACCATGTGCTCCACCTCCGCTGTCTCTGTCTTCAGGGCTGCCGCGATCTCTGCCGCCGGGATCGTCAGATACCCGTTCTGGTCCAGAGAATGGATACAGAATTTCACGATCCGGTGCTGCTCCTCCGTCAGAGTCGTCCAGGGAAGCTGCATCAGGATCATATGCTCCACCGACTGTTCCGAATCCTCCGCCTCATAAAGCTCTCCCCGGGAATCCCCGTCCCTGGAAGGACCGTTATAAAACCGGTCATACTCCCGGTATGCCACCGGAAGCTCGCCCTCCTGGCGGCCGGAGGAATATTCCACCAGAGGATTTTCGATCTCCTCATTCTGCAAAAATTCCTCCAGCTCCGTCATGGACATGCTGAGAATATTTAAGGACTGCATCTGTACCTGGGATAAAACCTGTTTTGTCTGCAAGGATATATCTGTTTTGATCTCCAATGTAACCCTCTCTCCTGTCTTATCTTTCCCCGGCCCGGTACCGTTCCAGCAGCCGGTTGATCCTCTTTGTGGGATTCAAAAGCTCGCTCAAAGAGGAGTCATGGTTTAAGTTGTCAATAATGAGAGCGATATATTTGCTCATATCCACATCAATATAGTAGGGCTTCGATAAAAGCTCCGGCGTCTGGTAGATCAGATTGGTGGTCAGGACCCGGTCAATGACGCCGTTCTCGTAATACTCGTCAAACTTCTTAAGCCCGTTGGTAAAGAGGCCGAAGGTGGTGCAGATAAACACCTTTCTCGCCTTTCTCCGCTTTAATTCCTTGGCTGTATCCAGCATACTCTCGCCGGAGGAGATCATATCGTCGATGATGATCACGTCCTTTCCCTCCACGCTGGCTCCCAGGAATTCGTGGGCCACGATGGGGTTCCGGCCGTTGATGATCTTTGTATAATCGCGGCGCTTATAGAACATGCCCAGATCCAGTCCCAGCACATTGGCAAAGAACACAGCCCGTCCCATGCCTCCCTCGTCGGGGCTGATGACCATCATGTGGTCACTGTCGATCTGCAGGTCCTTTTCATGCTTCAGCAGGTGCTTGATGAACTGGTAAATGGGCTGCACCGTTTCAAAGCCCTTTAAGGGGATCGCGTTCTGCACCCGGGGATCGTGGGCGTCAAAGGTGATGATATTTTCCACGCCCATATTGGTCAGCTCCTGGAGCGCCAGGGCACAGTCTAAGGACTCGCGGCCTGTTCTCCGGTGCTGGCGGCTTTCATAAAGGAACGGCATGATCACATTGATCCTCCGCGCTTTTCCTCCCACGGAAGCGATCACGCGCTTCAGGTCCTGGTAATGATCGTCCGGGGACATATGGTTCTGGATCCCGCTCAGGGAATACGTCAGGCTGTAATTGCACACATCCACCAGGATATAAACGTCATCGCCGCGGACCGATTCCAGGATCTCTCCCTTGGCCTCGCCGGATCCGAACCTGGGGGTCTTTGCTCCGATGATATAGGAATCTTTCTGATAGCCCGCGAAAGCGATGGTGGACTTATGCTCGCTCTCCCGCTCTTTTCTCCAGCCGGTCAGCCAGGCATCTACCTTTTTCCCCAGGGTCTCACAGCTCTTTAAGGGGATCAGCCCCAGGGGGCCCACCGGGATCGTTTCGATCAGTTTTTCTTCGTAAAGCATATTTTTCCTCCATTTTTCTGCGCTGAACTACATTTTATAACAAGATCCGGCCTTTCGTCAACCTTGTTTCCCATAACCGCGCCGTAAGAGCCTGAGATCCTCGCCCAGAAGCGGAAGGACCTTGTACTGGCTCATGATCCGCGAGGTGACCCGTTCCGTAAACTCATCCTGCATCCGGCTTAATGCCAGATTGGTGGAGATGATGGTTCCCAGCTTTTTCGTCAGCCGCTCGTTGATGCAGTAAAAGAGCTGGGAGGCCGTAAAGGTGTTGATGAGCTCCGTCCCCAGATCGTCGATGATCAGAAGGTCGCAGTCCAGGATATAGGCCGCCCGGTCCCTTACCTCCTCCCCGTCCCGGCCGCCGAAGCGGCTTTCTGACAGGATATCGAACATATCTGTGGCCGTCAGATACACCACCGAATAGCACTGCCTTAAAAGCTCTCTGGCAATGCAGTTGCTGAGGAAGGTCTTTCCGCAGCCGGTGCTTCCCGTGAACAGGATGCTGCCCTTTTCCCGGCCGAAATTTTCCACATAAGCCCTGCATTCGCCGATGACCACGGACATATAGTCATACACCGTCATTCCCACCCGCTCATCGATCCGGTTCCGGTCATAGTATTCCATGGAGAGCGTGTCAAAATTCTCCCGTTCCAGCACTTCCCGGATATTGGACTGGTCATAAAGGACCTGGATCTCCATCTGGCGGAAGCAGCGGCATTTTTTTCCGTCTGCGAAGCCCGTATCCCGGCAGCAGGGGCAGTGGTACTGCATTTCCATGTAGTCGTCCGGATAGCCTGCCCGCTGCAGGTATTTTCTCTTCTGCTCTTTTAAACCAGCGGCCTCTTCCTTCATGGCGGCAGCTCCGGCCTCATCTCCCATGAGCTTTTTCCTGGCGGCCTGAGCCATGGCGGCGGAGATCTCGTCCGTCAGCGCCTCCACCTGGGGGATCCGCTCATATACCTCCCGGATCCGCTCATCCTGGCGCCGTTTATTTAAGAACTGACGCTGATTATACACCCGCATGATGGCGTCAAACTGGGAATTACTCAGTGCCATCCGTTCTTCCTCCCTTCTGCTGTCTCCTTCTCATGTCCTCCCAGACATAATCCTCATAATTATAGGCCCGTTCCTCAAAATTCTTAAACCGGTTGGAGCCGGCCGGCCGTTTCCCGGTATCCCGGCCTCTGGCAGCTCCCGGCTCTCTCTGATCCTGTTTTTTCGACGCCTGACGCTTCCGGTCCAGCTCCTCCACGTCCCCCAGGGTCTTTACCCCGGCTTCCTTCCAGCCTGTGAGGATCTTATCGGCATAGGGGAAGCTGGCCGCTCCCGTGGCCTTTATGGTCCTTCCGCAGGCCTCCGTCACCAGCTTACAGTCAAAGCCGAACTCCTTGAACCATCGCTTCATATATTCTGTCTCCGCCGTGGCCGGGTTCCTCCCTGTGATCCCGAAGGCCTTCATCACCGCCGATGTGTCCCGGGAATAGCGCATGGTATAATCCCTGGCCTCCTCCCTGGTGTGAATCCCCATCTGGTACCAGTTTAAGGCCACCTTTTCAATATACCGGATGCTGGAATGACCGCCTCCGGCGCAGTACTCCGCCAGGTATTCCAGCAGATCCCCGGACATCTTGAGCCCGTCATAAAAAAATGCGAATTTCTCACATTCGATCTGGGTAAAGGTCTTTCCCAGATACTGCTGCACCGCGTATAAGAGGGCCGAAAACTCCTCATCCTCCGCAAGGCGCTCCAGCCGGTCGCAGCTGTTTCCCTCCTCCGGGATCTCCGGCTCTCTGGCTGCCGCCGCCTCCTTCTCCGCGCCCCTGCAGGCCTCCGGGCGCTCCCCGGCTCCCTCCCGTTCCAAAAGGCCGGCTTCCTCCCAGTAAGCCAGGGCCCGCTTCACGTCTGATTCCGTATGGTCAAGGGCATCCGCAATGGCAGACACAGTGATCTCCTCTCCGTTATGGCGCAGCAGATAAAGGAATACCTTCACGTATTCCCCGTTGGCCGCCGCCATATAAGTGTCGATAAATGCGTTGGATACCACCGTACCCTGGAATGCCATCCTGTTTTTCAGTCCTAAATCCATGATCCTCCACCCTCATCACTTTCCTGTTTCCATCATAACACAGCTCCACCCAAAATGAAATAGGCGGAATCATCCACAATCCGGATTGTGGATATTGTGGATAACGTGGATAAACCCTCTGCACAATTATGGGGGATTTCCGCGAAAACTGTCGTATCCCTTGTATTTCCTAACTTTTCCACATTTGGGATATCCCGGTTATGTAAATGAAAAAATCCACAGGGTTTTCTTCAGCTAACTGTTGAAAACTCTGTGGATATTGTGGATAACTTACTTCTTTAAGAGGTTTTCCCCCACTTTTACTATGTCTCCGGCCCCCATAGTTATCAACAGGTCCCCGGTTCCACATTTTTCCAAAAGAAATTCTTCAATTTCTGAAAAGCTGGGAAAATACCAGGCATCTGTCCCAAGACCGGCGATTTTTTCCGCCAGCATGGCTGAGCTGATCCCCAGGGTATCGGTCTCTCTGGCCGCATAAATGTCCGCCAGCACCACATGGTCGGCGGCAGAAAGAGCCCTGGCAAAATCGTCCATCAGAGCCCTGGTCCTGGTATAGGTATGGGGCTGGAACACGCACCACAGCTCCCTGTGGGGATAATTCTCCGCCGTGGAAAGGGTGGCCGCGATCTCCTGGGGATGATGGGCGTAATCGTCAATGATGGTGACGCCGTTCCGGACGCCCTTTTTCTCAAACCGCCGATGGGTGCCCCGGTAAGCCAGGAGGCCGGCGCAGATATCCTTATCCTCCACCCCCAGCTCCCGGGCCGCCGCAAAGGCCGCCAGGGAGTTATACACATTGTGCATTCCCGGCACGCTCAGAGTGACGGTGCATACCGTCTTCCCGTTCTCCAGGAGCTCATAGGAAGCGCAGGCGCTTTCGTCAAAGGTCACATGGGCCGCACTGTACCGGCTCTTTTCCGGATCGCTCCCCACAGTGACCACCCGGCACGAAAGCCCCCTATGGATCTCCTCGTGGTCCCGGATATCGCTGTTTATGATCAGGGTCCCGCCCTCCGGCAGGAGCTCTGCAAATTTTCTGAAGGATCTCCGGATATCGTCGATATCCTTAAAGAAATCCAGGTGATCCGCCTCGATGTTCAGAATAAGCTCCATGGTGGGGAAAAAGGACAGGAAGCTGTTGGTATATTCACAGGCCTCGGTCACGAACATCTCCGGACCGCCCACCCGGATATTCCCGCCGATGGCGTCCAGCATTCCTCCCACGGAAATGGTGGGATCCTTCCGGGCCTCCATCAGGATCTCCGTCAGCATGGAGGTCGTGGTGGTCTTTCCGTGGGTCCCGGCCACTGCCACCGACTGGTTATAATTTCTCATGATCTGGCCCAGAAGCTCCGCCCGGGTAAGGATCGGGATGGACCGGCCGGCCGCAGCCGCGTATTCCGGGTTGTCTGGATGGACCGCAGCCGTATAGACTGCCACATCGGTCCCCTCCAGGATGTTCTCCGCCCTCTGTCCGTAAAAGATCCTCGCCCCATGGGCCTCCAGCTTTTTTGTGAGCTCCGACTCCCTGGCGTCGGAGCCGGATACGGCAAATCCCCTTTCCAGCAGGATCTCCGCCAGACCGCTCATGCTGATCCCGCCGATGCCAATGAAATGTACATGGCAGGGATGTTCAAAATCTATATGATACATGTATCTGCTCCTCTCGGTATATTCGCTTTTATCATAGCACATTAAAAAAAGAAAATCCATAGATTCCAGGCTCCGGCGGCCGCCTCCAAAGCCGGAGACAGCCGCTCCGTTTCCGGTCAGAAGCTCACGGCGCTAAAACAGCTCCTCCCGGTACCGCTCCAGCGCTCCCAGAAGAAACTGGCCCAGGACTCCCACGGCCAGAAGCTCACCGGCTCCCACGGTGACCATCATAAACCAGACCATATCCGCCGAACCATAGGCGTATTTTAACACCCATGGGATGATCAGCGTATTGGCCGCAATCGGCGGCAGGGTGACCAGATACCGGTTTTTCCTGAGGAGGCGGGAGCCCACGGCTCCCATCAGCGTTGCAAAGCTCCCGAATACCACATCCAGGGCTGCGGCTCCTCCCAGAAGGTTGGAGATCAGACAGCCCAAAAATACCCCGGGCACCGCCGCCGGGGTAAAATACGGAAGAACGCACAGCGCCTCGGAGATCCGGAACTGGACCGGTCCGAAGCTGATGGGACGGAAGGCCATGGTCAGGACCACGTAAACTGCGGCAATGGCCGCTCCCTGGACCATCTGCTTCACGCGGTTATCCATTCCAGACGCCAAAGACCGGCTGCTCCCGTTTCCCGGTCCCTCCGCCATCCGGACCGCTCCCGCATCCCCGGACCTTTTTTCTCTCCGCCCTCTGACCATCCATAACACCGCCGTGATGAGCGCCGCGCCCGTACTGTCGATCAGCACGTCTGTGACCATCCCAGCCCGGCCCGGTACAAAGATCTGATGGAGCTCATCGGTACACGCATAGGCCACAGTCACTGCCAGGGCCGTTCTCAGCCATTTTTTCCAGGAAAGCTCCCACTGGGACAGGGCGAATAAAACAGTCAGATGGAGCACTGCAAATTCCGTGATATGGGCAGTCTTCCTCACAGGCACAGCCAGAATACCGCAGAGCTCCTGCACACGCTCCGGCGAAAGCCGTTCCGTAAGCCCCACCGTCTCCGCCGCCCACAGAAGCACCCGGGTCACACCGTCGCTCATTTCCGTGGACACGTCCGCCGGCTGGGCCGAAAACCAGAAAATAGCTGTCATAATGGCCAGCGCCGGAATCCACGCCAGATATTTTTTCATGATACACATACTCGCTTTCTAAAACATTTTACAGGGAGATCTCACCCCGGGCCCTGGCTCTCCGGTCCTCAATGGAATGGATCACCGGAACCATAAAGATCGCCACGATCCCTCCGGCAAACCCGTTGTTGTACAGGTTCATGCCGCCGTAGACGATCCCCACATTCAAAGCCACCGACGAATGGAGGAAGCCGGCCAGGATCCCCACAAGCCAGCCGAATTCCCCGGCCACCGGTGCCAGGGTCGTGGAGAATAAAAGCGCCAGCAGGGGCGACGGCTGGTTCACATGCCAGCGTTTGGTAAAGCCGCCCAAAACCACTCCCAGCATGATGGGCGCAATGTTCCTCAGGTGCTTTCCCGTGGAGCAGAAGCCCACGATGGTAAAGATCCCGCCGATGGTGGGGCCATTCAGATCGCCTCCCACAGCCGCCACAAACAGGGTCGCAAACAGGCCGCACAGCCCCATATTAAAGGTGGTCGCCGGGCCGCCCTCGCTTTTCAGGTAATCGGTGCCGGAAATTCCCGTGGTCTTCAGGATCCGGCCATAGGCGGCAAATACCTCCTTTCCTCCTCCCAGGACCAGGGCCCCTCCCATCATGGACAGGAACAGGCCGCACAGCACAAAGAGAAAGAGCCGGTTGTTTCCCGTGGACCATATGAGCCGGGATTCCGTCGTCACTCCAAAGGATTTCATCACCGAAACCACCACGGTGGCGATGATGCCGGAGGCAAAGCCTACATTATAAAGAGAATAGCCCTTATGGGCATAGTGGACATGGGTAGCCAGCGGAGGCAGTACAAAGCCGATGGCGATCCCCACCAGGATGCTTAAGGGCAGCCTGGCCAGGTATGGCAGCTCTGTGATATACATGATCTGGGTAATGATCGGGGACAGGCTGGTACCGTAAAATCCGATGTAAATATATCTGGACATATGGGTCTTATGGTATTTGGAATACAGATACACTCCCAGAAGGATCGCCCATATATTCATCAGATTCTTTCCAAACAGGGAAAAGCCGAACATCAGACAGCTGGATGTGATCGTATGGCCGTCCATCTCCATTCCCAGGAAGTAGATGGTTCCGATGGCAGCCAGGGTGAGAAGGCCCGCGTTGACGAACGCCGCCCCGATCCCCCCGACGAGGAAATAATCGGTGATCAGGAAATCCGGCTCCTTTATGATCCTCCAAAGTCCGGGGATAATGTCCGAAAGAGGCTGGATCATCAGTCCCACCACGATAAAATACAGCGGGATCAGCGCCAGAAGTCCAAATTTTTCTGCACGTATATATATCCTGTTTCTGCCCATACATTCTCCTTTTTCTTTATATTTCCCGTTTATTTTACTATAAGAACGCCCCCACTGTAAACAGCGGGGGCAAAATTTCCAGGAAAAATATAACGGCTCCGGCTTCCGGGCAGTCCGCAGCCGCCGTCCGGTCAGCGGATCTGGGACAGGATCCCGGGGTCCTTGATCCTGTAATCCTCTGCGAACAGCAGGACCTTTGACAGGATCTCCGCCGTCTTCGGATCGTCGTCCACAAAAGGAAGGAAGATCCGTCCCCGGTGCTGGGAGTGGACAGGAACCACAAACACCATAGAGTTTCCCATCTGATGGACGACTCCGCTGCCCAGATGGACCGTATACTGCCCCAGCTTTCCGTCGATGACCGCATGGGTCTTTTCCAGACGGACATTGTTCAGCCTGAACAGCTCCAGGCTGCACTGGATGATGGCGCTGCGCATCTCCACCGTAGACCGGCTGGTTTCCGGATCCACGCCTCCTGCATAGGCCGTGCTGACGGCCAGGTCCACATCCCGCATCACCTCACTGTATATCACATCTGGAATTTCCCGTATTTTCAGAGGCTTCATACTTTTCCGGTCATAAAATACCACGGCTTCCAAAGTCGGAGCCTCAATATCGCTGGGGGAGAACCAGTCGGCCATGGCGCAGAGCCGGGCCACGATATTCTCCCTGTAATAAACCTTCTGGAGGCCGTCCTCATAATCAGCCACCCAGCGTCTGGTCCGCAGAGTCCCCGCCGTTTTCTTCGGCTGGATCTGATTCCCCGCAAACATGGCCGATTCCGCCTTTTCCAGCTCCTCCTCCAGCTTCACATACAGCTCCCGGAACACCTGCTTAAAGGGCTGGCGGATCTGTTTTTCAAACAGCAGCCTCTGGTACTGATGCCAGCAGCCCTTCTGGTAAAGATCCCAGGGGTGGGCAATGAGAAAGCCTGCGTCCCCCTGGACCGGGGTAATGGTTCCCGTCCAGTCCACCAGCCCCTCGCCGGTCAGAAATCCCAGCGCCGCCTCCGGCTGCTCTCCGGAAGGTCCCGCAGAGCTGTCCGCCTGGTCCGCTCTCAAAAGTACCAGCGGCGTCACAATGGGGCCCGCCACCGGATTCTCCTGGAGCTCCAGAAGCTCCCAGGCTTCAAAGACTGTCCGGTCCTCCATGGCCTGCTCCATCATCTGTCTGGTACGGCTGTACTGATCCTTCAGCTGCTTATGGACCTCCTGGAAGCGAAGGACCGTCTCATCCTTTTTCAATCTGGAGGGCACAGACTTTAACGTCTTTCCTCCCTTTTCACAGACGATGGAGCTCTTTCCGGTTTCATCCACAAAAAGGCGGATCCCTGTTCCATCCTCCAGCGTCTCTCCCTCAAACAGCGCCCTGGATTCCCCTGCCAGATGAGCCTCCATCCGCAGCACCAGCCGGGTCACATCCGTAAATCCGGCGTTGGCGCTTAGATTCCGCAGAGCCAGCTCCGCTGCCCGGCCCTCGCTGGCACGCCTCTGGGCGCCAAACCGGCGGCTTTCCTTTTTAAACTCCTGGATAAACCGGTAGCGTTCAAAAAGAACCCGATCCTTCTCCTCCCGGTCCTGGGGAAGCGGCAGGAGCCCCAGGCTCATCAGCAGATCCTTATTTCTTTTCTCCCGGATCTCCCGGACCAGCGCCTCGTACCCGATATTCCCCAGGGCCGCATCCGCATACTTTCTGGCCCGGCCATGGGCGGTCCCGAAGGAGGAATATTTGGCCGCATCATAAAGCAGCTTAAAATTTTCCCCGCCCAGCTTTTCATACGCCTCAAAAAACCAATGGATATCAAAGGCACCATCACGCAGCTCCTCCGGAGACAGGGGCGTATGCCTGGCGATCACCGATCTGGTGTATTCATCCATCCATTCGCTGGTATGGGCCATAAAATAGTAGCAGCCGCTCGTAAAGCCCGGGAGGTTTAAATACGCCTCTGCCATGGGGATCCACTGCTCCGCATACATCGCCATCTCCACCAGACGCTTTTTTGTGATGTCGGTCCCCTGGAGCGCACGGCCCAGGTCTGCTGCCGTTTCCTCCGGCGCCGGACGGCATACCTTCAGAAGATGGCTCAGGACAGAACGGCGGCTGGACCCATTGGAATAATAGGAATACTGGCTCCGTTCCAGGGGATCCTTCCCCAGGGCCGTTAAGATCTGCACCAGCACCGGGATCCCGTAGATCACACGGATATTTCCTATGGAGCTGGAAAAAGGAGTCTCCCTCTCTCCCCGCCTTAACTCTGCCTGGAGCACCGCCGGGATGATCTCCTTATAAAGCGTATGGGCCAGAGTCATTTCCGGCATTTCCTCCCCAATGGTATCAAAACGGTATTTCCCGTCCTCCGGCCTGATCCTTCCCCGGCCAAAAAACCGGTCCAGATCCCCGGGTCTGGCGTCCCGTCCTGCCACCGTCCCCTTCTGCTCCACGAGGCTGATGGGCGAAAACAGACTTCCGATCCCCAGAAATTCAAACACTGCCTTGTAAAACAGATCCTTGTCCCAGATCCCCCTTACATAGCACTGGACCAGATCCGAAAGCTCCAGAAAGGAATTTCTCCTGCCCTGGTATCCGGCCAGAGCTTTATCTCCGCTTCTCCCTTCATACCGGGCCTTTAGCCGGAACCGCAGGGCAAACGCCGTTCCCCAGTCCTCCTCTCCGGCCATCCCCAGCCAGGAGATCAGCTCCGTAAAAACAGGAAGATCTGCCGAGCGCTTCCGGACTGTTTCCGTCTCGCCGTTCCAACGGCTTTCCTGTACCTCATAATTCTCATTTTCATCATTCAGAACGGAAACCAGCTTTCCGACGGCTGGCAGCGCCAACGTTACCAATTCCTCCCGGGGCACATACTGGAAAAACAGACCGTCGATGACAGTCCTTACCTGGGCTCCGAACCGGAGGCCCTCCACCAGCTCCGTAAACGGCGGCTTCTTTAAAAGCCCCTTTCCAAACACCTTTTTATAAAGGTCTGTATTTTTCCGGTAATCTCCTTTTCTCTGGCGGCAGGCCTGATACAGATAAAGCTCCGTCAGAAGCTTTGTGGAACGGATCTCTTTTCTGTAAAACTCCTCCCACATTTCCCGGAAGGGGTACTCGTCCAGAGGCTCCATGTCCGGATCCTCCGCGTTCCTCCACCGGCATCTTCCAAGCTCGGCTCCCAGGGTCTTTTCCTCTCCCCAGACCGTGGTATACTCCTTAAACTGATTGGCCTCCACAAGGCTGTTTAAAGCCTTAAGCACCCGGATGCATTCCTTTTCCCCATATGAGAACAGCTCCGGCGCCTTTTTGATATCGGTCCTTATCTCCGGAAGGACAAATTCCTTTTTCGTATCATAAAACCCATAGCCCGGCTTTTTCAGGATATCCTCTTCATCCCCGTCCTTTCCGGTCAGCTGAACCAGGAGCGCCTGCTCCCTTCCCGTAGGATTCCGGAATGCCCCAAGGACCGGACGCAGGGCTTCAAACGCCTCCGGATCATCCTGCTTCATCCCAAGAGCCAGATCCAGAGCCCCCATATGGCACTCCTCGGACTTTTCTCCCAGAAGCCGGGCCACGCATTCCCGGAGCTTTTCCGGACTCTGGCGGCGCAGCAGGGAAAGCGTCTCTGTGCGGCCCTTTTTATATTTCAGATTCGCTTCCAGCTTCCGGTAATCCCTGTCGTCCAGATCCTCCAGAGCCTTTGCCAGACAGAAGGCTGAGGATACCGTATATTCCTCCGGGTTATGGAGAAGCTCAAACAGAATATCTCTTCTGACGCGGCTCTCCGGCCTGTATAAAAGCAGCCGGGCGGTCATGGCACGGCTGGCCCCGTATACCTGGCCCTGGCCCACCACCGGGATCAGAGCCGCCGCCTCGTCCAGATACGTTTCATCCTGGAGCATCCAGGCGATCACACACATACGCGCCGCCAGGTCGGACCGGCTCATGGTCACCCGGTACCAGGGGAAGATGCACGGATCCAGATCCAGGCCCTTTTTAGGGATGCGTTCCATGGCATTCTTAAAGATCCCGTAGATCTTCCTGGCCTCTTCTTCGTTCTCAAACAGTCCATACGCAGTCACCGAAAGCTTTTCCGGCTCGGAGGCATCCTCCCGCTCCACAGAAAACCATCCCGTCCGCTTTCCCCGGACCAGGTCCGACATGATGGAATACAGGCTTCCCATAAAACCTGGAAGATAGCATGCCATCAGCTCCAGATCCTCCGGATATGTAAGAAATACCTCCCTGGCCGCCCGGGCGCTGAGTCTCTGGTCCTGCAGGGAGCGGTTGAAATAGGAGGCCGTCAGCTTCTGGTTTTTCGTTCCGTTCTTTATCAGCTCCAGCACTGCCTCTACTCCGGCTTCGGCATCGTAGAAGCCTTTGGCCCAGAGGGCGCAGCTGATGGCCACCGAATCCTCGGAGCAGAGCTGTTTCTCGCAGAATTCCGGCTCCCGCAGACATTTTCCCATCAGATGAAGGAGCTTATTGCTGATCCGGTCCGCGCTGTTTTCATCAAAGATCCCGATCCAGGTACTCACCGCCCGCTTTACAGACGAAAAACGGATCAGGTCATGCTCCTCGATCACCTGGAACAGGAAAAGAAACGCCTCCGGGCGGCCGGCATCCATGGTCTCGCAGACCGCCTGCCGGGCTCCCTCCTGGAGTCTGGCCGCCAGAAGAAACTCCCCCAGCGCCTTATAAAGCCCGGTATCCCTGCCCATAACGATACCGCGGATCATTTCATGACTCAGCATTGCCGTATTATTTTCTCCATACAGGATCTCCCGGACCGCCCGGACCGTCTCCTCTCTTCCCAGGTCGATCTGGGCTGCCAGTATCCCGGCATAGGGCCAGCTTTCCGTCCTGGCATGGTCATAGATCTCCGGATCCGTTTTTCCTGTCAGGATCTCTGCCAGACTGGCCTTATAAAATTTCAGCCGGGAGTATGCCCATAAGAGACTCACGCTCTGCCGGACAAAGGGAATATATTCTTTTGTCCGCAGACTCCTCCTGTACCATCCGGCCGTCATCTGGAACTGGTTCATCTGGTCCAGGGCATAATAAAACTCCTCTTCCAGCCCCTCCGGGACACAGACCCTCACCAGCCCCGGAAGCTCCCGCTTATAAATTTCGCTTAATGTTCCGGCCTCCCCGTTTTCCAAAAGCCCGGTCATCCACTGGAGCGGCTCTTTTTTTACGGAGGAATACGGGTCCGGAAGCAGCTCCTTCTCCATTCCGTCCAGGCCCTTCCCCGCTGCCTTCGTCTCCAGGATCCATTGCTCCGTCAGCTTCTTTCTCGTTTCGTAGGTAAATCCTCCCATACTTTCCCTCCCTTTACCATCCGGCCAGCATTGTCAGGCGTACAAAGGTAAATACCAGCCCCTCGCGCTGCGGGACCGGCTGCTCCAGCTCTGTCAGCTCCTCTTCATCAGCAAAGATCCGGTAGATCCCGTCCTCAAAGCACTGGACTGCATTTTCCACCGCCTGATCCGCCTCCGCATCGTTCCCCCTTCTGATTCCAAAAGAGATTTTTCCCGCCGCAGCCTGGTCCTGGATCGTCCCGCTGGTCAGCCAGGGAACGATCTGTCCCGTATCCTTTCTCTCGTTATACTGACGCACTCCCAGGCATACCAGTCCCTCCACCAGCTCCTTTACGGTCTCCGGTCTGGATTCCAGCTGGAACTCCACAGGCTCCACGGCCCCCTGGTTCTTTTTCCCCAGCTTCCGCATCCGGACTTTTATGGTATACAATCACATCTCCTCCTTCCGGCGATCCCATTATGCCATGTCCGCAGGACATGACCCCTTCGGCGAACTAAGCGCCTGGATTTCTGCGGATAACGCAGAAACCAGATGCGCAATGGTATAATGTCTGTTTCCAGACATTATACCATGTCCTGCATATCGAACTCCAGTTCTATTTTCTTACGTTTTTATGACACGTTTCTGACCTCGCCCGCGTCTTCTTCTATTTTAATACACCGGCCAGCCAGGGAAGGCCCAGGGAAACGGCAGGCACAAACGTTACCAGAAGCAGCCCGGCCAGAATGGCTCCGTAATACCAGAGCATATAAGGCATGACCTCTGACAGGGAGGTCTTCCCCACCTTTATGGCAACAAACAGGGTATTTCCCACCGGCGGCGTGATATTTCCGATACAGAGATTATAGACCAGGATCAGGCCGAACTGGACCGGATGCATGCCGAAGGCCTGGACCACCGGAAGGAACAGCGGAGTGAAAATAAGAATGGCCGGCGTCACATCCATAAAGGTGCCCGCCAGGAGAAGGACCGCATTCATGATCAGAAGCAGAGCCGCCGGACTGGAGGTAAACCCCAGAAGGGCGGCGGAAACTGCCTGGGGGATCTGGGTGAAGGCCATGACCCAGCCCAGGATATTGGACACTCCGATAAGAAATACCACCATACCGCTCATCCTGGCGCTGTCGATGACGATGCGCCAGAACGAGCGGACCGTGATATTCCCATAGCATATCCCCAGGACCAGGGCGTACAATACGGCAATGGCCGCTCCTTCTGTGGCGGTAAAGACTCCGGCTATGATCCCTCCGATGACCACCACGATAAGGGTCAGGGAGGGAATGGCCCGCAGCGCCGCCCTTCCCAGGTTTTTCCAGTCAAATTTCCCGGCAGCTCCCCTGTATCCCTTTTTCCCCGCTGCCGCCACCGCCACCGCAATGCAGCAGACAGCCCACAGAAGCCCTGGCACATAGCCCGCCAGAAACAGAGCGGAAACAGAAACGCCCCCGGCCGCCAGGGAATATGTGATCAGGGCGTTGGAGGGCGGGATCAGAAGTCCCGACGGCGCAGATGCCCCGTTGGACGCCGCGCATAGAGCCGGATCATAGCCCTGCTCCTCCTCTCCGTCCCGCACCATGCTTCCCACGGCGGCAGCCGCCGCCGACGCAGATCCGGAAATGGCGCCAAACAGCGCGTTGGCTCCCGCATTGGCCACCAAAAGAGAGCCGGGAAGTTTTCCAAGGACCGCCAGGACAAGCTCCACCAGCCGCCCTGCGATCCCTCCCTGGTTCATAAGGTTCCCGGCCAGAATAAAAAACGGAATGGCCGTCAGGCTGAACCGGCTCATTCCCACAAAGATCCTTTGGGCCGCCGTCACCACCGCCGCATCAGCGGAAACCGTCGCCAGGATGGCTGCCAGGGAAGAAATTCCAATGGAATAGGAAATCGGCACCCCCAGTGCCAGAAACACCAGCATCACGCCTAAGATCGTCCACAATGCGTTCCATGCCATGGCTCATCCCTCCCTTTCTGTTCCCTTTTTCAGGATTTCCCAGAGATTCAATCCTGTATACACCACACAAAGTACGCCGCTTACCGGAAGGACCGCATAGAAAAAGCCCACGGGCACCCCCAGGGACGAGGTCCTCTGGCCCATGGCCAGGTCTGTGATCTTTATTCCTCCATAAAAAAGAATGACCGCAGAAAAAAGAAGAGCCGCGGACTCAGAAAAAACCGCCAGCCCTTTTTGGGCCCCCGGTCCCAGCCGTTCCGTCAGCAGGGGAATATTCATGTGCCCTCTTTCCCCCGTCACCAGGGAAGCCCCGAAAAGGGCCATCCACCCGAACAGATAAGACACCAGCTCCTCGGACCAGGACGACGGATTTTTTAAAAGATATCTGGTAAATACCTGCCAGCAGGTAAGGATTACCATAGCCAGGAAGCTGGCGCCGGAAAGGACCTCCAGGGTATGGTCCAGAATGTTTCTCACTTTCTCCATGATCTCCTCCTATTGGCCGGACGCATACGATTCATTGTATTGCCGGATCCTCTCATATAAAGGCCGGAGGGCGGGATTTCCTTCAAGGACCGTCTCATGGAGCGGCAGCACCGCCGCTGCAAACCTCTCCCGGTCCGGATAAAGGAACGTCACCTGCTGCTCCCGCTCCGCCCTGTTCTTCGCCGCTTCCACAGCCCTTCCCCACTCCTGCTGCTGCACCCGCTCCAGCTCCTCAAAGGCATCGTCAAAAACGGCCCTTTCCTCTTCCGTCAGGCTGTCCAGGAACGCATTGTTCCCGATCAGAAGATCCGGGACCATCTGGTGCATGTCGTAGGAATAATACCGGCATACATCCCCGTGGCCATTGTCCGTCAGGGCCATCTCATTATTTTCTGCCCCGTCGATGACGCCGGACTGAAGGGCCGTATAAACATCCCCGAACCCCATGGGCGTCGCCGACCCGCCCAGGAGCCGCATCATTTCAATATTGGTGGGGGACTGCTGGACCCGGATCTTAAGCCCCCGCAGATCCTCCGGCCGTTCCACAGGCTTTTTTACTGTATAAAAATTTCTCGTTCCCGCATCCAGCCAGGCCACCGCCGTAAAGCCCGCCTGTCTGGTGGCTGAAAAAACAGGCCCCGTCACCGCCTCGTCCTCCATGGCCGCATGGTACGCCTCTGTGCTCTGGAACAGGTAGGGAAGATTAAAAAGCTCATAATCCTTACTGAAGGTCTCCAGGATAGCGTTGCTGGCCACACAGAAGTCCATGGCCCCGGTCTGGGTCAGCTGTACCATATCCGTCTGGGAGCCCAGGAGCTCGCTGGGATACACCTCCACCTGGAACCGGTCCCCCAGCCTTTCCCCGATCATTTCCTGGAAGGCAGTCAGCGCCAGATGGGTCGGGTGGTTCACCGACTGGTTGTGGCCGATGCGGACGATCCGGCGGGAAGCGGTCCGGGACCCGCAGCCGCTTAAAAGCGCCAGAAGCCCGGCCGCCAGGACCGCGCCCGCCGCAAGTCTCCTTACGGCCTTTCTGCTCTCTGCCTGCCTTCTGTTTCCCTCTGCCGTCCCGTTCACCACTGTTCTTCTATCTCCCTCTGCCGTCCCGTTCATCCCTGTCCTTCCGTTCCCAGCCTCCGGCCGCCTTCCCGCAGACTTTTCTTTCTTCATAACCGCACCGCCTCCGCTCCCGGTACAGAAAATCCGAAATACCGCACCGCATTTTCGTAAGAGATCCCCCGGACGATCCGGGAAAGGGCCTCCCAGTCCGCCGGATACTCCCCGTTCTCCACCCAGCGCCCCAGGATACCGCATAGGATCCGCCGGAAATATTCATGGCGGGGATAGGATAAAAGGCTCCTGGAATCCGTCAGCATTCCGACAAAGCTCCCCAGAAGGCCCAGGCTCGCCAGACTCTTCAGCTGTGCCTCCATGCCCTCCTTATGGTCATTGAACCACCAGGCGCTTCCCTGCTGTACCTTCCCCAGGATACCGTCTCCCTGGAAACAGCCAATGAGAGCGCCGATGACTGCGTTGTCCGCAGGGTTCAGGGAATAAAGAATGGTCTTCGGAAGCTCTCCGGTCCGGTCCAGGGCATTCAGGTAATCTGCCAGCGGGCCGGAGCTCGTAGGACTTAGGATACAGTCTGCGCCGGCGTCTGGCCCGAGACGGGAGTACAGACGGCTGCTGTTGTCTCTTTTCACGCCGAAATGCAGCTGCATCACCCAGCCCCTTTTATGGTATTCCCGGCCCATAACGGCCAGAAACGCTGTCCGGAACGCCGCAAGCTCCCTCTCTTCCGGCATCCGGCCTGCAAGCCTCCGGGAAAAGATCGTTTCCACCTCTTTCCTGGATGCCTCTGTGCAGGGAACGTATGAAAGACCGTGATCCGCCGTCACACAGCCCATGGAAGAAAAAAAGTCCATGCGGTCCCGCAAAGCGTCCAGAAGCGAGGGAAAATCATAGATCCTCCGGCCGCTGGCAGCCTCCAGCCGCTCCAGATACGCCGGATAATCCGTTTTCTCCAGCTCCATGGCCCGGTCCGGCCTCCAGGCAGGAAGGACCTGTACAGGAAAGCCCGGATCCTCCGCCAGCCTCCGGTGCCATTCCAGAGAGTCCGCCGGATCATCGGTGGTACACAGGACCGTCACGCCCGACCGGCAGATCAGGCCCCTGGCCCCCATGGACGGCTCCTTAAGCTTTTCCCGGGCCAGCTCCCAGACCTCCTCCTCCGTCCTCTCATTGAGGACTCCGCCGTAGCCAAAATACCTTCTAAGCTCCAGATGGCTCCAGTGATACAGCGGGCTGCCCGCCGCCAGCTCCAGGACCCCCGCCCATTTCCGGAACTTTTCCCGGTCGCTCCCGGCTCCGGTGATCCATTCCTCCGGTACCCCTCCGGCCCGCATCAGCCTCCACTTATAATGATCCCCGCCCAGCCACGCCTGGGTAAGATTCTCAAATCTCCGGTCCTCAAAAATCGTCCTGGCGTCTATATGACAGTGATAATCGGCAATGGGCATGGGCTCTGCATCCGTATGATACAGCCGCCTGGCCGCGTCCGAATCCAGCAGAAACTCTTCATCCATAAATGGCCTCATCGGTTCACATCTCTCCTTTCACCAGGCTGTGCAGGGTCCCTCTGACCCTTCCGGGCCCTGCTGCCATTTCCATAAAAAGCTCCGTTACCCGGCCTGCCAGGCCGGCTGCAAAAAGATCCACACCGAAAATCGCCTTATCCGACAGGATCGGCCGAAGAACGGCTTTCACCTCCGCTGCCCAAGGACCCCGGGGCCCCGGGATCCATTCCGTTCGTTTACCGCCGTCTCCGGCTCCTCCCAGCCGCAGCTTCTCCATATGCGGATCCAGCCTCTCCGCCATGGGATCCGGGCTCAGCTTCATAGGCCGCCCCTCGTCATCCACGGCCATCCGATACCGGAGCCATCCGGCCAGCACCAGAGGGATCCCCCTGAGTCGGTCCATATCCAGCTCCGGAGACGCCATGTACGCCTTTATGGTCTCCCCGAACCGGACCGAGAGCTTCTGGGACGTATCCGTGGCGATGCGCTGGGGAGAATCCGGCAGGAACGGGTTGGGGAACCGGACCGTAAGCACCGTATCCAGAAACCTCCTGGGATCCAGGACCCCCGGATCCGTGACCGCCGGCAGCCCCTCCTCATAGCCGATCCGTTTTAAAAGAAGCGTCAGATCCCTGTCCTTCATCTCCTCTGAGATCCTTTTGTACCCCAGAAGGCAGCCGAATACCGCAAGGGCCGTATGCAGCGGGTTCAAGCAGGTACATACCTTCATTTTCTCCGCTTTTTCCACGGTTTCCCGGTCTGTAAATAAAAAGCCGGCCTTTTCCAGCTCAGGACGGCCATTGGGAAAATCGTCCTCGATCACCAGGTATTCACACTCCTCCGCGTTCACAAAAGGAGCCGCATAGGTGTTTTTCGCCGTTACCACAGGCTCCATGCCCGTTAATCCATCCGCTTCCAGGATCTTAAGCACATCCGCCCCGGGTCTGGGGGTGATCTTATCGATCATGGTCCATGGAAAGGCCACCCGGCTCCGGCCGGTCACATACTCCAGAAATCCCGGGGCTGCCAGCCCGTTTTCGCACCACCTTACGGCAAACGCCTCCATGGCCTCCAGAAGCCGGTCCCCATTGCGGGAGCAGTTGTCCATGCTGACCATGGCGATGGGCCTTTTCCCGGCCAGGAACCGCCGGTATAAAAGGCCCGCCACCTGGCCCATATACGTTTTTGCCCGGTCCGGCCCATTTTTAAAATCCTCCCCGGCTCCGGAAACGCTGTATCCCTTTTCTGTGATGGTAAAGGATGCGATCTGAAGCGAGTCCATGGTGAAGATCTCCTTTAATCCATCCAGCCCATACGAGGCCAGGACGCTTCCCACAACGGTCTTCTCCACCGTCCCGTCCGCCCTTAAGGTGACCAGGACCGAATATTCATCGTGGGGCCGGTTCACCCGTTCCAGAAGCTCCATATCGTAGCCCTCGGCGGCCACAAGTCCTCGATCCATGATCCCCCGGTCCAAAAGCTCCTGGACCGCCCGGGCTGGAAATGCCCGGAAAATATTTCCTGCCCCGAAATGGACCCAGACCGGCTCCCGGCCAGTGGCTTCTCTGACGGCCTCCCGGTCAAACTCCGGCAGGCGGTATCCCCGCTCTATCCACCACTTCCGGTTCCTTAAGCCCTCCTCATTTAACTCCATGCGCCTTTTCCCCCTTTTCAATGGCCTCCCAAAGGCCGTTTAAATACGCCGCTCCCAGAGCCCGGTCATAAAGCCCGTACCCAGGCATGGCCTCTTCTCCCCAGATCATCCGCCCATGGTCCGGCCGTATGGGGCCGGAAAATCCAGTGTCGTAAAGCGCCTTCATGATCCGGTACATATCAAAGCTCCCGTCTGAGGACAGGTGAGCCGCCTCCTCAAAATCTGTGGGGGAATTGAACCTAAGGTTCCGCACATGGGCAAAATGGATCCTTCCCTTTAAGGCGCGGATCATATCCGGCAGATCATTGGAACGGCTGGTTCCGAAGGAGCCGGTGCAGAAGGCCACGCCGTTATGAGGATCGTCCACCATGGCCATGACCCGGAGCACATTTTCCCTGTTGGTCATGATCCGGGGCAGCCCGAACACGCTCCAGGCCGGGTCGTCAGGATGAATGGCCATCCGGATGTCGTATTCCCGGCATACAGGCATGATCTTCTCCAGAAAATACCGGAGATTTTCAAACAGCCGTTCCTCATCCACGTCCCGGTACATGGCAAACAGCTCCTTGACCCGGGCCATGCGCTCCGGCTCCCAGCCCGGCAGGACCGCGCCGTTCATGTCCCCGGCAATGGAGGAAAACATGGTTTCCGGGTCCAGTCTGTCCACCGCCTCCTGGGTATAGGCCAGCACTGTGGATCCGTCGGGACGGAGCCGTGCCAGCTCCGTCCTGGTCCAGTCAAACACCGGCATAAAGTTGTAGCACACCAGGCGGATATCCTCCTGTCCCAGATTTTCCAGCGTCTCAATATAGCGGCCGATATACGCATCCCTGTCCGCCGCCCCCGTTTTAATGGCATCATGGACATTGACGCTTTCGATGCCGGAAATATGAAGTCCCGCATCCTCCACCTCCTGCCTCAGCGCCCGGATCCGTTCCCGGCTCCATACCTCCCCCGGCTTCATATCGTAAAGCGTCGTAATTACCCCGGTCACACCGGGGATCTGACGGATCTCCTTTAACGTAACCGTATCGAACCCTGTCCCATACCACCGCAGTGTCATTTCCATCCCATACAACCTCGCTTCTTTTAAATTCATATGCTCTGGGGTTAGTATGCCGCCTGGATAGGAAAAATATGTGCAGCTTCCGTCTGCCGCGGGGCTTTCATTCCATAAAAAACAGCTCCGTTTCCATGATATGTACCCAGAATTCTGGACCCATATCACCAGGCACGGAGCCGTTTTTTATAGTTTCAATACCCGGAGCACCTCTTTCATCAGCTCAGTCAGGTATTTTTTCTTATTATATGCAATAAAATACTGGCGTTCCAGGGTATCGTCCGACAGCCTCACCTCCTTCAGCCGTCCGGCAGCGATCTGCTCCGCCGCCAGCTCTCTTGGAAGGATCGTAATGCCGAACCCCTCCGCCGCCAGCTTCAAAAGGCTCAGATCACTGATGCTGTCCACCACCGGTCTGGCGCTGCATCCATGGGACTCAAACATGGCGTCAATGCAGACCCGGTTCCCGCTGCCCTTTTCCCTCAAAAGCAGCCGGTACTCCGCCAGCTCCTTCACAGTCACCGGGCCCGAGGGGCCGTAGGACGGCGCGCAGACCGCTGCCATCTCCCCCCGGAATAACGGCTGGATCACCCGCCGGGTCCGGTCCTTCAGCCCGTCCACCACCGCAAAGTCGATCTCATTCTCATTCAGCTTCTCTTCGATGGTCACGGTATTTCCCACCAGAACCTCCATATGGATTTCCGGTATCCTTTCCTCCAAAAGCTTCAGCATCCCCGGAAGAAACGTTTCTCCCACTGACACATTGACTCCCAGGCGGCACCTGGACATGGAGCTGCCGTCCCGCAGCACCGCCTCCGCCTCCTCAAACTGGTCCAGGATGGAATCTGCGTATTCCCTTAAGGTATTTCCCGCCTCCGTCAGATAAATGGTACGGTTCATACGCTCAAACAGCTTCACCTGGTAAAAGCTTTCCAGCTCCTTTATGGCAACGCTGACTGCCGGCTGGGTCATATTCAGCTTCCCGGCAGCCGCAGTAATGCTCTGGCATTCACACACGGTCTTAAAAATATACATATGGCGGACCGTCATACTGGTTCTCCTTTTCATAATCTATTATTTATCTTTTTAATTTTAATATATATATTGATTTATGTCAAGAAAACCGTTATAACAGTAGAGAACCCATCGAACAGACGCCCGGCGCCTCTTGCCTGCTGCCTGCGGGCAAGAAGATGTACGGCTAAACTGCTGTGAACACACAAAAAAAGGAGATATGTATGGAGAATCGAAATAAGACCCTTCTGGAGATATTCCTGACCTTTCTTCGGATCGGCGCGTTTACCTTCGGCGGCGGCTACGCCATGATCCCGCTGATCCAGAAGGAAACGGTAGAAAAACACGGCTGGATCTCTGACAAGGACATCCTGGAGATCGTTGCCATTGCCGAATCCACCCCCGGCCCCATCGCCGTCAACTCGGCCACCTTTGTGGGCTACCGGGTATGCGGCTTCACCGGAGCCCTCTGCGCCACCCTGGGCGTGATCCTTCCGTCCTTCCTGGTGATCACGGCCATCGCCTTTGTGCTCCGGGAGTTCCAATCCATGAAGGTGGTCCAGTACGCCTTCTTCGGGATCCGCGCCGGAGTCCTGGCACTGATCCTCAAAGCACTGTGGTCCATGTACCGCCAGTGTCCCAGGAATCCCGTTTCCTATGCCATTGCGGCCGGTTCCTTCATCCTGGCGGCCATCCTGGACGTCAACGTGCTCCTGGTGCTGGTCCTCTGTGCCGTCACAGGCTTTCTCACATCCACCATTTCCTTAAGGAGGGCTGAATCATGATCTATCTGGAGCTTTTCTGGACATTTTTTAAGATCGGCGCGTTCACCTTCGGCGGCGGCTACGCCATGCTTCCCCTGATCCAGGCCGAAGTGGAAGCCCATGGCTGGATGGCCTCCGCTGACCTTGTGAACTTCGTGGCGGTCAGCGAAAGCACCCCCGGTCCCTTTGCTGTGAATATTTCCACCTATGTGGGAACGGAACTGGCCGGGATCCCCGGCGGGATCTTTGCCACCCTGGGCGTGGTGCTCCCGTCCTTCCTGATCATCCTCCTGGTGGCCCGGTGCTTTGAGGCCTTCCGGAACAGCCGGATCGTAAGCGGCTGCATGGCCGGTCTAAAGCCCGCTGTCATCGGCCTCATCGGCACTGCCGTTCTCTCCGTTGGAAAGACCGTTTTCTTCCCCCATGGCTTTTCCACAGGCGTTCTGGGCGGCATGAGCTTTTACATCTCCCTGGCCGTCTTCCTTCTGATGACCGTACTGGCCTTCAAAAAAGTGCACCCGATCCTTTTGATCTGCCTGTCGGCTGTCATCGGGATCTGCGCCGGTTATGGGCTGGGACTGCCGGTGTAGGTCACCCCGGACATATCCGCATCTTTTTTCCCATGTCCAGATTTCCCAATACAAAGACTTTGAATGCCAGACGCAAAAAATCCCCCAGTGCCCACAAGCTTAAAGCTTATGGGTACTGGGGGAAAATATTCGGACCGCGGCCCTCTTTACCCCTCCGCCTGCGGCACCCGCGCGTTCTGCACGAGTCCGATCAGCTGGCCCGACAGCACCACCGTTAAAAGGGATACGGCGATGCGCTTCAGATCCAGGTAGGATAAGGACAGTGCCAGCACCACCAGGTCGCTGGCCAGGTACGGGATCCGGATATCGCTCTTTGTAACACGGCAGATGCTCATGGCCAGGGCGTCGTCGCCGCTGGGCGCTCCTCCGGCCCTCACGCAGAGTCCTGCGCCGATACCGATGAACAGCGCGCCCACAATGGCCGCCGTCAGCGGCATATCCGCTAAGCCCGGCCAGAGCCTCGGAAACTGCTCAAACACCGCATAAGAAGCGGAGAACGTAAACCCGGCAATGGTGGAGTAAAGGATAAACGACCAGCCCAGAAGCTTCCAGCCCACCAGATAGCAGGCTGCGTTCATAATAAAGCCGGTAATGGCCGGAGAAAGGTCCAGCCAGTAATTTAACAGCAGCGTCATTCCCAGGATCCCGCCCTCCGTAACTCCGGAAAGCGAATGGACGTTATAAAGGCCAAACGCCATGATACTGCTGCCGATCATACAAAGTATTGTTTTTTTTCTGTCCAATTGGATTTTTTTCTTTGAAACCATAATTTCCCTTCTTTACATCGATCTCTGTCCGCCGCCGCCCGTTCCGGCCGGAGCCTTCCGGCAAAACGGCCCGCTCCCCTTTATCCGAGGACCGAGAAATTCACGTCGGACAGCACATTCAGCATCTGGCAGAACTTTTCAATATCTTCCTCTGAAAACATTTCTGCGATCTTCTTTACCGCCAGGCTATCCTGCTTTTTATATATTTTGTAGTTGGGAACTGCCTCCTCGTTGATGGACAACAGATTCTGGCGCCGGTCTTTGGGATCCGGCGTTTTGACCACCAGCCCCTGGCGGATCAGCTCATTGATCTTTAACGTTACCGCTGGTTTGGATACACACAGCATCTCCGCGATCTTGGACGCCGTCAGCCGTCCGTCCATGGCGTATATCAGCTCCAGGTACAGAAGACTGTTGTAGGTGATATTTTCGTCGATGAACTGCCGGTTCATCAGGCGCAGATCGCATAAAGCGGTGCTGTAATAAAAAGAATCCAGTGCCCTTCTCAGTTCCATTATCTACCTCCGTTTTCCAATTATTTTAGTTATAATAATTATTATAACTTAACTATATGGGAATGTCAAGCCCACAGATCCGTCCCCCTGTTTATCCCTGGACCGATGGTCTTCATCTTCGTTAAACTCACTATGCATTGAATGAAGCAGGAAACGATGAACCAGCCTCTTCCGCCGAACGGCAATCTTCGCAGAACGTTTTTTATATAGCAGGACGCACTTTCCCAGGATATAAAAAAAGCCGCCTGCCAGTTTCCTGACAAAGCGGCCTTTTCTCATTGGTAAATTAGCACTTAACTACGTTTACAGCGCGCAGCTTCTTGCTGTTCTTCGGATCCTGCTCGGTATCGAAGGTAACTTTCTGACCCTCTTCCAGAGTCTTGAAGCCCTCGCCTACGATAGCGGAGAAGTGAACGAATACATCGTCGCCGCCGTTGTCGTTGGAAATAAATCCGTAGCCTTTCTCAGAATTGAACCACTTAACTGTACCGTTGTTCATTTTGGTACCTCCATAAATAAAATTTTCCGCACTGCCCTCAATAAATCCCCTTACATTTCTGTCGGCCTTTATTCAAGAAAACTCACATGCATCTGTAATTCATTTAACGTGCAAATGACTTACAAAATTGCATGTGAGTTCAATAATGCATCGGAATTACTGTAACAATATCACAAATCCGTCTGCCTGTCAATTATATTTTCCAGTAATTTATCAGAGTTTTTTACCGGTGGCAGCCAGTCTGTTTTTGCGGGCTTTTTATGCCTATTTTACCGTCTTTCCCTTAAATACGATCTTCTTTATTTCAAGCGTTTCCTTATCCAGCAGCACAAAGGTAGCTTCCTTTCCCTCTGTCAGGCTTCCGATCCGGTCGTCCATTCCAATGGATCTGGCCGGGTTATAGGAAGCGGCACGTACTGCGTCTGCCACCGGGATCCCAAACCTCACCGCCTGGCGGAGGCATCCCATAAGGCTGGTCACAGAGCCTGCCAGAGTTTCCGGATGGCCCAGGAGTGTTGCACGGTTCCCATGGACCTCGATCATCTGGCCGCCAAAGGGATATTCTCCATCGGGCATTCCTGTGGCGCGCAGGGAATCGGAGATCAGGATCATGCGCTCTGCCCCGAACATGGCGAAGGTGGCGCGGATCACGCTGCCGTGAATATGGATTCCATCACAAATGATCTCAGGCATGACCTTCTTATTGTCAAAGGCTGCTCCAATGACTGCCGGCTCCCGGTGATGAAGGGACGGCATACCGTTATAAAGGTGGGTGGCATGGTCGGCTCCCGCAGCAAAGGCCGCGCTGGCCGTTTCATAATCGGCAACCGTATGGCCAATGGAAACATGGATCCCTTCCTCGCCTGCAGCCTGGATGAACTCCATGGAGCCCGGCTGTTCCGGAGCCAGGGTCACCAGCTTCACAAGTCCCTTGGCGTCTGCCTGGAGCCTCTTTAACATCGGTACATCGGGGTCATGGAGAAAATCGCTGTTCTGCGCTCCTTTTTTGGCACTGGAAAGGAACGGGCCCTCCAGATGAACGCCCACCAGCTCTGCACCGCCGCCGTTTTTCTCCTTATGAGCCGCGGCATTTTTACAAATCAGGGAAAGCTGGTCCTCGCCCAGAGTCATTCCCGCCGGACAGATATACGCCACGCCCTCGGACAGCTCATAGTCTGCCATGGCCTGGAGTCCATCCGGAGTCGCATCGCTGAAATCCTCGCCGACACATCCATGGAAATGGACGTCCACCAGGCCCGGGATCACATAGCAGCCGGAGGCATCCACTGTTTCCCCATCGCCGCTGGCTCCTGCAAATACAGAGCCCTCTGTGTAAAGATCTTTTTCACAAAATCCGTGTTCCAGATCGAACACACTTCCGCCGGTTATCCGCATATCTCTACCCCCGTTCCCTCCAGCTTGGAGAGGGCTGCCTCATCGCAGACCAGAACAACATCCGGATGAAGCTGGAGGATCGAAGCCGGGCACTCCGGTGTGATGGGTCCGCATACAGTCTTATAGATCGCATCAGCCTTATCTGCACCGCTGGCGATCAGAAGCACACGGCGGGCAGCCATAATGCAGCCGATTCCCATGGTCAGGGCCTGTTTCGGAACATCGTCGGCGCTGGCAAAGAAACGGGCGTTGGCTTCAATGGTGCTTTCGGTCAGATCCACCACATGTGTTTCCTTTACAAAGTGATCGGAGGGTTCGTTAAATCCGATATGACCGTTTCTTCCAAGTCCCAGAAGCTGGAGATCAGCGTATCCAAAGGATTTTACCAGCTCGTCGTAATTTTTACATTCTTTTTCCGGATCCTCGGCCAGTCCATTGGGCACATATGTATTCTCCGGAAGGATATCAATATGGTCAAACAGGTTCTTCTGCATGAAATAGCGATAGCTCTGGTCATGCTCACCGGAAAGGCCCTTATACTCATCCAGATTTACAGAGTGTACCTCCTTAAAGCTGAAGTCCCCTCTCTGGTTCCATGCAGCAAGCTGTTTGTAGGTTCCAATGGGAGTGGATCCCGTTGCCAGTCCCAGCACACAGTCCGGACGGCGGATCACCTCTGCGGAAATAATGTTGGCCGCACGGCGGCTCATTGCATCATAATCTTTTTCACGGTATATTCTCATAATTTTCAATCTCCCTTCCTTAGGCTTACTCATCCCTGTACAGGATGTTTTTCATAAAGAATTGTATCACATTTTTACCCCTGTGTCATCAGAAACAGATCCGCTCATCCATAACAATTCCAAGCCGTATATTTTCTGATGAAGCCAGTGACAAGGGCCGCCCATTATGTTATAATTATATCATAATTGGAAATTATGCACTTTAGGAGGGTCCTATATTATGAATTGTTACGGAGTTTCTGTAAACCTAAAAAATATTCCGGAACTGGATCCGGAATTCACTCCCCTTTTAAAATTCAATGAAGCATTTCTGAAGGGCGCCGCAAAGCTGGTGTCCATCGCAGTAGAAAGAGCCGACGGTCAGATGGCTGCCTGCCACACAAAAATCCATGAAGAGCCGGAAATGGCTCAGGCAAACCATTATTATATCGACCGTCTGGTGAAGACCATGATCTGGCTTCAGGGCGGCTTCCGGGTTTATGTAAATGACCGGGATCTTTACGATTACCTAAGCAGCGTGTACTGCAAAGGCGGAGCCCGTGAATTCGACTGGGATTTCATGTCCCATATCTATGAGCATGAATTCGAGATCGTGTTCACAGAGCAGGTTCCCGAGACTAAAAATGCCCCCATTGCCATGGGCGGACATCTGGAAGGCTGCCGCATTGGCTTTGACGCCGGCGGATCCGACCGCAAGGTTTCTGCAGTGATCGACGGAGAAACCGTGTTCTCCGAGGAGGTCGTATGGTTCCCGAAAGTTACCGAGGATCCCCAGTATCACTACGATGGGATCGTAGCTGCTTTCAAATCTGCGGCGGAGCACATGCCGCGGGTGGATGCAGTCGGTATTTCCTCTGCCGGTATCTTTATTAATAACCGTACCATGAGCGCCTCCCTGTTCCTCAGCGTTCCCAAGGATCTTTATGAATCCAAGGTAAAGGATATCTATATCCGCGCCGTAAAGGATACCTTTGGGGATATTCCCTATGCCGTAGCCAACGACGGAGACGTTTCCGCCCTGGCCGGAACCATGAGCTTAAAGGATAACAACGTCCTGGGCATTGCCATGGGAACCAGCGAGGCTGTGGGCTATGTGGATGAGGAAGGCCGTATTACAGGCTGGCTCAATGAGCTTGCCTTCGTTCCGGTGGACGCCAATCCCAATGCCATGATCGACGAGTGGGCAGGCGATATCGGCTGCGGTGTAAAATACTTCTCCCAGGATGGCGTGATCAAGCTGGCCCCCAGAGCCGGAATCCAGCTGGATGAATCTGCTTCTCCCGCTGAAAAGCTGAAAGCCGTTCAAAAGCTGATGGCAGAGGATGATCCCAGAGCCGCAAAGGTTTATGAATCCATCGGCTGCTATCTTGGCCATACTCTGGCTTACTACTATCAGACCTACGGATTCCGCTATGTGCTCCTGCTGGGCCGCGTCATGAGCGGTAAAGGCGGAGACATCCTGATGGAAACCTGCGACCGCGTCCTGAAGGACGAGTATCCGGAGATCGCTGATAAATTCCAGTTAAAGCTGCCGGATGAATATTTCCGTCGTGTCGGCCAGTCTATGGCAGTGGCAAGTCTTCCGCAGATCGGATAAACAGACCTTATGATCCCATAAAAACCAACGGGATGCTGTAAAAGCATCCCGTTTCAGACTGTCAAAGAACCCCTATTAAGCCACGGCAAAATAGAGGTTCTTTTTCTGT
>CAJMRM010000023.1 GCA_905215775.1 uncultured bacterium
ACATAACCTTCATTCTTTGAAACCACCTCATATAGTAGTTTCATCGCTAAACATCTAACATCCTTTTAGGTGCCGCACAACAGAGCAATGCAAAATAAAATGCCTCATCGTCTCTCCTGTCTTCTCTGTCATTTAATGTTGTAAAATACAACACATTTTTCAACCTATTTTTTATCCCATTTTGGAAATGATACCCAGCCAATGTGTTTGACAAATCACATAACCTTTCACGGCTTGTACAATAATAATCAAATAAGTAATTGCTACAGTTAAATGGTTTGTCAGTATATCCCCCCATCGCCTGCAATAATGTACTATGGTCAATAGGTTTAAATATCCTCAGAAAAGTTGCAATATTCTCTCGTTTAAAATGAACTTTAACCAATGTATTAAAATCCAGATCCTCAATTAGCTCTGTACCAATTAATAAGTCCTTTATTTTCTCATAATCTGGAGACATATTATCGAATATTGCTATAATCAAAGCTTCTTCAAGATTATACACAGACTCTACTTTTGATTTTATAATACTAATCTGTTCCTCATATTTTTTTCCTCTGATATCTTCAAATAAGGAACGGGCAATCAAAAAATCTGTCAAAGAGTCAATAACAAAGTAATATTGCTTTTTATTATCACTTTCATAGCAATCCATAAAACCCATCTGTATCATGGATGGAAGAAAGTTTTCTCCTGTTTTAATTACTGAGAGTAGACTGTTCTCATCAATACGTTTTTCCCCATTCCTATACATCCATTGAGCAACTCTTTTTGTATCTTTCTAAACATCTATACCTTGGCAAGTTAGGTGATTCTTAAACACCTTACCTATAGTCTTTTTTACATATTGCTCCAAAATAAAAGTGATAGACGCAATTCCATTTTCAGTTTCATCAACAATCTTTTTTGACGATAGTACATCACATAGCATGCTTAACAATAATGCATTATTTGAATACAAAATATCTTCATACATATATACATCCGGTACAGATAGCTTAAGTATTTCACTTAATGCGGATTCAAAGGATACACCTGGAAACTTATACTCATATTCTGATATTCCTTGATACTTTTTTAGAATCACATTATCCATTGAATTTGTTCTATACGATATTACAATTCGTATTCTAGGATATTTCTTTAGTTCCGTTAAAACACCTAGTAAATTATACTGACCTTCCTCAGACATTTCATTTATTGCATCAACGATAAAAACAAATCCTGTATGACTTGCTCTTATTATTTCTTCGACATCAATATTGTTTGTGTTCTTTTCAAACTTTCCATATATACACAAATGCTCAATATTTTTTTGTTCCAATTGCTCTTCAAAACATTTTATAAAATAACTCTTACCAATGCCACCTTCTCCTGAAATTAAACAAAAACTATGGAGTTTCACATATGTTTCTATTTCATATAAACTTAATCCGCACCAAGAATCTTTCAAATTATGTATATCTGAAATTCTCTTTGCTACTTCGTGTAAAAAAGTTGATTTTTCTGAAAAAAAGCATCATACTTTGTCAACACTTTTTCTAACGATGCTATTTCATGTTCCACTTCCTTGTCTTTCTGATATTTTCTAACTTTTGGAAGTGCTCCCAAAAGATAATCCATAAATTCTGGAGCTTCCCATTTCATAACATATGCAGGGTCACTAATAGCTTTCATTCTATCTTTTTGATTTTTATTCAATACGTTATAATCCATGAAAACTCCCTTTCTTCAAAATGATTTCTTTAATTTTCCATTAACCCCACTGCTCTAATCGACTCCTGCCCCACCTTGCACTTACTATTAACCATAAATTAAAGTATATCAGCATCATAAAAAAACACAGTATATTCGTATTTACTCTTTATATCATTCCAAAATGCTCCAACGCATCCTCAATTGCCTTTCTCTTCTTTTCTGAACACTTCGGCTGTCTGGAATTTTCCGATTTTGGCAGGTTATAATTTGCCCTCTCAATAATGCCGCATTTCTGCTTAACCTGTGCGATATAGAGATTACTCACCTTCAATCCACTATGTTCCAACACATAATCCTTAATTTCCTCATAGGTTGCTTTGCTCTCCGCAGCCGTCAAATCAAGCTCGCTCATCTCCAATTCCACTTCAATATGTTTATTTGCTTTAAGTTTGGAAAGCAAACATACAACTTCCATATGGCTCGTAAACGGAAACATATCCACCCCCCACGCCTCTTTCGCCTCATACCCTTTCCTCTTAAACACCGCCAGGTCCCTGGCCAGGGTATCGGGGCCGCAGGAGACGTACACCACCCGGGCTGGCTTTAAGGTGGCCACCGCGTTTATGAATTCCTCCGTGCTCCCGCTGCGGGGCGGATCCATGAACACCACGTCCGCCTTTCCTCCCTGGGAGGCCATCTGCACCATGAATTTTCCCGCATCGTTGCAGTAAAACCGGATATTTTTTACTCCATTTGCCTTGGCGTTGGTGACCGCATCCCGTACCGCATCCGGGTTGAGCTCCACGCCAATCACCTCCTTCGCTTCCGGCGAAGCGGCGACGCCGATGGTGCCGATGCCGCAGTAGGCGTCGATGACCGTTTCCTTTCCCGTAAGCCCGGCAGCCTGGATGGCCAGCCGGTAGAGCTTTTCGGTCTGGACCGGATTGATCTGGTAGAAGGATCTGGAGGAGATCCGGAACCGGAAGCCGCAGAGCTCGTCCACAATAAAGCCGGGGCCGTAAAGCACATGCTCCTTTTCTCCCAGGACCATGCTGGTGCCGCGGCCGTTGATGTTCTGGACCACCGTGGTGATCTCCGGGTGGGCTGCCCGCAGGGCCTTTACGAAATTATTTTTAGACGGGAACACAGGAGAGGCCGTCACCAGCACCACCATGATCTCGCCGGTTGTGTATCCGGTCCTCACCAGCACATGGCGCAGAAAGCCATAGCCCGTGTCCTCATCGTATACCTTCATTTTAAACGACGGGACCAGCTCCCGGATTGTCCTGATGATATCGTCTGCCTTCTGATCCTCAATAAGGCAGGTATCTACTGGAAGGACAAAATGGGTTCCTTCCTTGTACACACCGGATATGATCCGACCCTTCCGGTCCCTGGCCATGACCGCATGGACCTTATTTCTGTAATGCCAGGGGTCCTCCATTCCGATCACATCACGGACCAGGCAGAACGGCTTCAAAAGCTCCGTCAGCTGTTTCTTTTTTTTCTTCAGCTGCTCCTCATAGGGTACGTCCAGATACTGGCAGCCGCCGCATTTCCCAAAATTCGGGCACAGGCCCTTTGCCTTCTGTTTTCTTCCATTTTCGTTTCTGTTTTCCATATCCTTTATCTCCATATTCTTGCTTTTTCTTGCGTTTCTATTATAATGATGTTGGGACTCCAAGGGATCTCTGACGATCCCGGTCTGCCCTGGCAGGAGTCATCCTGCATTTTTCCCGGATCGGAAGCCCCTTACAGGCCCGCGCGGGATTTATGGCCCCTTGTCCCCCATATCCCTGGGCGGCATCCCCGAAGCCAGGGGCCGTACTATTACGATTATAGCGTTTTTCCCCTTAAAGTACCAGCGTTATTTCAACGCCCAGTCCAGACAGAAAGGATACGAAACATGGATTTTTATATTGATGAAACTGTATACACCGGCAGTCCGGAGGACACGTCCGGCCGTCTTCCCAAGGAGGCCCGCACCTACGCCCTTCTGGATACCCTCGGCATCCCCTTTACACGGGTGGACCACGATGCCACGGCCTCCATCGACGCCTGCCTGGAGGTAGAAAAGATCCTGGGGATCCACATATGCAAGAATCTCTTTCTCTGCAACGCCCAGAAGACTCATTTTTATCTTCTGATGATGCCGGGGAATAAGAAATTTAAAACAAAGAATCTTTCAAAGCAGATCCATTCCGCCAGGCTGTCCTTTGCCGGAGACGAATACATGGAACAGTTCTTAGACATCACTCCCGGCTCCGTCAGCATCCTGGGGCTGGCCAACGATAAGGAAAACCAGGTCCAGCTGCTGATCGATTCCGACGTATTAAAGGATCCGTTCCTGGGCTGCCACCCCTGCATCAACACATCCAGCTTAAAAATAAAGACAGCAGACCTTACGGAAAAATTCCTGCCTGCTGTCCATCATTCGTATATCACGGTGGAGCTTCCCTGGGAAGACTGACCGTCTGTTTTCATAAAGCTCCAGGCTGCCGGATCCGGGCCGGGAGCTTTTATTTTATGCGGGAAACGGGCCAGCGTCCGTGCCTGCACAGGACCTGGCAGCTGCTGCGATGACCATGGAAACTCGCGCAGCGCGTTTCTGATGGCCTACTGCATTACTCCGCTTCCATTGAAGGAGTATGTAACTCCGTCGATGACCATGGAGGTATTGGAGACCATGGCTCCTCCGGCTGCCGGATCCATATAATACCAGTTTCCGTCAGGGCGGATCCAGCCGGTATAGCGGCCTCCGTTGTTCTCAAAATACCAGACGCCGTTTTCTTCCTTCCACTGGCCCGGCGTAGCGTCTCCTGCCTCCAGGACCGGCGCATAATCCTTAAAGGCAAACTCCAGACAAACGTTCCCGCTGATCCCATCGACCACGCCCTTATCGGTGGCCTGCCACATGGTCCGGTTGGGGTAATTATGATCGCCGCCATATCTGGCCAGCCAGATATCATATGGGATCTGGTTCGTATCCATTTCCGTCGTAAATTTATGGTAGTCGCTGTATACAATGGGCGTATATCCCGCCTCCGCCACCACACGGCAGAAGGCATTGGCGATATCCGTCAGCTCCTGGGTGGAGAGATCCAGGATATACTGGGACTCGATGTCCACTGCCAGGGGATAGGAAACGTCATAATTTTTTGCCACGTCCACCGCATACCGGGCCGCCGCCTCTGCCTCTCCCACAGTCCTTGTCTGGAGATAGACATAGGGCGTCACATGGACACCGTTGGCGCTGGCCTCCCGCATATTCTTATCAAAATATTCGTCCATGGTGTACTCTCCCTCATAGCCGATGGACGCCATCCGCACCAGGGCAAAAGAAATATCGTCGGCCGCTGCCTTCCCCCAGTCCACGTCCCCCTGCCACTTGGACACGCTGACGCCCCGGAGGACTGCGCCGTCGATGGCCTTTCCCGTATCATCCACATAAACGCCGTCCACCTTCGTCCACGGAGCGAACGCGTTTTCTGCATTTTCCTCCGCCGGCGATCCAAACCCAGGTCCGATCTGGTTCTTATCGGATTCCGGAGCGCTGACTGACGCCAGGGACGTCATACAGGGCTGAACAAAAAGACCCGCAGTCAAAGCCACCGCCAGTATCGTTTTCATATTCATGATCTCGTCACCTCTTTGTAAAATCACACGCATTTACAGTTTTCTATGGTACATAAATTATAGCACCTGCCCCCTGGAATTTCCATTAATAATTTATGAAGAATATGCGGCAGAATTTACGCAGAAGCCTTCCCTTTACTTCCAGAAAAACCCATGCTATGATTAAAGCAACGACATTATACACACAGGAGGAATCATGGACGTACTAAAAAAATTTGCAGCCTACTATAAGCCCTACAAAAAGTTCTTTTTCCTGGATCTTTTCTGCGCCACCATCATCAGCGCCGTGGACCTGGCCTTTCCCCAGATCCTGAGGAGAGCGGCCGGAGACTGGTTCACCCGGGGCCAGGAAGCCATCCTGCGCTCCCTTCCCCTGCTGTTTGCAGGCCTTCTTCTCCTTTATGCGATCCAGACCCTATGCAAATATTATGTGACCTACCAGGGCCATCTCATGGGTACCTGGATCGAGCGGGATATGCGCCGGGATCTGTTCGACCACTACGAAAAGCTCTCCTTTTCCTACTACGATAAGAACAATACCGGACAAATGATGAGCAAGCTGGTCTCAGACCTGTTTGAAATCTCCGAATTCGCCCACCACGGGCCGGAAAACGTGTTTATCTCCTCCATTAAGATCGCCGGCTCCTTTGTATTCTTATTCCTGATCAATGGAAAGCTGGCTCTCCTGCTGGCCGTGGTGGTCCTTCTTATGGTGCTCTTCTGTTACCGCCAGAACGCCCGGATGCATGAGACCTTTATGGACAACCGCAGAAAGATCGGCGACATCAACGCCAGCCTTCAGGATACCTTATCCGGGATCCGGGTGGTCCAGTCCTTTGCCAACGAAGAGATCGAGCGAAAAAAATTCGGAAGGAGCAATGAAAATTTCGTCCGCTCCCGGGACAACAACTACCGGGCCATGGGAAAATTCCACGCAGGCACCCTGTTTTTCCAGGGCTTGATGTATCTGACCGTTCTGGTGGCCGGAGGATACCTTATCTCCATCGGGGAAATGGCGCCGGAGGATCTGGCCATGTACGCCCTCTACATCGGCATTTTCATCAGCCCCATCCAGATCCTTGTGGAGTTTACGGAAATGCTCCAGAAGGGCCTCACCGGCTTCAAGCGCTTTCTGGCGGTCATGGAGACAGAGCCGGAGATCGAGGACGCGCCGGATGCAAAGCCTCTGACAAATGTACAGGGCCATATTTCCTATGAGGATGTGAGCTTCTGCTATAACAGCAGCGAGCCCGTTTTAAGCCATGTTTCCTTTTCCATCCCCGCAGGCAGATCCATTGCCTTAGTGGGGCCCTCCGGCGGCGGAAAAACCACCATCTGCTCTCTTCTGCCCCGGTTCTATGACGTGACCCAGGGAAGGATCTCCATTGACGGCCAGGATATCCGGAAAACCACCTTAAAGAGTCTCAGAAGCTCCATCGGCCTGGTCCAGCAGGAGGTCTATTTATTCGGCGGCACCATCCGGGAAAACATCGCCTACGGGAAGCCGGATGCCACCGATGAGGAGATCGTGGCCGCTGCCAAAAAGGCCAGCATCCATGACTTCATCATGGAGCTTCCCGACGGCTACGATACCTTTGTGGGCGAACGGGGCGCAAGGCTCTCCGGCGGCCAGAAGCAGCGGATCTCCATTGCCCGGGTATTCCTTAAGAATCCGCCTATCCTGATCCTGGATGAAGCCACCAGCGCCCTGGACAATGAAAGCGAACGCCATATTCAAAAAAGCCTGGAGGAGCTCTCCAGAAACCGCACCACCATCACCATTGCCCACCGACTTTCCACCATCCGCAGCGCCGACGAGATCATCGTCATCGACGGCCAGGGGATCGTCGAGCGTGGAAACCACCGAGAGCTTCTGGAAAAGAACGGCCTGTACGCCAGGTATTATGAAATGCAGTTTGAGGGGCTGGAGGAGGCCTAGTGTCCCGCCCCATGACCATCCCCGGGACGCTTTACTCCCCAGGGAGACGTGCTTCCATAAACAAAAAAGGTCCGGCCGGAGAGCCTCAGAATGTACTCTCCGCCGGGCCTTTTTTCATGGTTTTTCTACTGTCTGTCCTCCACCGTCTCGCCTAACATCTTCAGGACGAACATGGCTCCCAGCATCAGGACGATGCCCACTGGAAGGGCGATCCAGGCAGTTCTTACAAATCCCGCCACAATATAAGTCACAAAGGATACGGCGGCACAGGTCACCGCATAGGGGAGCTGGGTCATCACATGGTTCACATGCTCACACTGGGCTCCCGCAGACGCCATGATGGTAGTGTCGGAAATGGGAGAGCAGTGATCTCCGCAGACCGCGCCTGCCATACAGGCAGAAATGGAAATGATCATCAGATCCGGATTGGTATTCTGGAACACGCCCACAACAATGGGGATCAGGATACCAAAGGTTCCCCAGGAGGTGCCTGTGGCGAAGGCCAGGAAGCAGCCCACCAGGAAAATGATGGCCGGAAGGAAATTCAAAAGGCCTCTGGCGTGGTTATACACCAGATCTGCCACATACACATCCGCGCCCAGGCTGTCCGTCATAGCCTTTAAGGTCCAGGCAAAGGTCAGGATCAGAATGGCCGGCACCATGGCCTTAAAGCCCTCGGGAATACAGGCCATGCAGTCATGAAAATCCAGAACGCGGCGCGCCTGGTACAGGACCAGGGTAATGAGAAGGCCGAAAAAGCTTCCCAGGGTCAGCCCCAGAGACGCGTTGCTCTCTGAAAAGGCGGTCACAAAATCCACGCCGGAGAAAAATCCGCCTGTATACAGCATACCGATCACACAGCAAATGATCAGGGAAAGAATGGGGATCAAAAGATCCATGACCGTTCCCCTGGAGATCACCGACGGATCTGATTCAGCGGCATAGGGCCGTCCCTCTGTGGTGAACAGATCGCCCTTGACCGCATTCCTTTCATGCTTCAGCATGGGCCCGAACTCCACCTTCATGAGCACCATTCCCACCATCATCACAATGGTTAAAAGCGCATAGAAATTATAGGGGATCGCCTGGATAAAGATGGAGAAGCCGTCCTCTCCCTCCACAAAGCCCGTTACAGCCGCCGCCCAGGAGGAAATGGGAGCAATGATGCATACGGGAGCTGCCGTGGCGTCGATCAGATACGCCAGCTTTGCCCGGGAAACCTTGAATTTATCCGTTACCGGACGCATGACGCTTCCCACCGTAAGGCAGTTGAAATAGTCGTCGATGAAGATCGTAACGCCCAAAAGGATGGTGGATAACTGGGCTCCCACCCGGGTCTTGATGCCCTTTGCCGCAAACCGGCCGAAGGCAGCGGAGCCGCCGGCCTTGTTCATAAGGCTCACCATGGTTCCCAGGATCACCAGGAATACCAGGATCCCCACATTACTCTCGTCGCTCAGGACGCCGATGATGCCGTCCTGGAAAATATGAACCACGGTCCGTTCAAAGCTCCCGCCGGAATACAGGATCCCTCCCACGGCGATCCCCACAAACAGGGAGCTGTATACCTCCTTTGTGATCAGCGCCAGTCCAATGGCCACCACCGGCGGCACCAGCGCCCAGAAGGTAGAAAACAGGGCGGGGACGTATTCAGCGGTCTCCCCCTCTGCCCCGAAGGCCGTCATGGCAAATGCCATGAGGAACATGGACGCCAGGGCCAGTACGGCCAGGCTTTTCGTTTTCGTACTCTGCATTTCTCATACTTCCTCTCTTGAAAATCAAAAACACCACAAACGGCAGTCCCTTACGGAAAACGCGTTTGTGGTGTAGATCATGCAGATAAAAAGCCATATACAGGCCGGAACCGGCAACACAAGATAGCGCTCCACGTATCGTGACAGTACGCCGCATCTTCTGCGTCGTCCCAGGATCCTCTGCCCCGGACCGGGCAAAGCTCCTTCGGCGGTCTCCCCTTTTGCGGAAAACGGCGGTCCAGCCTTATCTTCCGTTACTCTTGAAGCCCGCGCCTCTATCCTATTGAACCTGCCAGATATGCAGGTGCTTTTGTTATGGATTATTGTAGCATACCTTTCTAAAAAAAGAAAGGACAATTCCGATTTTCCTAAAATTCGTTAAAATTCCCGAAAATCATATCCCAGCTTCATGGTGACAACGGCATCTTCATCCACCGTTTCTCCGGCCTTAAAAATATAATCCCGGATCACGGTCAAAAGCTTTTCATCCGCCCCGGAGCCTGCCTCCAGCTCCTTTAAGGAGCGGTTCCTGAACTCCTTCAGGGACATCCCGGCTTCCGCCTCCGGCATGGGAAGGCGGGCCTGGCGGTAAGCCATTCCGACAGCCGCCGTCAGCTCCATGCAGTTGATGAGGCGGGCCGGTTTTTCAAAGTTCGTCACCTTGATCCTCACGGAATCCGGGATCAGACTGTGTACCATTCCTTAGAATCTTCCCTCTTCCGCAGCCTGCTGGATGGAAACGGCAACAGCCACCGTCATACCCACCATGGGGTTGTTTCCTGCGCCGATGAGACCCATCATCTCCACGTGGGCCGGAACGGAGGAGGAGCCTGCGAACTGGGCGTCAGAATGCATACGGCCCATGGTATCGGTCATTCCGTAGGAAGCCGGACCAGCTGCCATATTGTCGGGATGGAGGGTACGGCCTGTGCCGCCGCCAGAGGCTACGGAGAAGTATTTCTTTCCTTTCTCCACGCACTCCTTCTTATAAGTGCCTGCCACCGGATGCTGGAAACGAGTGGGGTTGGTGGAGTTTCCGGTGATGGAAACGTCAACGCCCTCCTTCCACATAATGGCAACGCCCTCGGTCACGTCATTGGCGCCGTAGCAGTTTACCTTTGCGCGGGGGCTTTCCGGATCAGAGGAATAGCATTTTCTGAATACCTCCTCCACCTCTCCGGTGTAGTAGTTCATCTTTGTCTCTACATATGTAAAGCCGTTGATACGGGAAATGATCTGGGCTGCGTCTTTTCCGAGACCGTTTAAGATCACGCGGAGGGGTTTCTTGCGGACCTTATTGGCCTTCTCTGCGATACCGATGGCGCCCTCAGCGGCTGCAAAGGACTCGTGGCCGGCTAAGAAGCAGAAGCAGTCGGTCTCTTCCTCTAAGAGCATCTTGCCAAGGTTTCCGTGGCCAAGGCCGACCTTTCTCTGATCGGCAACAGAGCCGGGGATACAGAATGCCTGGAGGCCCTCTCCGATGGCTGCGGCAGCGTCAGCGGCCTTCCGGCAGCCCTTCTTAATGGCAATAGCTGCACCCACTGTATATGCCCAGCAGGCATTCTCAAAGCAGATGGGCTGGATCTTCTTTACCTGGTCGTAGACATTTAAGCCGGCGTCCTTTGTGATCTTTTCAGCCTCTTCGATGGAAGCGATGCCATAGCTGTTTAAAACAGAATTGATCTTGTCGATTCTTCTCTCATATGATTCAAATAATGCCATGATGTATTAACTCCTCCTTACTCCATTCTCGGGTCGATGATCTTCACTGCGTCTGCCACACGGCCGTACTGGCCCTTTGCCTTCTCATAAGCAGTTGTGGGATCGTCGCCTTTCTTAATGAAATCGGTCATCTTTCCAAGGTTTACGAACTGGTAGCCGATGATCTGGTCCTCTGCGTCGAGAGCGATCCCGGTCACATAGCCCTCTGCCATTTCCAGGTAACGCGGGCCCTTCTTTAAGGTTCCGTACATGGTGCCGACCTGGGAACGGAGTCCCTTTCCAAGGTCTTCCAGACCGGCTCCGATGGGAAGGCCGTCCTCAGAGAATGCGCTCTGGGTCCTTCCGTAAACGATCTGAAGGAACAGTTCTCTCATGGCTGTGTTGATGGCATCGCACACAAGGTCTGTGTTTAAAGCCTCCAGCAGGGTCCGGCCCGGAAGGATCTCTGCCGCCATAGCTGCGGAGTGGGTCATACCGGAGCATCCGATGGTCTCCACCAGGGCCTCCTGGATAATTCCTTCCTTTACGTTCAGGGTCAGCTTACATGCTCCCTGCTGGGGTGCGCACCAGCCGATTCCGTGGGTCAGGCCGGAAATATCCTTGATCTCTTTGGACTGCACCCATTTTGCTTCCTCCGGGATCGGAGCTGCGCCGTGGTTTACGCCCTGGGCAACTTTACACATTGTTTCTACTTCATGTGAATAAATCATGTTAAGACTCCTTTCAAGATATCTGTCGCAATTCTCTTGTTAAAAAAATCACATCTTGCTTGTACCATTCTCTCACAAAATCTCTCATTCGTCCATAGTTTTTTTCGATAAATTTTGCATTTCTTCATTTCTGGCCTTCAGCTCCTTCAGGATGGAGACAACGATCACCGCAGCCATGATGCTGGTACAGACGTCCGCAATGGGCTGGCAGAGCTGCAGTCCGCGGATCCCCAGAAATCTGGGAAGCGTAAGGAGGGCCGGGATCAGAAAGATCCCCTGGCGGCCCGCCGCCACGATGGACGCCCGGAAGCCGTAGCCGATGGACTGGGTCAGCATATTGGACATGATGATCCAGGCCTGGAACGGCAGGGTCATGCACTGGAACCGCATGGCCCAGGTGCCGATCCGGATCACCTCCAGATCCCCCTTCCGGAACACGCCCATGATGGTCTCCGCTCCCAAAAAGCTGACGACGCCCAGGGTCGTGAGAAGGGTCACTGCCACCTTTAAGCAGAACCAGAAGGCCTCCAGCACCCGGTCGTACCGTTTTGCCCCGAAGTTAAAGCCGCACACCGGCTGGAAGCCCTGGCCGAAGCCAATGAGGGCAGAATTGATAAACATCATGTATCTGGTCACAATGGACATGGCCGCAATGGCCGCATCCCCAAAGGGATTGGCCGCCACGTTTAAGGCCACCGCCGCCGCGCTGGCCAGTCCCTGGCGGCACAGGGACGGAAGGCCCGCATGGAGGATCTCCCCGTAGATCTTAAGCGACGGGGTAAACTTTCTGATCCGGAGGCGGATGCAGCCCTTGCGGAAATTACATTGGAAAAACAGGATGCAGAAGCTGATGCACTGGCTTATGACCGTGGCTGCCGCCGCACCGGAGATCCCCATACGGAACCCGAAGATGAGCACCGGATCCAGGATCATATTCAGGATCCCCCCGGTGGTGATCCCCACCATGGAATAAACGGCATAGCCCTGGGACCGCAGCAGGTTGTTCATCACAAAGGAGCCGGTCATCACCGGCGCTCCTAAAAGGATGTACCTGGCGTAATCTCTGGCATAGGGAGCGATGGTCTCCGTAGCCCCCAGAAGCCGCACCAGCTGGTCCAGGAAGGAAAGTCCAACCGCTGCCATGACCGCTCCGGCCCCTATGGCCGTAAAGAAGGCTGTGGCTGCCGTCCGCACTGCGGTCTCCTCATTTTTTGCCCCCAGACTCCGGGAAATGTAGTTTCCTGCTCCCATCCCCAGGGTAAAGCCCACCGCCTGGATCATGGCCATCAGGGAAAAGATGATCCCCACGGCCGCCGAGGCACTGGTATTGATCTGACTGACGAAAAAGGTATCCGCCATGTTGTAAATAGATGTGATCAGCATACTGATGATGGTGGGCACTGCCAGCCCCGGGATCAGCCTGGAAATTGGCTTTTCCGTCATCATTTTGTACCGTTCCTCCTGGGTCATCGTTCTGCTCATGTGTTCTCCTCCGTCCTGCTGTCCTCTTCTGTCGAATGTCTGTCCCGATATGCTCCTCTTCCTACGGCTGCCGGCCTGCCTCCGGCTCCGGAGGCAGCTTCTTCATTACAGCCATAAAATATCCCACAAAGACGATCCCCTTGACCACGCTGGTAAGGGTAATGGCCCACCAGATCCCGGAAAGTCCCAAGGCTGTTGCCGATAAAAGAAGCGCCATGGGGATCCTGGCCGCCGTGAAGATCACGCTGATCACCGAAGCCTGCATGGTCTTTCCGAGGCCTGCCAGGGCTCCCTCTGTAAGGATCTCCTCGCACATGAACATCTGGGACAGCCCCAGCACCCGCAAATAGACGATCCCATCGGCCACTACCTCCGGCTCATGAATGAAGATCCGGAATACCGGCTCCGCTCCGAAGATCAAAAGGGCCGAGGAGCCCATTCCCCAGGCAAACATGATCCAGGCCGCCCTTTTGTATCCGCCCTTGACCCGGTCCGTTTTTCCTGCTCCGAAGTTCTGCCCGACGAAGGAGTTAATGGCCGCCGCAAAGCCGTCGGCTGTCATCCAGGCCACCGATTCGATCTGGCTTCCCACCTTCTGGACCGCAATGGCCGTATCGCCAAAATCCGTGACCATACGGGTCAGGACCATGGAGATCCCGCTGTATATCATGGTCTGGATCCCGGCCGGGAAGCCGATTTCTATGATCTGGCGGATATATCTGCGGCTGGTCCTCTCCAGGATATGGACCTGGCTGAATACCAGGGTATCCCTGCGGATGAACCATAAAAATACGGCTGTCACCACCGCCTGGGCTCCCACCGTGGCAATGGCCGCTCCGGCGGCGCCCATGGCCGGTATGGGGCCGATCCCAAAGATCAGGAACGGATCCAGGATCATATTGATCACCAGACCGATGACGTTGGCCGCAAAGGGCGTCCGGCTGTCCCCCGATGCCGTCAGGATTCCTGTAAAGATCGCGTTTAAAAAAGAAAAGATGATCAGTCCGCAGGTGATGGTCAGATAGACCTCCGCGTTGTGGACGATCTGGCGGTCCTGCATGTTGAAAAAGCCGATGAGCTGTTTCCGGAACACAACGGACACGATCCCAAAGATCACTGCAAGGAGGATTCCCAGCTGCAGCGCCCCCTGGGCGTATTTTCCGGCCTCCTCATGGTCTCCCCGGCCCAGGGAATGGGCCACCTTCACCTGTCCGCCCATCCTCGCCAGGCTGCTGACCCCCTGGGAAAACCAGGTGAACATGGCTGCCGACCCCACCGCCGAGACGGCTCCGGCTCCCACCCGGCCGATCCAGGCCATATCTGTCATATTGTAGGCCATCTGCACCAGGGAGGTCGCCATAATGGGAAGCGCCAGCCGGGTCAAGGCCGGAAGGATCGGTTCATGGAGCAGATCGATGTTTTTTTGCATATTTTTCCCTCTAAGTAAAAAAAGGCGCCGCAAAGGATCCTCCCCCGCAGCGCCCCTTCGATCGAATTATTTATTTGTTGCTCAGATACTCGTGGATACCGCGGGCGCCGGCTTTTCCTGCCTCCATGGCAAGGATTACAGTGGCTGCACCTGTTACAGCATCGCCGCCTGCAAATACGCCTTCTCTGGAAGTCTGGCCGTTGGCCTCGTCTGCCACGATACATTTGTGCTTATTCACATCCAGGCCGTCCGTTGTATTGGAGATCAGCGGGTTGGGGGATGTTCCTAAGGACATGATGACTGTGTCGCAGTCGATGGTGTAATCGGAGCCCTTTACCTCCACTGGACGTCTTCTTCCGGATGCATCCGGCTCGCCCAGCTCCATCTTAACCACGTTCATACCCTTTACCCAGCCCTTTTCGTCTGCCAGGATCTCGGTGGGATTTGTAAGAAGGTCAAAGATGATGCCCTCTTCTTTTGCGTGGTGAACCTCCTCCACACGGGCCGGAAGCTCTGCTTCACTTCTTCTGTATACCACATGGACCTCAGCGCCGAGACGGAGAGCAGTTCTTGCAGCGTCCATGGCAACGTTTCCGCCGCCTACAACTACAACCTTCTTGCCGGCTGCGATGGGTGTATCATAATCGTCGCGGAAGGCCTTCATCAGGTTGCTTCTGGTCAGATACTCGTTGGCAGAGAATACGCCGTTGGCGTTCTCGCCCGGGATACCCATGAACTTGGGAAGGCCTGCGCCGGAACCGATAAATACGGCGGAGAAGCCCTCTTCGTCCATTAACTCATCGATGGTCACGGTCTTGCCGATGATCACGTTTGTCTCGATCTTAACGCCCAGCTTTCTTACGTTGTCGATCTCCGGCTGTACTACGCCCTGCTTCGGAAGACGGAACTCCGGAATACCATATGTAAGAACTCCGCCCGGCTCATGGAGAGCCTCGAAGATGGTCACATCGTAGCCTAACTTAGCCAGATCGCCTGCGCAGGTCAGTCCGGACGGGCCGGAACCGATCACAGCAACCTTCTTTCCAAGCTTTGTCTCAGCAGCCTTGGGAACGAAGCCGTTCTCTCTGGACCAGTCGGCAACGAAACGCTCCAGCTTACCGATGGAAATGGATTCGCCCTTGATACCGCGGACACATTTTCCTTCACACTGGCTCTCCTGCGGACATACGCGGCCGCAGACTGCCGGAAGTGCGGAAGACAGCGCGATGGTATTGGCAGCGTCTTCGAATTTTCTTTCCTTTACTTCTCTGATGAAGGTGGGGATATCGATATTTACGGGACATCCCTCCACGCATCTTGCATTTTTACAGTTCAGGCAGCGCTCTGCCTCGGCAACAGCCTCTTCCTCATTATATCCGTAGCATACTTCCTCAAAGTTGGTTGCACGCACCTTTGGATCCTGTTCTCTGACAGGTACTTTCTTCATTACGTCCATGTCTGTTCCTCCACAATTAATTGTCGCTGCAGTGTCCGCAGCCGCCGTGATGGGTATCGCCTTCCTGAAGCTTTAAGATCGCGCGTCCCTCTGCTGTCTTGTACATCTGCTGACGCTTCATTGCCTCGTCGAAGTTTACTGCATGTCCGTCGAACTCCGGTCCGTCAACGCATGCAAACTTCACTTCTCCACCAACGGTCACACGGCAGGCTCCGCACATTCCTGTGCCGTCTACCATGATCGGGTTTAAGCTGACGATCGTGGGGATCTCCAGTTCCTTTGTTAAGAGACATACGAATTTCATCATGATCATCGGACCGATGGCTACGCAGACATCGTACTTCTTGCCCTGGTTCTGTACCAGATCCTTGATCACATCCGTAACCATTCCCTTTCTCACATAGGAACCGTCATCGGTTGTAACATAGAGATTTCCAGCTACGGCTTCCATTTCCTTCTCCAGGATCAGCAGATCCTTGGTCTTTGCGCCGACGATCACGTCAGCGTCGATGCCGTGCTCCTTTAACCATTTTACCTGGGGATAAACAGGAGCAGTTCCAACGCCGCCTGCTACGAACAGGTATTTTTTATTCTTAAGGACTTCCAGATCCTCCTTAACGAATTCGGACGGATTTCCTAAGGGACCCACGAAATCGTGGAAGGAATCTCCGGCCTGTAAGTGAGCCATCTTCTCGGAAGATGCTCCAACAGTCTGGAATACGATGGTGATGGTTCCCTCTTCTCTGTTGTAATCACAGATCGTCAGCGGGATTCTCTCGCCTGCCTCATCGATCTTTACGATCACGAATTCTCCGGGCTGACAGCTCTTTGCTACTCTCGGCGCCTTTACCTCCATAAGATAAATCTTATCCGCCAGCTTTTCTGCTTTTAATATCGGATACATACTACCTCAACCTCCTGTGTAAATTAAACAGTTCAAAACTGCTCACATAGCTTAAGTTTATCATGTTCTCCAATTTATATCAACCGTTATTCTTTTTTTTCATATAATTTTTGTAACCCTTCGGCCGCAGATCTCTGGACGGCTAAACGGCTGCTGTTTTTTCTTCTGTTTCCCGGTCATACCGGCAGAATTCATAGCAGAGGCTGAAATACGTCTGCTCATCGCTTACCGCCGTCATCCGCCAGTCCGGATCCTGGTCCAGGTCCGGAAAATGGGTATCAGCCTCATAGGCATAGTCGATCCTGGTCACATGAGCCGTCCGGCAATAGGGAAGGAACTGGCGGTAGATCTCCTCGCCGCCGATGATATAGATATCGTCGTCTGGAAACTGTTTTAAAAAGGAAAGGGCCTCGTCCATCCCGTGGACCGCTGTCACTCCCTTTTTTTTATAATCCTTGTTCCTTGTGAGGACCACATTGGTACGTCCCGGAAGGGCCTGGCCTCCCGGCAGGCTCTCCATGGTCTTCCTTCCCATGACGATGACCTTTCCCAGAGTCTCCTGGCGGAACAGCTTCTGGTCCTCCGGGATCGTCACCAGAAGACGGCCTCTGTTTCCAATGGCCCAGTTTTTATCTGCTGCTACGATCAGATTCATTTTATCGCCTCCATTTATGATGTTTCATTCTATCACGTTTTCCGCTTCCCGTCCACATCTGCGTCCGGGGCGCGATTTTGTACTTGATGGTTTTTTCGTTTCCATATATAATGATGCCAGGGTCAGAGGCTGCGAAACATACAGGACTTCCGGCTCTGGTCCCGCCAAGAGAGGAGAATCGACCATATGATAAAATTTGAGCGCACAAGCGTCATGAACCTGGAAAACGCCATCCGCGGTGCCAGAAACCCCATGAACAGCTGGGGACGGATGGACAGCGCCTATGATGAAGATGGAAATTATATCCTGGGACCCAACGATCTGGATCTGGCAAAGCGGCTCCGCAGGGCCGGCAGCGACCATAGAAAATACGTCCGCCAGATCTTTGTCTCCGTGGACATCACCGCCCCCCTGTACTGGTGGAAGGAATACGACACCTACAAGGTAGCCACCGTGGCCAACTCCACCAGCACCATGCACAAGATCCACTCTAAGCCCTTTTCCATCGACGATTTCAGCCACGACCACATGACGCCGGAGACCCTGGCCTTCATGGAGACCGTCGTTGGAAGGCTGGAGGCCATCCGGTTAAAATATATGGAGGAAGGAAAAAATAAGGAGGACTGGTACGACATGATCCAGCTCCTTCCCTCCAGCTACAACCAGATGCGTACCTGCACCATGAATTACGAGACCCTGATCAACATCTATTACGCCAGAAAAGCCCACAAGCTGGAGGAGTGGCACTCCTTCTGCCGCTGGATCGAATCCCTTCCCTATGCAAAGGAGCTAATCGTCGCGGCGGAGGAATAGCCCTCCCTGCATCCTGTGATCCCGGTATTTTTAAAATACCGGGATCTCTTTCTGTAACGCCAGGGAATAAAGAAACGCCTGCCGGACCGTTTTTCCTGTGATCTGCTCCAGGGCCCGTCTGTAATAAATGAGCTGCAGCCGGTAGCGGTCCAGGAGCACCGTCTCCTCCCCCTCTCTGATCCGGTCTGTTTTATAATCCACCAGCACAGCCCCGTCCCCGTCCTCAAACCAGGCGTCGATGATGCCCTGGATCAGCACCAGCTCGTCGGAATCAGCCTCGTCCATCTCCCGGGCGGGGATCCCCACCACAAACTGCTGCTCCTTTTGGAGCCTTCCCTCTTCGTCCGCCCTTCTCATCCGTTCTGCCAGGGGCGTCTGGAAAAACCTCCAGAGAACGCCGGGCTGTACCAGCCGCAGGGCCTCCTCTGCCATAAGTCCCTGGGCTTTTATGGCATCCAGCTGCGCCTTCAGATCCCCAAAAGAGACCGCATCCTTAAAGGACAGAAGCTCCAGGGCCCGATGATAGGCCGTTCCCCGGACTGCGCCGCCGGGACGGGAAATACGGCCCTGCTCCCGTTCCTCTTCCTCTCCCTTCCGGAGAAAGGCCGGGACCGTGGGAAGGAAATCGCTTTCTCCGTCGTCTACAAACTGTCCCTGCTCCTTCAGCTCTGAAACCGACATCTTGGCATGGAGCCCGATGTCCGCCTCATGGGGATAGGGACGGCAAAGCTGCTCCAGGACCTCCGGAGGACAGGGATCCCCCTCTTCCCTGAGCCGCTTAAGCTCCAGGTACGTCTCCGCCTTCCAGGCCTGGCTCCTGGCTGCCTCCTTCAGAAGCTCCTCCGCCGGGATACAGGTGACGGAAAGAGAGGCCCTGGCATTTTCCGAGGCCATTAAAAGCCAGTCCAGATAGGAACCGGCAGCGCTTAAGAATGTAAACGGCAGCTCCCGCCTTCCGGAGATCCCGCCCCATTTTTCCGTATGGCGGCCCAGATACCGGTCTCCGGCTGTGATGAACAGCTTTTCCTTTGCCCGGGTCATGGCCACATAGAGGATCCGCAGCTCCTCCCCCATGCTCTCCAGGTTCATCTTCCGGCTCAGGACATTTTTCTTAAGGGTAGGGGCCTTCACCTTCCGTTCCAGATCCAGGTAGTCCGTGGCGATCCCCAGTTTATCGTCAATCAGAATCTTTCCCCTGGCGTCCTGCCGGTTGAATTTCTTTCCGGCCCCGGCTAAAAATACCACGGGAAATTCCAGTCCCTTGCTTTTATGGATGCTCATGATCCGCACCGTATCATCGTTTTCCCCGGCCCTGGCCGCCTCCCCGAAATCTGTATTGTATTTCTTCAGCCGCTCGATATAGCGGATAAAATCAAACAGGCTCTGGTAGCTGGTGGTCTCAAAGGCACAGGCCTTTTCCACCAGCATATCCAGGTTGGCCTGGCGCGCCTTTCCCGCCGGCATGGCAGAAACGTAATCGTAATAGCCGGTGCGCTCGAAGATCTTCCAGATCAGCCGGTGGACCGGCAGATATCCGGCCTCCTTCCGCAGGATCTGAAGGAGTTTTTGAAATTTTTCCAGTTTTTTATATAATTCATCCCCAGCAAAGGCCTCTGCACCGGCCTCCAGGAAATGCCGGACCGCCCCGTAAAAGCCGGGATCCTGGCCCTTGTCCGCACACCGTTTAAATTCTGCCATGACCACCGCCAGATCATGGTCCGTCAGCCCGCCTATGGGCGATCTAAGGACTCCGGCCAGAGGGATATCCTGCATGGGATTGTCAATGACGGCCAGCATATTTAAGACCGTCTCCACCTCCACAGCCGTGAAATATCCCGTCCTGGAATCAGCAAAGGCCGGGATCCCCTCGGCGCTTAAGACCCGTAAAAATTCCTCAGCCCATCCGCTTAAGCTCCGCAAGAGGATGACGATATCCCGCCGTTTTAAGGGCTCATACCGTCCCTCCTTTCCGTTCCATACCTTCATCCCCCGGTCCGGATCCGTCAGCTCCCGGATCTTTGAGGCAATGAGTCTGGCCTCGGCCTCCTTTTCCGTCAGATCGGCCTTTTCCTCATCCATGGAAAGGAACAGGTCCTCCCCGGTGTCCAGAAGGAGCAGCTCCGTCCTGGCCTGGCCCTCTCTCTCCGTCTCCGGATATCCCGCCCCCGGATACAGGGCCGCGTCCTCCGTGTACTGGATGTTCCCCAGGCTCTTTGTCATGATGCTGTAAAAAATGTCATTGACAGAGGCCAGCACCTCCGGGCGGCTCCGGAAGTTTTTGTGAAGCTCGATCTTCTGGTACGGCCCTTCCTCTTTTTTGTAGGACTCATATTTCTCCATAAAAAGTTCCGGTCTTGCCAGGCGGAATTTATAGATGCTCTGCTTCACATCCCCCACCATGAACACGTTGGGTTTCCCGTACCGCTCCCTGGAGATCAGGCGGATCAGCGTTTCCTGGACCTCGTTGCTGTCCTGGTACTCGTCCACCAGGATCTCCTCGTAAAGCCCTGCCAGCTCGTCGGCCGCCGGGCCAGGGCTGTGGTCCCGGGAACCGGCAGTGAGGATATCCAGGGCAAAGTGCTCCAGATCATTGAAATCCACCAGATTTTTCTCCTCCTTGGCCTCCTGGAACCGGGCTGTAAACTCCTCTGCCAGCTCCAGGAGCATGAGGACCGGCTCCCGGCTGTTTAAAAGGTCCCCATAGATGCGTTCCGGGTCCTCCGGCACATAAAGGGCCTTCATCTTCTTTACGCCGTCCTTGACCCGGTTCCGGAGCTCCGAAACGGCCTCCTTTTTCTCCGGGTCCACATCCTTTCCCCGCACAGCGGCCAGGCGGCCGAACATGGGGGCGGAGAGGATCCCGCAGATCTCTTTATACGTTTCTGCCTCCGAAAGCCGCTCCATGGCCCGCAGATCCTCCTGGAGCATGGGGATATACGCCTGGGGGCCGTTCTCCTCCCCGGCAGTCTCCAGGGCCTCTGACAGCTGCTCTGCAAACTCGCCCGCCTGCCTTTTCACATCCCGCACCAGAAACCGCATCCATTCTGCGTTCTCCAATCCGTCCAGGTCCCCGTCTGTCTCCTCTGAAAGCTCTTTTTTACAGGCGGCGATCCACTGGCCCGGCCAGGGGTTGCTCTGGGAAAATCTCCACACCTGTAAAATATAATCCTCCAGGCCGCCGTCGGCCTTTCCAGAGGCATAGGTGTCCACGAACCGCAGGAACCGGCCATCCTCCCGGCCATAATAGTCCTCCAGGAGCTCCTTCATCACGTCGGCCTGGAGGAGCAGAAGCTCTCCCTCATCGCCGATGCGGAACCCCGGATCGATGTCCAGCTCATTAAAATGCTCCCTGAGGAGCTTCAGACAGAAGCTGTCGATGGTGGTGATCCGCGCATGGTGAATCAGGCTGGTCTGGCGCTCCAGGTTCCGGTCCCCGGGCTCCTCCTCCAGCCGTTTTTCCAGGGCATCCCCGATCCGCTCCCGCATCTCTGCCGCCGCCGCATTGGTAAAGGTCATGACCAAAAGCCGGTCAATGTCCACCGGATGGTCCGGGTCCGTCACCATGCGGACGATCCGTTCCACCAGCACCGCCGTCTTTCCGCTGCCCGCCGCTGCCGACACCAGAAGATTCCTTCCCCTGGCGTCGATGACCTGCTGCTGCTCCTTCGTCCATTTCATTTCAGCCATTTTCCGTTCCTCCCTCCTGGTCCATGGTCTCCTCCTCCGGTTCCTCCTCTTCCAGTTCCTTTTCGATCTCCTTCCAGATCTCCTCCGGCTTCATGGACTTAAATCTCCGGAACCCGTATCCGGAGGTCTTAAGGTCAAAGCCGCAGATGCTGTGGTAGGGGCAGTAATCGCAGGCAGTCCTCTGGCCCTGCTTCCAGGGATTCACTGAAACGACGCCGTCCAGGATCTCCTCTCCCATCTCCCGGAGGCTTCTGGAAACGAAGCCGGAAAGGGCCGAAAACCGCTCTCCCCCGGCCACTGACGACCGGGTCTCCTGGATGATCCCGTCCTTTAAGGCCACCGGGATCACATCAGACTCCTTTTCGATCTCCCGGTCCAGATGGCGGATCACATCCAGGCTGCTGTTGACCAGCCCGTTCATCCGGAGCTTTTTAAGGATCCCCGCTTCGATCTCCTCCGGCGTCATATCTCCCTGCCGCTCGATCACCGGATCGTCGATGTGATAATAAAAGATCCCTGCGGGAACTGCCTTTTTCCCCGGATGGAGCTTTTCCTCCAGCCTGAGGGCCGCGTCCATATAGACCACCAGCTGGAGCTGGAGTCCATGGTAAAGCAGGGACAGGTCAAAGGAGGTGCTCCCGGACTTATAATCCATGATCTTTACCAGGACCCGGTCCTCCTCCTCTAAAATGTCCATCCGGTCGATCCGTCCCCGCAGGTTTAACGCCTCCCCGCCCCGTAAGGGGATCCGGGTGCTCACATCCACCTCAAACTCCTCCGGCTCAAAATCGCCCTTCCGTAACTGATGGATCAGGGCGCGGATGGTCCGGTCTGCGATCCGCTCCACCTTCCGCTCCAGATAGCTGTTTCTGGCAGAGCTCTTTAAGATCGTATTCCTGTACTCTAAGGCCACCTGGCTCACACATTCCTTCACCAGGGCCCTCCGCTTTTCGTCGCTGATGGCGCAGAAATCCATGCCTCTGGCCCTTACCTCACTGAAAAACAGGTCGATGGACCGGTGGAACAGGTTTCCCATGTCCGAAAAATCCAGCTCATACTCCCGCCGTTTCTTAAGCTCCAGTCCATGGCTCAAAAAATGGGCGTAGGCGCAGGCCGCATATCCCTCCATTCTGGTGACGCTGCCGTTCAGGATGGTCCCGTAAAGAGCCCTGGCCGCCTCCCGGCCGATGCCGTGATCCCTGTACGAATAGGAACATGCCTCCGCCAGGGCTTCCATCCGCTCCTTTTCCAGATCCTCCCGGGACAAAAGCCCATAAAGCATGGCCGCCTCCCGGTCCCGTTCCATGGACTCCGGATCCTGGAGCCAGCTTATGACCGCCCGCTTTGCCGCGGTCCTGTGGATGGCCGCCTCCTTAAGCTCTGAGGCCCCCTGTACGGGAACCACCGGAAACCGTTTTTTCATCTGGCCTATGAGGCTGGAAGGCCGCAGGGTCTTCCCGGAGGCCGAAAGCACTGGATAGGAAAGGGTCAAAAGCTCCGACGGCTTCGTCATCATCAGATACAGGTAAAACCGCTGCATAAAGCCCTCTTCCCTGGCCGTGGGCGCCAGCTCCAGATCGTTCCTTTTTAAGATCTCCCGTTCCTGTTCCGTGAGGATCCCGCCTTTTCCTGTGTCTGCCGGGACAACGCCCTCGTTTACCCCCACAAAAAACAGGGCGCGGATCCCCGAAAGCCTTGTCCTTTTCAGATCTCCCGCCACCACCCGGTCGGCTCCTGCCGGGATCATGCCCACCTTAAGCTCCGAAAGCCCCGCGCTTAAGATCTCCAGGTACTCCTTTCTGGACACCGTCTCGGTCCCCAGGAGCTCATAAAGCCGTTCAAACAGCTCCATGACCAGGCCATAGATCTCCTCATACTCCCGGGCCTCCTTTTCCATTCCCTGGCTGCGGAACTGCTCCGCCCGGTCCAGAAGCTTCCGCTCCACCTCCAGAGACTGGAGAAGCTCCGCCAGGGCCTCCGTCACCGTGCCAACCGGTGTTCCGCGCTCTCCGGCCTTTTCCTTAAACGCCTTCAGCGGCCCCAGGATCTCTTCCTTAAATTCATTTAATTCCTTCAGGTTCAGACGGCTGCCGCCCTCAAAGGTCTTTTCCCACTGGCCTTCCCAGTTTTTTAAGCCCCGGATCCCCATGGCCCGCACATACGTTTCCAGGCGGTCGGTCTTTTCCTCTTCCTCCGTCACCAGCCCGGTCCGCAGATACTGGAACATGCTTTCATAATCAAAGCCCCTCCGCAGGATCTCCAGGGCGCTTTTCATAAGCCTTATAAAGGGATTCCCGGACACGTCCTTTTTGCTGTCCAGGAACAGGGGGATCCCGTTCTCCTCAAACTGGTGCAGGATCTCCTTTTCATACCCCGGCAGATCCCCGCAGACAATGGCGATCTCCCGGTAGCGGAACCCATCCTTCTTCACCAGCCGGTGGATCTGGTTCACCACAAAATCCACCTCGTCCGCAGGATTCTCCGCCTGGACCAGACGGATCCCCTCCGCAGGACCTCCCCAGGGACGGTAGGGATACCGGAACATGGTCCGCTCCAGATGATCCAGCTCCGGCCGCAGGGAAAACCGTTTCAAGGGCCGGTCTGCCAGACGGATATCCTGCCCCACAGCCACGCCGTTCTCCTCGGCCAGACGCTTTAATTTCCCGGCCATCTTCCGGCTCATATCGAACAGGTCCGCCTCGTCGCCGGGGCCATAAAGATCCGTGTCCCCGGTGGCTGTGACCGTCACATACATCTCCCGGCACAGCTTAAGGAGCTGGCCCAGAAGCCGGTACTGGACCGGAGTAAAGCCCGTATAGCCGTCCAGGGCCAGAACGCTGTCCCTTAAAAGCCTGGAGCGCTCCGCCACCCGGCACAGCACGTCCAGCAGCTCCTCCGCCGTAATATACCGTTCCCGCATAAACGCCTGGAACGCCCGGTAGATCACATTCATATCCGTAAGCTTTCCCTGGAGTACCTGGCCCATGTCCCCCTTTTCCATCTGCTCCTTTAAGGCCTCCGGCGTGACGCCGTACTGGTAAAATTCCGACAGCATGGACTTGATCTCATCGATAAAGCCCGTCTGATTCAGATGGGCAGAAAATAAAAGAAGCTGGTCCTTCTGCTCTCCCGCCAGCTTCCGTAAGACCATGGTCTTTCCCGTATCGTCCAGGATCTCCGGCTGGGGCAGGGAAAGCTCCCCAAAGATCCGGTAGGCCAGACGCTCAAAGCTGACGATATCTATGTTCATGGTGCCCCGGCACGGATGCAGACGGACGATATCCTTCTGCCCCTGCATGGTGCTCTGCTCCGGTACGATGACAAAAAACTGCCTCTGGGGCTCCTTCATGGACCAGTCGATGACCTTCTTATAAATATATTCCGTTTTCCCGGCTCCCGAGCCGCCAGTGATCAGAGAAAGTGCCATGGATACCTCCTGTGTGGTCGTTTATGGTGTCGCGGTGTGCGATGGTATAATACCTGTTTTCCAGACATTATACCGCGGTTGGAACCTCCAGTCCACTGGCTGGGGCTGGATTTTTCGGCTCCGTGTATATTTTCCAGAAACTGGGGAGCGCTGTCTGGCCTGGCTCCCGATTGGATCCATATATCTTTTCTATCGCTGTAACACAAGATTCTCCAAAATCACTCCAACATACTCATCATAGCCCTTTTCAATGTCCATAATGAACAATTTTTCGCCGATCACCATAGCGTAACAATCGAACCAGTCGTATTCCGAACCTGGAGCGTAATAAATACGTTTTCCCCCTATTTCCTCTTCCGTAAACAGGTTCGGATTGCTTTCCATGATTTCCTCCAGCTGCTGTTTCCCATTATTGGATCTGTATGTACACAGTTCTAATTTGAACGTATCCTCATTTACCTCACATTCATACGTCACAGCGATATAGCTTATCGCAACAGAAACGCCGGTATCAGCCGCACTAAAGCCAGCCGTGTTTGAAGGCGCCGTGCTTCTGTCCGCCGCCTGGGAATCTAAAACGAAAACGCCTTCATCGCTGTCAGCTAAAAAACCTTCAATAGAATCATACTCTGTATTTGCAAGTGATTCATGGATCACTTCATTCTGGAGCAGCTGGTCCGGGTCAGAAGCTGACATTTCAGCGCTGTTCTGGCAGCCGGTCAGTCCCAGGACCAGCAGAATAGACATTCCTATAAGTTTTTTCATGTTTGCTCCTCCTTTCGATTCCTGGTACAAAAAACCGGTGAGATAAAATATCCCATCGGCTAAGTTCGTGTATCTGGCTGTGGTTCTGATCACCATATGAAACCGTACTTTACTCCTCGCTCCGCGCTTTCCTGCGTTTCAACGCTTCTAATATGGTATCTGCATTTTCGGTATTTGTAACCTCCGGATAGTCCGCTTCAAACTGCACAAGCAACTCCTTTGACCGTTTTTCTTCATCACGGACTGCCTGATAGACTTTTTCAAGATCACCTGCCTTATTATTACTGTATCAGTCAACCGTGATATTGTCAATAATTTTAATACCTTTGAATTTTTTATAAAAAGGCCAGCGTGGAAAGCATTTCTGCCTTTCACGCTGGCCTTTGCCTTTGTAACGTTCATATAGCTGATGTCTGATCGTTGTTTTCAGATTTCTTCCTTATTGGGCATCAGCATCTCTGCGTCTCCCTTTCCCCAAAGCCTGTGATCACTGGCTGCGTTTACTGGATCCAGGCTCCGTCCTTATCTACTTTGTAGCCATCCGGAGTCGTGGTGTCATAGGCCATGGCTCCCAGAGAGCTGTCGTTCACTTTGCTGAAATAGTACCACTTGCCGCCGATCTCATGCCAGCCGGTGAACATATAGCCCCGGTTGCCGTCCGCCTGCGGATACAGATAATACCAGTTGTTCTGCCAGTGATGCCAGCCGGTCACCATATAGCCCTCGCCGTTGAAATAGTACCACTGGTAGGTGTCCTTCCAGGGCAGGTATACCCAGGAATTGGAGGGCCAGGTCCCGTCGTCATAGCTGTACCACCAGCCCTTTTCGTTCATGACCCATTTTCCATTTTTGTAGAAGTCAGCCTTCACTCTCGCCCTTCCGGAGGAGTGGGAATTTCCGCTGCTGCTTCCGCCGCCGGACGGGCGGCTGGGCTTCTTCACTGCCTTCACATCAAAGGCACCCAGCTTTGTAATGGTGATCTTCACCGTTCCCTTTTCTCCATCCACGTCTGCCTTATCAACTCCCTCTACTTCATAATTATAGGAAGCGTTGCTGTAAGATGCGATAAAGTAGTCCGGGATCTCCACAGTCATGGTCACAGGAGCCGTCAGCGTTTTCCTCTCCTTACCGTTGACCAGAAGCTTTACAGAACCTCTTACCCGGGCGTTGCTGGAGGTGGCGGGCCATTCTGTCGCGTACTCAATGGTCACCTTTCCGCCGCCCTCTGCAAAATCCTCAGAGGTAAGTCCTGCTGCCGCGATGCCGCCCACAGCGTCTGAAGGCTCTGTTTCAATATTCTCCGCTCCGTAGACAGCCAGATAAAGGGCCTCGTATTTTGCCACCTGGTCGGCTGTGAGCTTTGTAATATCGATTTTTGTCTTTAATGCCTCTGTCTGCATGTCAGCCGCCTGTTCCTTCTCGTTCTCGCTCATAATGTCCGCATTTGCGATGACCTTATCTGCCTGGGCCAAAGCCTCGGCTGCGTTGCTGGGGGTTGCCAGGATCACCTTTGCCTCCGTGATCTCGCCATTCCCATCGGTGGTGTAAGTCACACCGTTGAGCGTAACTGTCTTCCCCTTTACCTTGTGTCCATTTTCTGCAACTAAATAGCTTTTCCCCTGGGCATTTACCACGCCATTCACTGCCATAGCGCCGTCTGCCCCAACCCATACCTGCTCAGTACATCCATTACCCTCAGGGCAGGAAAGCCACTGGTTCTTTGCCTTGGAAAGTGAGCTGTCCGTTTCATAATAATACCACTTTCCATTCTCTAAATTCCAGCCAGGCTCTACCTCCCGGACGATATCCTCATCTCCCAGAAGCTGGATCTCTGCGGGCTTATAGCCCTTATACATCATTTCCAGATAAACCCGCGGATCCCTCTCCTCCGCGATATCCCGCACCTTTTTATCCATCAGGCTTTTATATGCACCATCGGTATAAAAACCCATTCCTGCTGCCGCATACCCCTGCAAGCGCAATGTATGGCCCATCTGTTCCATTTCATCAAAGACCATTTTAAAGGTATCGCCAGGCTCTGCCTGAACGGTAATGTCTCTCTCTGAGAGTATCGTTTCCAGGTAATCATTATCCATCGGTTCACGGTGTACTGCCAAAGGAACGCTTGCGATAATCCTGGGGCCAACGTACACATATAAACTCGAATGTACTCTACTGCTGCTGCTCACTGCATAGGAAACATCCACACAATATTTACCCGTTTCCAATGGCTTTGCAGCACGGAATACTCCCTTTCCATCGATTGAAAACAGGTTTTTATCAACCTCTTCTCCATTAAATTCTACTGCATTGATTGTTACTCCCTGCGTAACGGAATATCCATGATCCTTCCCGTTTTTATTTTCATATATGGTCAGCTGCTTTTCGGGAAGCACACCGGCGTTATACATTCCCGTTACACGGGTACAGGATTCCTTAAAGGACAGCAGTTTACTTGAGAATCCCCCCTCATACCGCTCTACCCGAAGTCCCTTAAATACTGCGTCCAGCTTCAGGTCACTATCTGCCGTTATAAGCCACTGCTGATAATATGGATCATTAATTTCCAGGGGACTTCCATTTACAGATGCAGATTGCACGAATGTCCGTATCTCCTCCGTCTGGGACGTCTGATAAGCGATCTGATTCGCGGTTATATCCAGTTCTGCTCCCTTTGGGACCTCACTTACCTTTCCAATCGGAAGACATACCTCATTTCCTGTCTCCTCATCGAAATACCCGACTTCCAGATATCCCCCCTTCACATTGGGAACCGTGACCTTCACAGTCTCCGCCGCCAGGGAAGAAAATCCGGCTGCCAGCGTCATGGCTGCTGCGAACACCGGCAGAAGCCATCGCTTCGTACATTTTCTCATAACCCTTCCTCCTTGTACTTATTTTGACGTAAAAATCAGAATTTCCAATTTTTACATACTATTTTAAGTATAGTCGGAAGGTTCCGGTCCATCAAGGTGTACCGGCAACTGTACCACCATCTTTCAGACCATCCCTGTATTTTCTGACGATGGCCTCCGTCTCTTCCCTGGAGTACACCTCCCCATGGTCCCGCATTCCACGGATATATGTATCAAATGCCTGGGTGACGGACGGTTCCTGGATCAGGAGCTGATGGAACCCCTGTTCCGGGTCGTACAGGACCAGACTGGCTCCCACGGCGCTGCTGACAAAAATATTCATCATTTTTGTCAGATGAAGGCTCTGTTCCTTTACGATCCCCATATCACAGCCCGGCCGTTCCATATCTGCCAGCATCCCATCCAGGATCCTGACTCTTTCCTCCCTTGTCAGGGCCCGGACGTACTCCTCCGGATAATCGGCGAACCGGCCGTTTTCTGCAAATTCCCGGATCCCGTCCTCCGTGAAATAATGGATCAGCTCTGTTCCGGAAGCAACCTGCTCCCTGCGTTTCATGATCCCGTCGATCACCAGTCTCCTGCCGGGGAGCCCCGGCGCTGCCACACGCTCTGCCAGCTCCCGGTCTGCCCAAAGGACAAAGCATGGCTGGTATTCCAGAAAACAGCGGCTCACGGGACCATTGTCGCTTTTCAGCATCCAGTCCAGTACCTGGAAAATGTCACGGAAATATCTGGCAAGACAGCCATTCCTGCCATTTTTATACACCTTAAAAAAGCTCCGGCGGTACGCGTCCGTCACCTCCGGCTCATACGCCACCACTGCCTGGTCCATATTGCCGGAAAACAGGATCACCCGGTCGTCCAGGATCCCGTAATACGGAAATAATACTGCCTCATCCTGGCCGCCGGATGGATGATCATGATAATAATACCAGGTTTCATAAGCGGCCCCGGCCTGGTAATAGGTGGGGATCAGATTATAAACGGCCCTCAGGTTATGATAGTCTCCGGCGCTGTCCTCCGCTCTCTTGGAAAGCCTCACCAGCTGGACGATATTCAGATGCCCCATGGCAGAGCGGCCGTCCAGTGAAAACGCTGGCAGCAGCCTGGCCAGGATACAGCTTTCCGCAGGCACATAAAAATACGCATTCTTTCTCCCGGCGCTCAGGTTCTCCCAGATGGCGCCCCAGAGATACCGTTCCACAGCGATCGCTCCGTTTATGGTCCGCATTCCCGGAGAACCGGCCTGGCCCGGAGGTTCCGGAGTCATTCCAAAGCCGGCCTCCATCCCGCATATATTTCCCGCCTCCTCCAGCATCCGGCGGATCATGCACCGCATGAAATAAATATCATCCCCGTCCACGGCCCGGTAATACGCCTCCTGGAGCTCCCGGTGCTCCTGGACGCCCAGCCGCAGCTCCTGCCGGATCGCTTCAAAGGTCTGCGGATCCGGCAGCCTCGTCCCTGCCAGATACCGCTGGATATTCACCCGGTTGATGCCCGTGATCCTGGCAAATTCATAATTCGTATACCCGCTGGCCCTTAAATGGGCCTCCAGCAGCTCATGAAATCTCCTGTTTTCCATACTGGCTCCCCCTCCCCACAATTAAAGCCCCAAAAAAGAAAAAACGCCTGCCGGAAGACGTATCTTACCGGCAGGACATTTGTTCTAGCAGCATAATTCTGTGATCACCTGCGCAAAGATCTTCGCGCTCATTAAAAGCTCATCGATCACCGCGAACTCGTCGGGACCGTGCATGTTATTTTCTGTTTCCGGCATGGCCGCGCCGAAGGCAACTCCGTTCTTTAAGTGGTGGACATACGTTCCGCCTCCGATGGCGATGCACTCTCCCTTTCTTCCCGTGTACATCTCATAGCTCTTAAGGAGCGTCTGGACAAACTGGGAATCTCCGGGAACGTGGTGGGGCGGGTTCATGGAATCATTGTTTAAAGAGATCCCGTACCCGGCCATGGCCGCCTTCGCCGGCTTTAAGGTATTCTCCTCATTGGAGCAGATGGGGCAGCGGCTGTCAAAATCACCGGAAAGGCTGGTCTCCGTGATCTCCAGCATACTGAAGGTCAGGGTCAGCTGTCCGGATTCCTCGTCCTCCATGGCGATCCCCAGGTTCTTTCCGAACCAGTCGCCGTGGGGCATCAGCTTATTCAGGGCTCGGATCTTTTCCACCTGTCCGCACTCAGCCAGCTCCAGCTTTTCGATCAGTGCAAGAAGTCCTGTCAGGGCGTTTTTCCCCTTCCAGGGGGTGGAAGCATGGCCGTTTTCCCCAAAGGCCTCGATCTTCATATAGCCGCCCTCAGAGGTCACGTCAAAGCGGATCCCCAGCTCGGCCTCTAAGGTGTGTGCAAAGGCCTCTGTATCGGAGCCGTCCAGTCCCTCAAATAAGGCCTCTGCCTTGGAGGGGACCACGTTGGACTTGGTGCCGCTCTTAAAGGATACCATTCTGGGAAGGGCCTGGCTCTTTTCAAACTCCGCCGTGAACTGGCCGTGGAGGCTGCCCTTTTCAATGTTGATCACCGGGAAGCTGGCGTCCGGAGAGAAGGTCATGGGGGCCTCCTCCTCCACACTGTAATAGTGGCGGATATCGGAGCTGCCGCACTCCTCGTCAGTTCCCAGGATCAGACGCACGTTCTTCTTCACCGGGATCCCCAGCTCCTTCACAGCGCGCATGGCGTAGAGGGCTGCGATGGCCGGTCCCTTATCGTCGGCGGTTCCGCGGCCATAGATCTTTCCATCCTTTACCACCGGTTCAAAGGGCTCTGTCACCGTCCATCCGTCTCCCGCCGGAACGATGTCCAGATGGGCTAAGATATCCAACTGCTTTTCCTTATCGTTCAGATCCACCGTTCCCACATAGTTGTCGTAGTTGTTGATGGAAAATCCATAGCATTCTGCAATGTGGAGCGCTGCGCCCAGGGCCTCAAAGCAGCCGTCTCCGTAGGGCCTTCCGGCCCGGTAGGAATCCTTGGTGCTGTCGATCTTACAAAGTTCCGCGATATCCTCCAGCATTTCTGTTTTATGGGCGTCGATAAATTTGTCTATTTTTTCTCTGTACACGTTTCTGCCTCCTATTTCATCATTCCGGCCAGCACTTCATTGACCACTTTTCCGTCTGCCTTTCCCTTTACCAGGGGCATTAAGACCTTCATGATCCGTCCCTTATCTTTGGCTGTGGGCGCTTCGATCTCCAGCTCCATTAAAACTCCGTTTATGATCTCCGTGATCTGGTCCACGGTCAGGTCTGCCGGAGCAAACTCCTGGTATACCTCCATCCGCTTTCTTGCCTCTTCGATGATGTCGGTCCGGTCTGCGGGGGCCGTATCCATGGTCTCCTTGGTCTGCTTTAATTCCTTTTTGATCACTGCATTGGCCTCGTCCTCGGTCAGGGGAGAGCGCTTGTCGATCTCCGCATTCTTTAAAGCAGATAAAAGCATGGACAGAGAATCCTTCCTGTCCTTATCCTTGGCCTTCATGGCCTCTACCATAGCCGCACGCACAAGCTCGATCTTGCTCATAGGATCCTTCCTTTCCTTATTATATCATGATCGTTCAGACAGCCCTGCGATTAGTTCCGTCCGAACTCAGCCAGCCTTAAGCCCGGGTTTCTCTCTTCCACCATCCCGACGCTCCAGCTATTGATGAACAGGAGCAGCGGATTGCCCTTCAGATCACAGATCCGCTTCATATCGGAGGTACCCTGGATCCTGGCCACATCCACCTCGCCCGGATTCTCGATCCACCGGATATACTCAAAGGGAAGCTGCTCCAGCTTTACCTCCACGTTGTACTCGTTCTCCAGGCGGTAGGTCAGCACCTCGAACTGCAGGACGCCCACAACGCCTACGATGATCTCCTCCATGCCTGTATTGAACTCCTGGAAGATCTGGATGGCTCCCTCCTGGGCGATCTGGCTGATGCCCTTGATAAACTGCTTTCTCTTCATGGTATCCATCTGGCGCACCCTGGCGAAGTGCTCGGGAGCAAAGGTGGGGATCCCCTCAAACTGGAATTTCCCGCCGGGAGCGCATAAGGTATCGCCAATGGAGAAAATACCCGGATCGAATACGCCGATGATGTCTCCGGCGTAAGCCTCCTCGATGATCTTTCTGCTCTCCGCCATCAGCTGCTGGGGCTGGGTCAGACGGATCTTCTTCCCGCCCTGGACATGGTTCACTTCCATTCCGGCCTCAAACTTTCCGGAACAGATCCGCATGAACGCGATCCTGTCCCTGTGGGCCTTGTTCATGTTGGCCTGGATCTTAAATACAAAGGCGGAAAACTTTTCATCAAACGGATCCACCTGGCCGTCCAGAGTCTTTCTGGGGAGCGGGGAGGAGGTCATATTTAAGAAATGCTCCAGGAATGTCTCCACGCCGAAGTTGGTCAGAGCCGAACCGAAGAACACCGGAGAAAGCTCGCCGCGGTTTACTAACTCCTGGTCAAATTCATCGCTGGCTCCGTCTAAAAGCTCGATATCATCCCTAAGCTGGGCGTGGTAATCCTGGCCGATGATGGAGTCCACATCCGCGCCCTCCACGTCGAAGGTCCTGCTGGCTACCTCCTTCTGGCCTCCCATGGCGGCCGTGAAGGTGGTGATCTGCTTTGTCTGACGGTCGTATACGCCCTTAAAATTCTTTCCGCAGCCGATGGGCCAGTTGATGGGGCAGGTATGGATCCCCAGGACCTCTTCGATCTCGCTCATCAGCTCAAAGGGATCCCTGGCCTCCCGGTCCATTTTGTTCACAAAGGTAAAGATCGGGATATGGCGCATCACACAGACCTTGAAAAGCTTGATGGTCTGCGCCTCCACACCCTTGGAGCCGTCGATGACCATCACCGCCGAGTCCGCAGCCATAAGGGTCCGGTAGGTATCCTCCGAGAAGTCCTGATGGCCCGGCGTGTCCAGGATATTGATGCAGTAGCCTTCATAATTAAACTGTAAAACCGAAGAGGTAACGGAAATTCCCCTCTCCTTCTCGATCTCCATCCAGTCGGAGACCGCATGCTTTGTGGCCTTCCTTCCCTTTACGGTTCCCGCCAGATTGATGGCTCCGCCGTAAAGAAGGAATTTTTCAGTCAGTGTCGTCTTACCGGCGTCCGGGTGCGAAATGATCGCAAAGGTGCGCCGTCTCTTTATTTCATCTGCAAAAGCTGCCAATGGAAAACCTCCAATTCAAACGTCTTAAAATCACAACATCCTTATTTTGCCAATAAATTCACCATTCGTCAAGTATAATCTGGGCCGTCCGGACAGGAAATCCGGAGCTCCCCGGAACGCCGGGCGCACTCCGTCCTAAAAATCCGCCTTTTCTTCCTCATCCGCCCCAAAAACAGCATCCAGGATCCTTCCGGCCACGTCCTCCTTGGACATCTTGGGAAGCTCTGTCTCCTTCTCCCTGGTGATCAGCGTCACCACGTTGGTATCGGTGCCGAAGCCGGCCCCATCCACCTTCAGGTTATTGGCCACGATCATGTCCAGATTCTTCTTTTCCAGCTTTGCCCTGGAATTTTCCAGCATGTGCTCCGTTTCCATGGAAAAGCCGCAGAGGAACTGGCCCTTTTCCTTATGCTCTCCCAGCCATTTTAGGATATCGTCAGTGCGCTCAAGCTGGATGGCCATATCCCCGTCCTTTTTCTTCGTCTTTTCCGTATTGACGAATTTTGGCCGGTAATCGGCCACCGCCGCTGCCTTTATGATGGCGTCCTGCCCTGCGCTCCTGGCGGTCACGGCCTCAAACATCTCCTTCGCGCTCTCCACTGGCACCAGGTCCACGAACATGGGCGGCTTTTCCTCCGCCGGTCCTGTGACCAGAGTCACCTGGGCTCCCCGGTACGCGGCGGTCTTCGCAATGGCGTATCCCATCTTCCCGGTGGAATGGTTGGTGATGTAGCGGACCGGATCGATGGCCTCCCTGGTGGGACCGGCGGTCACTAAGATCTTTTTCCCGGCCAGATCCTTTTCATACCGGATCTCCTTTAAAATATACTGGAGCAGCACCTCCGGCTCCGGCATTTTCCCGGCTCCCGTATCCCCGCAGGCCAGATAGCCGCTGGCCGGGGAGATCACCTCCATCCCGTACCGTTCACAGATCCTTAAATTATCCTGGGTAATGGGATTTTCAAACATCCGGGTGTTCATGGCAGGGCTTATGATCTTTTTGCAGGTGCAGGCCAGAACGGTGGTGGTCAGCATATCGTCAGCCAGGCCATGGGCCAGCTTCGCGATCACATTGGCAGAGGCCGGAGCCACCAGCACCACATCCGCCAGCTTTGCCAGGGAAACGTGCTCCACGGAAAACTCAAAATTCCGGTCAAAGGTGTCCACCAGGCACTTATTCCCGGTCAGCGTCTCGAAGGTAATGGGATTGATGAAATTGGTGGCGTTTTCTGTCATGATCACATGGACGTCGGCCCTTAATTTTTTCAGCGCGCTGGCCAGATAAGCGATCTTATAGGCCGCAATACTCCCTGTCACGCATAAAAGCACTGTTTTTCCCTTCAACATTTTGGAATCCTCCGTTGTATTTCCGATTATTTTGTGGTAAAATCACTTTCATTAAAAAATAATGATCGTACATAGCACTTAATTATATCACTTACGATTCAAATGTGGAAGGAGTTTTCTTTATGATTTTAGCCGTAGACATGGGAAACAGCAATATCGTCGTGGGCGGGCTGGATGACCAGGCCACATATTTTGAAGAGAGGATCACCACCGACGACCGCAAGACCAGCCTGGAATACGCCATCATGCTGAAAAACATCCTGGAAATACACAAAATAAAACGAAGCGACATCGAGGGCTCCATCATCTCTTCCGTTGTACCGCCCTTAAACGCCCCTCTTTCCTCGGCCGTAAAAAAGATCACCGGAAAACGGCCGTTTTTAGTGGGCTCCGGCATGAAGACCGGCTTAAACATTAAAATGGACAACCCCAAGGCCGTGGGCGGCGACCGGATCGTGGCCGCTGTGGCTGCCATTGCAAGATATGAGGGCCCCATCATCATCATCGACATGGGGACCGCCACCACCATGGACGTGGTGGACAAGGCAGGCTCCTATATCGGCGGCGTGATCCTGCCCGGCGTCAAGGTCGCCTTAAATTCCCTGGTGTCCAATACGGCCCAGCTTCCCAGGATCAACCTGGACGTTCCCAAACGGACCATCGGAAAAAATACCATCGAATGTATGAGAAACGGCATCATGTACGGCAACGCCGCCATGCTGGACGGGCTCATCGACCGGATGGAGGCAGAGTTAGGAGAACCGGCGACCCTGGTGGCCACCGGAGGCATGTCCCGGTTCATCACTCCCCTCTGTACCCATAAGATCATTTACGACGCGGATCTCCTGCTGCGGGGCCTTCTGATCCTTTACCGTCAGAACATGCCGGAATAACGCGCTAAAACAGGCCTGCAAAATTTACCAGCCGGCCTCCGGTATAATCCTTACCAAAACCGTACATCATTCTCAATATAGCAAAATCCAGAGAATGACCCAGGAGGTAAGGATATGTCCGGTTATAAGGTTGAAATATGCGGAGTCAATACGGCAAAGCTGCCGCTGCTTACCACAGAAGAGAAGGAAGAGCTTTTTAAAAGGATCCTGGCCGGCGATAAGCAGGCCAGGGAGGATTACATCAAAGGAAATCTGCGTCTTGTGTTAAGCGTCATCCAGCGTTTCTCCGGAAATAACGAGAACGTGGACGACCTGTTCCAGATCGGATGCATCGGCCTCATCAAGGCCATCGACAATTTCGACATCACCCAGAACGTCCGTTTCTCCACCTACGCGGTCCCCATGATCCTTGGGGAGGTCCGCCGGTATCTCCGGGACAACAATTCCATCCGTGTCAGCCGCTCCCTGCGGGACACTGCCTACAAAGCCATCTACGCCAGAGAAAATCTCATGAAAAAAAACATGAAAGAACCCACCATCATGGAAATTGCCGATGAGGTGGGTCTGAGCAAAGAGGAGATCACCTACGCCATGGACGCCATCCAGACGCCCATGAGCCTTTATGAGCCTGTCTATACCGACGGCGGCGATCCCCTTTATGTCATGGACCAGATCAGCGATAAGAAAAACAGGGAGGAAAACTGGATCGAGCAGCTTTCCTTAAACGAGGCCATGAAACGGCTCCCGGACCGGGAGCGGAACATCATCCGCATGCGCTTTTATGAAGGCCGCACCCAGACCGAGGTAGCGGAGGAGGTGGGCATCAGCCAGGCCCAGGTCTCCAGGCTGGAGAAAAACGCACTGAAGACCATGCGGAGCTATCTGGCCTGACCCTTCCCCTTTCTTTATACGTTTTCTGATTCCCGGAGCTTTTTAAGGACCTCCTCCTCCGGCGGGATACTGGGGATCCCTCCGGGCGTTTCTGTGGACAGGCTGGCCGCTGCGGACGCGAAAGCGCCTATGGCGGCCAGTTCTTTTTCATCCAGCTCCTCCGGGGCCTTCCCGGTCCTTAAAAGCATGGACACAGCGCTGCCTCCGAAAATATCTCCGGCTCCTGTGGTATCCACCGGCTTCACATGGGGACAGACCGCCCAGGCAGCCGCTTTTTCATTGGAGAGATACGCGCCCCGGGAGCCCATGGTCACCATGGCAAGCTTCACGCCGAATTCCTTCCGGAGCTTTTCAGCCGCCTTCTGTTCGTCGGTGATCCCCCAGAGGAATTCCGCTTCCTCGTCACTAATCTTTACCACATCCGCCTTGGAAAGACCCCAGAGGATCTGCTCTCGGGCTGCATCCGGCGTGCTCCACAGCGGAAGCCGCAGATTCGGGTCAAAGGTGATCCATTTTCCCTTTTCCCTGGCGTATTCCACCGCCTTTTTCGTCGCCGTCCGGACCGGCTCGTCCGTGAGGCTTAAGGTGCCGAAATGGAAGACCTTCGCCTGATCGATGAGGGCCAGATCCAGCTCTTCAAATGAAAGCCTTGTATCCGCCCCCGGTTTTCTGGCGAAGCTGAAGGACCGGTCCCCGCCGGCGTCAAAGGTAACAAAGGCCAGGGTCGTGAACACTGTACCGTCCTGCCGGATCCCTTTTGTCTCGATTCCAGCCTCTCTTAGGGTATGAAGAAGCAGCCCGCCAAAGGCGTCCGTTCCCACCTTCCCCAGAAATGCGGTCCGGAACCCATATTTACTGAGAGCCGCCAGAAAATTCCCAGGCGCTCCGCCCGGGTTTGCCTTCATGGTGGGATATCCGGCGGCGTCCGTATCCCTGGCTGCAAAATCGATCAAAAGCTCTCCGATGGCTGTCACGTCGTACATATGCGTTCTCCCTTGTGTGATACATTTTCTTTAAAATTATAGCATTGGCCATGAGCAGATTCAATACTGAATGAAAAAGTCCTAAATAGGTAGAAAATAAGGTGTACAGCTCCGGTTATCTGTACACCTTATCTTTCCTCTGCTTTATCTTACTAAAATCAGATCCGCTATTATCTACTCTTCATAAACAACTGCGTTTGTATATTCATGAGCGCCTATACGGCTTAACTGGAAACCATCCAGATTTTTTGTTGCTCCCAGAATCTTCACTTCATTATAAAGTGGAATTACTGGTGTTTCTTCATTTTGGATCTCATACATTCTGGTAAGAAGCTCATCTCTCTTTTTTTCATCAACAGTAACCAGCCATTCTTCATATTTTGCATCGTATTCTGGATTACTGAATCTTGAATCGTTTCTCAATGTACCAGTAGGCAGGATATTTGATAATGTATACTCTGCGTGTCCACTGTTACAGGAATAAAAATGTAAAGATAAACCATATTCATCACCAGCATCTACTCGGGTATCAATGGTATTAGCATCCTGTACCAGAATTTCCGCCTCAATATTGATCGCAGCTAACTGTTCCTGTACCACTTGGCAGATTTCTGTATTTGTCTGCACAGAACTTGTCCAAATTTCCATGGAAAATCCATTTTCATACCCAGCTTCCTTCATCAGTTCTTTTGCTTTTTCAAGATTGTATTCATGCGGCTCTTTTACCTCTTTATACTCAGTTACTGAATCCGGTACAATCGCATAAGCCACGGTTCCGTATCCATAGCAGACAGCTTGAACAATCCCCTCTTTATCAATTGCGTACTCAATTGCCTGACGGACACGTTTATCTTTAAGCGGAGCGTCTGATTTTGTGTCAAGATAGAACATTACAATCTTCATAGATGGCGTTGATAAAAACTGAAGGTCCTCGTTTTCCTTAATTTTAGCTGCATCCACATAGGGAATTTCATATGCGACATCAATTTCCCCTGTTTCCAGCATTATCGTCCTCTGCCCTGCTTCCGGAACTATTTTCATAGTCAAGTACTGCGTTTTTGCTTTTTCTCCCCAATAATCTTCAAAACGCTCCAATGTATAATAATCGCCTGTTACATAGTCCTTTAATTTATATGGTCCGCTTCCAATCGGAGCCTTTGCAAATCCCTCTTCTCCCACTGACTCAAAGTATGCCTTGGGTACAATTCCAAAGGCCGGATCTGTCAGCTGATAAACAAAAGAAGGATG